>CAJXMX010000271.1 GCA_913056355.1 uncultured Opitutales bacterium
CCGGTCGGGTTGGGATCGGCCGCCTGCACGCACCCGGCACAGGCGCAGTTGCCCCAGGCCACGATGGCCTTGGCTCCGGCCGCCGCCTCCTTGAGGATGTCCTCCGCGGTCCGTCCCCCGATGCAGCAGTAAACCCCGTCCTTGTTCATCGGCACGGATCCTTCCACCATCAGGAGGTACTCGCCGTAGGATTCCTCCATCGTACGGTGCATGTTCTCCTCCGCCTGGTGGCCGGCGGCCGCCTGCAGGGTCTCGGTGTAATCCAGCGAAACCTTGTCCAGGATGATGTCGGCGACGATCGGGTGGGAGGAACGAATGAAGGATTCGCTACAACAGGTGCACTCCTGGAAGTGGAGCCAGATGATGGGGATGCGTTTCTTGGCTTCCAGGGCCTTGGCCACCTGGGCCACGCCGGAGGATTCCAGGCCCATGTAGGCCGCCATCCAGGTGCAGAACTTCATGAAGTCCCTCCGGGAGACTCCGCGGGACTGCATTTCCTGCCAGACAGTGGGTTGATCCTTCTTCTTCGGGGTATGAGGAGCAAGCATGGTTATCCTTTCTGATCATATAACGGGCCGTGAAAGAGCCTTTCCTGCTCGGCCCGCAAGTGGGGTTAGTCTGGGCGGAGTATGCGAATTTGTTCACATTCCTACAATACGAATCCTTGGGATATTTGTGCTTATTTATTGTATCATTAGATTCGCTACTTTTCTAAAATGACTTTACCATCGCCAAGATTGCGGGAATGTCCCACGGTACCGGCGGATGCATGAGACGGGCATAGCGGAGGCCGGGATCCGGGCCGCCCTGACGGAGATGGAGCGCCATGGAGCGAGCCGGATATTGTCAGTCACCCTGCGGATCGGGGCGCTGGCGGCGGTCGATCCGGAAGCGATGCGCTTCGCCTTCGAGGTGGCCTGCGGGGGCACTCCGGCCGAAGGGGCCGGACTGGAAATCGAGAACGTGCCGGCGGAGGCCTGGTGCCGCTACTGCGGAATCGCATTTACACCCGAATCGGTGAGTTTTTTCAAATGTCCGCAATGCGGTGAATACTCCGGGGAGCTGCGCCGGGGCCGGGAAATTGAACTTGCCCGGCTGGAAATGGATTCCTAGGTTCCGGCCATGCATCTGCTCCACAACGAATTCCCCCAGTCGTTCCACCACAAGCCCAAGGCCAGGGCCAAACCGGGCGATGTCATCACCGTGGATGTGCGGACCGAAGACCCGGCCGACATTCCCCCACCCGGTGATTTCCGCCTTGGCGGGGAGACCCGTTTTGTCCGGGTCGACATCCCCCTCCTGGCCGAAAACAACCGCCTCGCGGAGGAAAACCGGAAGCATTTCAAGGAACACAAACTTAAGGTTATCAACCTTGTCTCCGGCCCCGGGGCCGGCAAGACCACCCTTTTGGCCAGGACCTTGCAGGAACTGGCCGACACCGTTTCCTGCGGGGTCCTGGTGGGCGACCTGGAAACCGACAGTGACGCCCGGCGCCTGCGGCACGACAAGGTCCCGGTGGCCCAACTGACGACCGGGAGCGCCTGCCACCTCGACGCCCACATGATCGCCCACGGCTTCGATGCGCTGCAGATGGAGGAGGGGCAGCTGCTCTTTATTGAGAACGTCGGCAACCTGGTCTGTCCGGCCGAGTTCGACCTCGGGGAGACGGTCCGGGTGGCCCTCTTCGCCTGTACCGACGGGGAGGACAAGCCGCTCAAGTATCCGCCCATCTACCGGAGCGCGCACATGGTCCTCCTGACCAAGTGCGACATCGCAGAGGCCTGCGGGTTCGACCGGGCCCAGGCTCTCGAGAACCTGGCCAAGGTCTGCCCCGACGCGGAGGTGATGGAAGTTTCCTCAAGGACCGGCGACGGCTTTGACCGGTGGATCGGGTTCCTCCGGGACCTGCTTTGAAGCGCGAGCGATGCCACAGGAGCACGACCACGCTGGTTCCGCCGGGGATATCCTGCTGCGGATCCGGGGAACCGTCCAGGGCGTCGGATTCCGCCCCTTCATCGCCCGGCTGGCACGGGAACAGGGCCATCGCGGATGGGTCTACAACGACCGGGACGGGGTGACCATCCGCCTGGCTTGCCACCAGCAGCAGGGCCGCGCCTTTGCCGAACAGGTGCGCGCCGCCCATCCGCCGGCGGCGAGGATAGACGAAATCCGTATAGAGAATCCTGATACGGTTGAGGATTCCTTCCCCTGCCCCCCTCTGCCCGGGAGGGAATTCCACATCCTCCCCAGTCCGGAAGGAAAGGCTGCGCCGCGGGTGGCGGTTACGGCCGACCTGGCCCTCTGCCCGGATTGCCGCGGGGAGCTGCTGGATCCGGAGGACCGCCGCCATTTGTATCCATTTACCAACTGCACCAACTGCGGGCCCCGGTACACCATCGTCCGGGAGCTGCCCTACGACCGGGCCCGGACCACCATGGCCGGCTTCAGCATGTGCGACAAGTGCGCGGCCGAGTATGCCGACCCGACGGACCGGCGCTACCATGCCCAACCCAACGCCTGTCCGGAATGCGGTCCGCAGCTTTCCCTTCTCGCCGTCGACGGGATGCCGACTGTTACCGGACAGGAGGCACTGGAGACGGCGGTCCGGGTGCTGGAGTGCGGGGACATCGTGGCCGTCAAGGGGCTGGGCGGCTTCCATCTGTTTGTCGACGCCACCAGCGAACAGGCGGTCAAGCGCCTGCGCCAGCGCAAGCACCGGGACGAAAAGCCGCTGGCGGTCATGTTTGCCTCGCTGGAGCAGCTCCGCTCCTTTGCCGAGATCGGCACCGGGGAAGAAAATCTCCTGGCCGGACCCGTCGCCCCCATCGTCCTGCTCCGGAAGTTGCCCCGCACCGCCCTCGCCTATTCGGTTTCCCCGCAGAACCCCTGGGTGGGCGCAATGCTGCCCTACACGCCCCTGCACCTGCTCCTGATGCAGGCTATCAACCGGCCCCTGGTGGCCACCAGCGCCAATATTTCCGAGGAGCCGCTGTGCACCGACAACGACGAGGCGGTCCGCCGGCTTAAAGGAATTGCCGACCTCTTCCTGGTCCATGACCGCCCCATCGCCCGGCCGGTGGACGACTCGGTGATCCGCCCGGGCGCCCGGGGACCGATCATCCTGCGCCGGGCCCGGGGATACGCGCCGGCCCCGCTTCCCCTGCCGGACGGAATCCAGGCCGACGCGCCCATGCTCTGCGTCGGGGGACACCTCAAGAACACCATTTCCCTGGCCATGGGCGGCCAGGTGGTGACCAGTCCGCACATCGGGGACCTGGCCAACGCCGTATCCATCGGGGCCTTTCGCCGCACCGTGGACCTGCTTTCATCCCTGTACGGAGGAGGTATTGAGGAAGTCGTCTGCGACCTTCATCCCGATTATGCCTCCACCCGCTATGCCGAATCCCTCCGCCTGCCACTGGTCCGGGTCCAGCATCACCTGGCCCACCTGATGGCCTGTCTGCTGGACAACAATATCCGCTCCGGCCAAGTCCTGGGCGTGGTCTGGGACGGGACCGGCTACGGGGAAGACGACACTATCTGGGGCGGGGAATTCATCCTGGTCGATCTCGACCACAACCGGGCCCGCCGGGTCGGCTGCCTTCGGCCCTTCTCCCTTCCCGGCGGTGAAAGCGCCATCCGCAACATCGGCCGGAGCGCCCTGGGGGCCCTCCATGAGGGACGCCTGTTGGAGAATGCGACGGCCATGGACGCTCTGACCCGGGCCCTTGGCCAGGAAAGCCGGCACCTGGAGCAATTGGTCAAGGCCCTTCAGCGAGGCTTGAATTCGCCGCGCACCAGCAGCGCCGGACGCCTCTTCGACGCCTCCTCCGCCCTTTTGGGAATCGCCACCCGGAACACCTTCGAGGGACAGGCCGCGATGGCCATGGAGTTTGCCGCCGCCCGGTGGAAGGATGAGCCGGTACCGCGGTACAAACTGAATGTGCTTCAGTCCGCCTCGAGCGGACCGCTGCCGGTGCTCGACTGGGCTCCCCTCCTGGAAGGAATTCTCCAGTCCATCGAGGCCGGCCAACCCGTTCCGGCCATGGCCAGGGGCTTTCATGAAGCCCTGGCGGCCGGCATTGCCGATGTGGCCAGGACCTTCGGCGTCGGGCAGGTGGCCCTGACCGGGGGCTGTTTCCAGAACGCCCTCCTGACCGAGCTCACCGTTTCCGCCCTGGAGAAGTCCGGTCACCGGCCGGTCCTGCACCGGGAGCTGTCCCCGAATGACAATGGAATTTCCGCCGGACAGGCTTACGCGGCCCTTCTCGGCATAACCCGTTGCACCTGAGCAGAGTCTTGAATCCCCTTGACTCGGCGTCGGGAAACTTGAATACAAAAAGCGCCTCACCCCCCACCCCATACCCCCCATGTGTTTAGCGGTACCCGGAAAAATCCTTGAAATAACAGGCGACGACCCGCTCCTGCGCTCCGGCCGGGTCAGCTTCGGCGGAATCGTCAAGCAGGTCAGCCTGGCCTGTGTCCCCGAGGCGGAAGTCGACGATTACGTGCTGGTTCATGTCGGCATGGCCCTCTCCAAGGTGGACGAGGCCGAGGCCCGGGAGGTGTTCGCCTACCTGCAGCAGATGGGCGAACTGGAGGAACTGGAGGAACCGGGTGCCAATCCGGGGGAAATCCCAGCCAATCCCGGTCCATGAAGTACATCGACGAGTACCGCGATGCCACGGCTGTCCGCAAGCTGGCGGCGGCCATCCGGACGGCCACGACAAAGCCATGGACCATCATGGAAATCTGTGGCGGCCAGACCCACAGCATTGTCAAGTTCGGCATCGACGGACTCCTCCCGGACCAGGTGACCCTGGTGCACGGCCCGGGCTGTCCGGTCTGTGTGACCTCGGTGGCCCTGATCGACTCGGCCCTTTCCCTGGCCCGGAGACCGGAGGTGATCCTTTGTTCCTTCGGCGACATGCTGCGCGTTCCCGGTAGCGAAACCGACCTTCTCACGGCCAAGGCCGGGGGTGCCGATGTGCGGATGGTCTACTCCCCGTTGAATGCCGTTGAGCTGGCCCGCACGCATCCGGACCGCGAGGTGGTTTTCTTTGCCGTCGGCTTCGAGACCACTGCCCCGGCCAATGCCATGGCCGTGCTCCAGGCCCATCAGTTCGGCCTGAAGAACTTTTCCCTTCTCGTCTCCCACGTCACCGTTCCCCCGGCGATCCGGGCCCTCCTTTCCTCGCCGGAAAACCGGGTCCAGGGATTTCTCGCCGCGGGCCATGTCTGCACGGTGATGGGAACCGGGGAATATCCCTCGCTGGCGAAGGAATTCCGGGTCCCGATTGTCGTCACCGGATTTGAACCGGTGGATATCCTGCGCGGCATCCTTGATTGCGTGCAAATGCTTGAGGCCGGCGAGGTGGGCGTCCGCAACGCCTACGCGCGGGCAGTCCGGGAGGCAGGCAATGTCCCGGCCCGCCAGATACTGAAGGAGGTATTCCAGACCGTGGACCGCGACTGGCGCGGGATCGGCCGCATCCCGGCCAGCGGACTGGCCCTGCGGGAAGAGTGGCAACAATTTGACGCCTCGAGGCGGTTCAAAATCGAGATTCGTGAGGGAATGGAATCGCCGGAATGCATCAGCGGCCAGATCATGCGCGGGGCGCGGAAACCGCACGAGTGCCCGGCCTTCGGCAGCAAATGCACCCCCGACCACCCGCTGGGGGCGCCCATGGTTTCCAGCGAGGGAGCCTGTTCCGCCTATTACCGCTATCGCCTGGGCCGGACGGCTTCCTGATCCGGCCTCGAAATCCTTAATCCGGTCAGCAGATCCGCGGCAACTGCTCGCCGCTGGGACGATCCAGGATGCGTTCCACTCCTATCAGGCTGACCATGCGGACTTCGCCCGGCTCCCCGCTTTGCACTTTGCCGATGCGGGCGGCCCGGCTGCCTCCCGGCGCCGTCTCTTTAAGGATCTCCAGGGCCCGACTGGCCTCACCGGCGGGAAGGATCACAATGAAGCGGCCCTCGTTGGCCACATGCAGGGGATCCAGTCCCAGCAGCTCGCAGGCCCCGGCCACCGCTTCCTCGACAGCGATCCGGGATTCCTCCACCTGGAACCCGAGCCGGGCCGAGGAGGCAATTTCCAGCAGCGCCGCGGCCAGTCCCCCGCGGGTCAGGTCCCGCAGGCAATGGATCTCGAGGTCCGCCTCCAGCAGGGCTTCCACCGCCGGCCAGAGATGGGCCGAGTCACTCTCGATGGTGCTCTCGAAT
>CAJXMX010000272.1 GCA_913056355.1 uncultured Opitutales bacterium
CGGATTCGGAGGACGGAGGCCTCGTTGCCGCGCTTGACCAGCAGGACCACCTCCTCGACCGCGTCATCATCGAGCAGGGCCTGGATGCGCTCCCGGGCCTCCTCGAAACCGGCCACGGGCTGGCCGCCGACCTCCTGTACCCAGTCACCCGGAAGGGCCCCTCCGGAGGCAGCCAGGCTGTTCGGCCGGATGAAGTTGATCATGACCCCGCGGATGTCCCGATGGTCCTCCCGCAGGCGCAGGGCGTCGGCCATTATATATTGCCGGATGGTCAGGCCAATCTGGTCAAAATAATGCAGGCGGGCCTCCTTCATCAAGGTCGGGGAAGCCTCGGGGACCACGGTCAGGTCCACTTCCTCGTCCCCGCGGAGAACCGTCAGCCCGATCGGTTCCCCGATTTTGGAGGTCAGCAACTCCCGCTCGAAATACATCTGCAGGACCGAATCCGGTTTCAGGCGGGGCAGGGGCTTGCCGTTGATCTTGACCAGGAGGTCCCGGTCCTCCAGCCCGGCCCGGGCCGCGGGGGTCTCCTCGAGGACCTCGCTGATAATAATGGCCCCCTGCCCGGACAGGCCCATGAAACGGGCCGTCTCCTTGTCCAGGGGCTGCGTGTTGGAAATGCCGATCCAGGGCCGTTCCTGGTACAGGGGATCCCTGGGGACCCGCTTCAGGACTTCCTGGAAAAAGGGTTCCGCCAGGAGAAACATCAGGGATTCGTCGGGATTGCGGATGTTGGCCCGGAAATACTCCTGCCCGACCCAGAGGTCCCGCTCCATCGGCAGGGAGCGGCCGGCCCAGCCGGCAAAGCGCCCGTCGGCCAGGAAAACAGGCCCGCCGGGAACCGCCACGTCGCTGGTGGCGAAGCCGGTGTCCAGCGGAAGGGGCTGGATGGTGGACAGTTTTCCTTCCCGGTAGTAGGAGATGTAGTCCAGGTCGCCGCCGGTCATGCAGACCCCCCACACCGTGTCCCCCAGCTCCGGCCGGCCGGTATCGAAGATGTTGATCGGATCCAGGTACTTGCCGGCCGCCTCCATGTCGCGGATCTTGATGTAGTGCCAGCCGTTGACCCAGTCCTGACCCAGGTAGTCCGCCGGGAAGCCCTCGGCCACGGGATTGCCGGAGGTATAGACCCGGATGTCCTTGAAGCGGTCCGGCGGAATCCAGTCCGAAAAGACATGCGGCAGGCAGACCACGATCCCGTCGGGGGAAACCAGCATGCCGATTCCTTCGCCACTCTGGCGGTCGATTTCCCGCTGGGTGTAGTACTCGATTGAAACAAGGGTTCGCTCCCGGGCGGCGAACATTTCGGGAATGCTTTCGGCACGGACCGACAGCGCGGCCAGGAAGCAAAGCGGGAACAGGCGGACAGCTTTGGCAAACATGGCGGCCATTAGAGGGGCTTTTCCTTCCAATGCAATACTTGACCCTTATGATCCGCTGGACTAGGCAGATCCCGGAATGACGCAGTCTGTCCTGTCAGTTTTCAACTATGCCTCCATCACCGCCCTGGCCACGGGGCTGGGCGCCCTGCCTTTCCTGTTCTTTCCCAAAGTCAGCCGCAAGTGGCTGGGCTACAGCAACGCTGTCGCCGCCGGCCTGATGCTCACCGCCAGCTTCACCCTCATCTTCGAGGGCATCAATTACGGGATCTGGAAGACCTCCGCGGGCGTCCTGCTGGGCCTCGTCTTTATCCTCGTCAGCGACCACTGGCTGAGTGGCCATGAAAACCTCGAAATCGCCAACCTGAAAGGCATGGATGCCCGCAAGGCCATCCTCTTTCTCGGCGTCATGACCGTCCATTCCTTCACCGAGGGGGTCGGGGTCGGGGTCTCTTTCGGCGGTGAGGATGGCCTCGGGCTGTTCATCACCATGGCCATTGCCATTCATAATATCCCCGAGGGACTGGCCATCAGCCTGGTCATGATTCCCCGGGGAATGCGGGTCTTCACCACTGCCCTCTACTGTATCTTTTCCAGCCTTCCCCAGCCGCTCATGGCCGTCCCCTCCTATGTCTTCGTCGAGACATTCCGCCCGGTCCTGCCGGTTGGACTTGGCTTTGCCGGCGGAGCCATGATATGGATGGTCTTTTCTGAAATCATCCCGGAAGCGAACATGGACGCCTCGACCAAGCGGATCGGCTCCATCATCGTCGTATCCGTGGTGGTCATGTTTATCTTTCAATATTACCTGCGTTAACTTTTTGCATCATGTCCATAGCCTCCCCCCGCACCCTGATTGAAAAGTATAACCGGCCCGGGCCGCGTTATACCTCCTATCCGACCGCCCTGCAGTTTGCCCCGGTCGAGGATCCGGAGCCCCTCTTCGAGGCCTCCCGCAGCGCCACCATGCCGCTCTCGCTGTACTACCACCTGCCCTTCTGCGAGTCCCTGTGCTGGTTTTGCGCCTGTACCACGGTCATCACCTGCAACCGCGACCGGGCCGATGTCTACCTCGACGCTTTGGAGAAGGAAATGGACATGACCCTGCCCCTTCTAAACCTGGAGCAGCGGACGGCCAACCAGCTCCACTTCGGCGGCGGATCCCCCAGTTTCCTCACCCCGAAGCAGATGGACCGCCTCTGCACGGGCATCCACAAGCGCTTCCAACTGGACAGCGACGCCGAGATCTCGGCCGAGCTGGATCCCCGGACCCTCTCCGAGGAGTTGATTCAGGTCCTCGCCAGCCACGGCTTCAACCGGGCCTCCTTCGGGGTCCAGGATGTCGATCCCAAGGTCCAGAAGGCCGTCCACCGGATTCAACCCGACGAGATGAACCGGCGCTGTATCGAATGGGTCCGCAAGGCCGGCATCGAGTCCCTCAACGTGGACCTCATCTACGGCCTGCCCTACCAGACGGTGGACTCCTTCCAGCAGACCCTGGAAACGGTTCTGACCTACGAGCCGGACCGGCTGGCCGTCTTCAGCTACGCCCATGTTCCCTGGGTGGCTCCGGCCCAGAAGATCCTCGAGCGCTCCACCCTGCCGGATCCGGAGACCAAGTTCTCCATGCTAATCCAGACCATCGAGACCCTGACCGCCAACGGTTACGTCTACATCGGGATGGACCACTTCGCCAAGGCCGGCAACGAGCTCTGCCAGGCCCTCGAGAACGGCGGGCTGCACCGGAATTTCCAGGGCTACACCACCAAGGCCGGCTCCGAACTGGCCGGCTTCGGCATGTCCTCCATTTCCCAGAACGCCGATTGCTACCGCCAGAACATGAAGGAGCTGAAGGACTGGCACGCGGCCATCGATGAAAACAGGCTGCCCGCCCACAAGGGCTATACCATGACCGCCGATGACAAGCTGCGCCGCGACATTATCATGAACATCATGTGCTCGGGCAATGTCGTCTACAGCCGCTATGAGAAGGAGTACGGCATCAATTTCCGGGAAATGTTCGCTGAGGCAATCGGTCAACTGGAAGAACCGGCCCGGGACGGCCTGGTCGAGTTCAACGACCAGGGCTTCCGCGTCACCACGGACGGACGCCTCCTCTTGCGCAACATCGCCATGCCGTTCGACGCTTACCTGGAGGCCGGTCCCCGGCGGCACGCCAAGACCATCTAGTTTCCGATGCAGCAATCCGACCCGCCCTTTCCTTCGATGCAAACCGTGGACGCCGTGGTCATCGGCGGCGGGGTCAGCGGACTGGCCATCGCCAATGTCCTTGCCCGTCAAGGGAAGCGGGTCCACCTCATTGAGCGCTCCAAGCGCCTGGGCGGGGCCGTGCGGACCATCCACAAGGAAGGTTTCCTCTGCGAGGCCGGTCCCAACTCGATGCTGGTCAAGTCGGAACCGGTCTGGGATTACCTCCATGAACTGGGTCTGGGCGAGCGGATCGTCGAGGCCAATCCCGTCTCCAACAAGCGCTTCCTGGTCAAGCGGGGCAAGGTCGTCCCCCTTCCCATGTCCCCCATGGGCGGCGTCACCACCCCGCTCTACAGCGTCGGGGAAAAGTTCCGCCTGTTGCAGGAACCCTTTATCAAGCCGACCTCCCTGGAGGACGAATCCGTCACCTCTTTCGTCAGCCGCCGCATGGGCCCGGCCTTCCTCGAGTACGGCATCTCCGCCCTCGTTTCCGGAATCTTCGCCGGCGACCCGGACCGCCTTTCCCTCCGGTACGCCTTCCCCAAGGTCTGGAACCTCGAGCAGAACTACGGATCCCTCATCGGCGGCGCCCTCAAGCTCAAGCGGGAGCGCAAAAGGCAGGGCGTCACTCCCTTCAAGAGCCGCATGATCTCCTTCCGCAAGGGGCTTCAGGAACTGGTCGAGACCCTCGCCCGGGGCCCCAACCTGACCACTGAACTCGACACGGCCTTGGAGAGTATCAGCCGGAACGCCGACGGAAAGTGGTTCGTCCAGACCTCCGGAGACGGCGTTCCCGTGGTCTTTGAAACGGAACAGCTCATCCTCGCAACCCCCCTCGATGCCTACCAGGCCCTTCCCTTCGACGAGGATGTCAAGGACCGCCTGGCCACCATCGAAATCCCACACCATCCGCCGCTCTCCACCCTCGTCCTCGGATTCGACCGGGACCAGGTCGAGCACCCCCTCGACGGATTCGGCGTCCTCTTCCCCCGCAAGGAGAAACGCTTCTGCCTAGGCGCCATCTTCTCCTCCACCCTCTTTCCCGGACGCGCCCCCGAGGACAAGGTCGCCCTGATGTGCTTCATCGGCGGCGTCCAGCAACCCCGGAACGGCGAGCTCCCCACCGTCTCCCTCGTCGACCAGACCCTCCAGGACCTCCGTCCCCTCCTCGGTATAAACGGAATCCCCGTCTTCAGCCACCACACCTTCTGGCCCCGCGCCATCCCCCAGTACGATGTCGGCCACGGCCAGTTCCTCCACTCCCTCCACAATATCGAGTCCGCCTTCCCCGGACTCCACCTCCGCGGCAATTTCCGCGGCGGCCCCGGCCTCAATGATTGCCTGGAGGGAGCGCTGAATTTTCAATGGGGTCGGACCTCCCGATGATCCTGAATATCAATTCCTTAGCGTTCCCATCACCCTGAAAACAAGGCTTAGAAGGGAATTTTGGGGACAAAATATCCACTCTTAGGGCAGGCCTTTGGATTAAAGAACCGGTTAGAGAAGGATAAATGACGGGAAAAAACACCCTCTAAGGGAATCCAGAGGCTATTAATCCATTCTAAATCATTCTCAACCAACACCATCCGGAGGTCCGACCCCGTCCTAGAGCCCGAGAATCTCCTCCCCGATGCGGTCAGCGACGAGGCGGCCGGTATCCGTCAGGCGAAGAAGGCTTCCCTCCTGAGCGGCCAGGCCCTCTCCGATGAGTGCCTTGCGAAAAATCTCCCAATCGGCCGGAGCGGAATCGGGGAAGCGGCGCTTCCATTCCTCGAGGTCCACCCCGTGGTTCATGCGCAGGCCGAAGATGAGGAAGTCCTGGGCCAGGATGGCGGGGGTGAGGTCAACCTGGTCGGCGTAGCGCGGATGGCCTGATTCCAGGCCGGACAGCCATTCCTCCAGGGAATGGGGTTCCGTCCAGCGGCGGCCGTTGAACTGGCTGGAGGCGGAGGGCCCGTACCCGAGCCATTCCTGCATCCGCCAGGTGTTGAGGTTGTGGCGGCAGGCGAAACCGGGCCGGGCGTAATTGGAGACCTCGTACTGGCGGAAGCCGGTCTCGCTGAGCACGGAGGAACTGAGCTCGAAGAATCGGGCCTCCTGGTCCGGGTCCAGTTTGATTACCTGTCCCTTCCGGAGGCGAAGCCAGAGGGCGGTATCTTCCTCGAAGGTCAAGCAATAGGTGGATATGTGGGCCGGGCGGGCGGCGATGGCGGACCGGAGGTCGGTTTCCCACAAAGCCAGGTCCTGCCCGGGAACGGCGAATATCAGGTCGATGTTGAAATTGGCGAAGTCCTCGCGGTGCAGGAGGTCGACAGCCCGGTGGACCTGTTCAAGGGAATGAATCCGCCCCAGGGCGTCCAGCAGCTGGGGCTGAAAACTTTGCACCCCGATGGAGATCCGGTTCACGCCGAGATCGCGAAGGACGCGGATCCGGTCGGCCTTGACGGTGGCCGGTGCCATCTCCACGGTCCACTCCTCCGGCAGGACTCCCCGGTTGGCCCGGAGCACCGCCCGGCCGAGACGCTCCAAGTCGGCGGCCGGCAGCAGTCCCGGCGTTCCGCCTCCCCAGAAAACGGTGCTGGCCGGGCGGGGAGGCGGATACAGGAGCAGGGATTTCTCCATTCC
>CAJXMX010000273.1 GCA_913056355.1 uncultured Opitutales bacterium
AGCCATTGGATGACGGCTCCCGCCACAAAGACCGATCCCTCCAGGGCGTACTCTGTCTGGTCATTAATTTTCCAGGCCACGGTGGTCAGCAGCCGGCTCCGGGATTCTATGCGTTTTGCTCCCGTCTGGACCAGTGTGAAGCACCCGGTCCCGTAAGTGTTCTTGACCATCCCGGGGGTGAAACAGGCCTGGCCAAAGAGGGCTGCCTGTTGGTCTCCGGCCATGCCGCTGACGGGAATTCCGGCCGGAATTCCCTCCGCTTGGGTTTTGCCGAGCACCTCGCTGCTGTTGCGGATTTCCGGGAGCATGGCCTTCGGGATATCCAGGATCTCCAGCAGCTCGTCGTCCCAGACGCCGGAGCCGATATTCATCATCAGGGTGCGGCTGGCGTTACTGGCATCGGTGGCATGGACGCGGCCCCCGGTCAGTTTCCAGAGGAGCCAGGTATCGACCGTTCCGAAGAGCAGCTCGCCGCGGCGGGCCCGGTCGCGGGCACCCTCGTGGTGGTCGAGGATCCAGGCCAGTTTGGTCCCCGAAAAATAGGGGTCCAGAATCAGGCCGGTGCGCTCCCGGAACAAATCCGCCAGTCCGTCTTCCTTCATTTTGCGGCAGTGGGCCGCGGTCCGCCGATCCTGCCAGACAATGGCCGGCCCCAGGGGCTGGCCCGACTCCCGCTCCCAGACCAGGGTGGTTTCCCGCTGATTGGTAATCCCGATGGCCTCGACGGCGGCTTCATTTCGGGTTCCCAGCACTTCCCGCATAACCTCCAGCTGGCTGTTCCAGATCTCCTCCGGATCATGTTCCACCCAGCCCGGCCTGGGAAAATTCTGGGAGAATTCCTGTTGGGCCTGTTGAACCGGTTGTCCCTCATGGTCAAATAATATGGCCCGGGAACTCGTGGTGCCTTGGTCGAGGGCCAGTATCAGGGATTCTTTTTTCATCGAAACTTTGGAGATAGGCTCATTCTAGGGCCGCTCCTGCTGAAAACGAGAAAACTTTTCCGTCCAGTCGAATAATGGCCCGCCGATTGTCGTTGAAGTGTGAAATCAACGAAAGCCAACCCATGAATACCATCATTCGTACCTTTGTTGCCACCATCGCCCTTCTTGGCCTCAACACCCAGACCCACGCCGATGACGAAGCCTGGGCCGCCGTTGGAGGCTTCATCGCCGGCGTTATCACCGGTTCGGCCATCGAGCATAACCACAACGTACACACCGGGGTGACCATTGCTGTCGGCAACACCTGCAGCATCCATCACCGCAGCGGTTGCTCCATCTGCTATGCCCCGCGGCGCGGATACTGGACGGTCCGGCAGGTGCGGGTCTGGGTGCCCGGCTGCTGGGACGTCACCATCAACCACTGCGGGGACCGGGTCCGGGTCTGGCGTCCGGGTCGCTATGAGAACCATCCCAAGCGGGTCTGGGTCGCCTACGACGGCCGCCGGTACGACCGTCCGCATCGGGACTACGGCCGCGACTACGGACATGACCGCCATGACCGCCGCGATTATGACCGCCACGATGGAAGGCGGCATGACGACCGGCGCCGGGACGGCGGCCGGGACCATGACCGCGACCGCGGGCGGCGTGGATAATTTGCATGCCTGGAGCGGGACAGGTCTGGACGGCCTGTTCCGTTTTTGTTCAACTAACGGGAATCCGCCATGGACAAGGAACTTGAATTAAAGCTGCAAGCCTGGGTAGACGGCGAGCTGCCGGCCTCTGAAGCCGACAAGATGTCTGCCCTGGCCGGGAGAGACCCGGAGGCGGCCGCCTACCTGGATTCCCTCAGGCGGACCCGGGCCGTCCTGCAGCAGGCCCATCACCGGGCGGATTCGGGCCGCGACTCCTGGCCGGACCTGGAGGCCCGGCTGGATCAACCGGCTCCGCTCGGCGGGAACCGCCTCATCGGATTTCCCCAGGCCCTGACCGCAGTGGCCGCCCTCCTGCTCCTCGGCCTGGTCCTTTATATTCCCTTCCGGGATCAGCAGCCCCGGGAAAGCGGGGAGATCTCCGCTCTGGATTCCACGGTCTACCTGGTCGAGACCGACCTCGAGAACGCCACCCCGATCGTCTATATCGACCAGCCCAGCGGTTGGACCCTGGTCTGGGTCGCCGAGCAGGCCGAAACTCCCGAAAAGGGCTGAGTCAGGCGCCATCCCTCTCCGCCGCCTGGCAGAGGGCCTTGAAGCCTTCCGCCTCGAAGGGGCAGGGCGCTGTCCATTGGTTGCGGAAGTCGTCGCCCCAGACCTCGAGGGAGTGCGCGTGCAGCGCCTGACGCGGATAACGCAGTTCCTGTTCCAGGCGCTCCGTCCAGCCCCGCTCCACGAACTCAAGGTACAGGGTAGGATCCCCGCCGTAAATCTTGTCCCCGAGGATCGGGTGCTCCAGCCAGGCCGCATGGACCCGGATCTGGTGCTTGCGGCCGGTCACCGGCTCCACCTCCACCAGGGTGTGCGGGCCCCATGACTCAAGCGGGCGGAAGCGGGTCAGGGCGGCTTTCCCCCGGCCCCCGAAACAGACGCGCTGCTGGACCACCACGGGGCTTTCCGGGTCGTTCTCGAGGTTGCTTTCGGTGCTGCGCTCCTCCTCCAGGCGTCCCGCCAGCAGGGCCCGGTAGCGCTTGCGCGTGTGGCGTTTTGCAAAGGCCGTCTGGAGGCGGCTGGCGGTGCGGTGGTTCCTGGCCAGGACAACCAGCCCGCTGGTCTCGCGGTCCAGCCGGCTGACCAGGTGGATCCGCTCCAGTCCGCGGAGCTCCCGGACCGCCCCCACCAGGCTCGACCAGGGCCCGTTCTTGGAGGGGTGGCAGACCAGCCAGCCGGGCTTGTTGAGGACCAGAAGGTCCTCATCCTCCTCCAGGATACAGGCCTCCATCTCCTCCGGAGTGATCAGCGGAGCGTTTTTTTGCCGCCCTGGATGGCGGTAATTAAGGTCCTCATGGACAAGAGGTTCACCTGCTTGGGAACCGCTTGCGGAGGGGGTTGGGGAGGCTTTTTTCACGGGCTTTTGAAAAGAGAAGGATTGCAAATTAAGGTCCCGATGCTACAGTGAATTCAGTGAAGGATATGGTTTTAAAGATCCCTGTAAATACCGCGAGATTTATTCAACGGGATCAAGGCTCATTTGCCAGGGGCCGATGGCGATTTAGTCACTGATTGAAAGCCGCAATGCCCTCAATCCGCAGTTTCCTGGATTACCTGGTTCCCGGGTACCGACATATGAATGGGAACACATCAAGAACCATAAACACACAAAGGAAAGAAACATCATGAAAGATCGGACCAACGATATCATTATCTCCGGACACAATCTCGACCTGACCGTGGCCATCAAGAGAATGGTAATCGAAAAAGTCTCGAAATTATTTGATCATGAAAACCACATAATTCGGATCCGCGTGGAACTGAGCCTGGATCAAGGAGTCCAAACCGCCTACCACGCCAAGGGTCTGATTGAAATCAAAGGAAAAGACCTTATCGCCAATGTCGCTTCTGACGATTTGTACAAGTCGATTGACCTTCTGGAAAGCAAGCTGGACCGCATGCTGAGAAGGCGTTCGCGTCTGCGGGTGCTGAAGAGAAAGCAGCCGCACAACGTGGAGATTCCGGCCGCCATTCCGAAGGCCCAGTGGGCTTAACCCTTGTTTCAAGAATACTCGTAGAAGACCCCGGTTCCCCTTGGTGGAGCCGGGGTTTTTCATTGTCCGGAAATCCTATCCGGGAAGGGGTTGACCCGTTCGTTCGGCTTCCATATCAAGCCACTGGAATGGATGTCAGGATTCACTACCTGGGCTGGGAACGCCCGTTCAGCCTGGTCTTTGCGGAGCAGCTCCTGGAGGAGGCCGCGGGCAGCCGGGAACTGGACCCGTGGATGGTCTGGACGCCCAGCGCCCGGGCCGGCCGGCACATCCTGAACCAGCTGTTTTCCTTCGAAAGCGCCCCGCGGGAGGCCTTGCATCCGCCGCGTTTCATGACCGCGGCCCAGTTTGGCCACTCCCTGGCCGAGGCGGGACGCCAAGCCTCTGTCCTGCAGCAGCTGCATGCCTGGAAAACGGTGCTTCTCGCCGGACGGGAAGACTTTCTGCAGCCGCTCTTTCCGGTGTTGCCCCGGGAAAACCGGATTCCATGGGCCTACGTGGTGGGGCGGCAGCTGATGCAGCTGCGCCAGCGGCTGGCTGAGGATGAGCAGGATTTCCGGAGTGTGTCCGAGGGCGCCCCGGCCATCGACCTCGAGCGCTGGCAGATTCTGGCCGAGCTGGAGCGCCTCTACCTGGCGCATCTCAAGGACCGGGGCCTGGACGATGCGCAGGAAGGGTTTGCCATGAATCTTGCCGCGGCCCTCGATAATTTTCCCCACCAGCGGATCCTCGTGGCGGGGGTCCTGAACCTGAGCCGGCGGCAGGAGACCTGCCTCCGGGAATTGGCTGGCAGGGAAATCCAGGTTGATATCTACGTTCCGGCCCCGGAAGCGGCTGCCGCCGGATTCGATGGATGGGGTCGGCCGGTGACCGGGTACTGGGACCGGGAGCCGATACCCTCGGAATTGCTGGAGGGAAGGATACTCCGGTCCGGTGAGCCACGGCCACTGGTGGATTCGGTCCTGGACCTGGCCGGAAGCTACCGCGAGGATGTGGATGCCCTGGTCATCGGGGTTCCGGACCAGGAATTGGGACATTACCTGGTCGAGCGGAGTCGACTGACGGATACGGCCATTTATGCCCCGGAAGGCAAACCCCTGTCCCGGACCGCCTGGGGACGGCTGATCCGGTTGGTCGGCGAATGGCAGGCGGGTCGGTCCCTGGAGGGGCTCCAGGATCTGCTTCGCCACGCCCTTTTCCGTTCATGGGCCCGCAAGGGCGGATTGCCGGTGGAGGTCATGGAACACGACCTGGTCAGCCTGCAGAAGGAAAGGTTGTTCCATACCGTTGACCAATTGCTGGGGCACGACCTGGATCCGGATCAGCGGATCGGCCGTTTGCGGGAAGCGCTCGAGCGCATTGACAGCGTATTGTTGGCTCCCGGCGAGGGAATGACTTTTCCCGAATGGCTGTGGTCCGTATTGAGCACGGTGGCGGAGGGCCAGACCCTGGGCGAGGAATCCCGCTCGGTCCTGTCCCGTCTGGAGGAGTTCCTGCAGGATTTGCTGGCCGGTTTCGGGACCACGGATTTGACCTACCAGGACTTTCGGGAGCTTCTCCAGTACCAACTGGAGACCAGCCATTATTATCCCGAACGCGAATCCTCCGAGCGGCCGGTCTCCGGCTGGCTGGAACTGCCGTGGGAACGCGCCCCGCACCTGGTCCTCCTGGGATTGCCGGACAGCCAGGTCCCGGGAACGGAGCAGGAGGACACTTTCCTGACCCCCGCCCTGTGCCGGAAGCTGGAACTGTACGGGCCGGACCAAAACGCCGCTTTCCATGCCTTCCGTCTGCGGCTCCTCCTGGAGAGCCGGAGGGATTGGGGACGGCTCGACCTTCTGTTGCCGGACCGGGGAATGGATGATTCCCCGGTCCTGCCGTCCCGTTTCCTCTTCCTGGCCGGTGAAAAGGAGATCACCGCCCGGGTGCGGACGCTCCTGCAGGAGCATCCGGTTCCGGAATCCTCGCTGGCGGCCCGCTTCGGCCCGCCGGTGGTTTTGCCCGAACCGGCTCCCCTGGAGAAAATCAGTGTCACGGATTTCGCCGCCTACCTCCGGGATCCCTTCAGGTGCTACCTCGAGCGGATCCTTCGCTGGCAGGTTCCACAGGCGCTCCCCCGAGAACTGGACCCCATGGGCTTCGGAATTCTTGGCCATCGCGTCCTGGAAGCCTTCAACCGTTCGGCGGAAGCCCAGCTCCTCGAGCAGGAGGAGGATATCCGCGTCTTCCTGGAGCGGGAGACCGATCACCAGGTATTGCGGTCCCTTGGCCGCGACCCCGGGGTGGCGGTCCGGATCCAGGTGGATTCCCTCAAGGAGCGGCTCCGCGCCTTGAGTCCCGTGCTGGCGGAGCAGCGACAGGCGGGATGGTGGCCCTGCAAGGTGGAGTGGGCCTTCCACAAGGATCTGCGGTTCGCCGTTGGGGGCATTCCCCTGCACGGCAAGATCGACCTCCTGGAAAAGCGCCGGGAAAGCGGGGAGTATCGAATTATTGACTACAAGACTTCGGACAAGAGCGACGGCCCTTTCAAGGCCCACCTCTCGGGCACCAACTCCCGCAGCCGCCCGCCGCTCT
>CAJXMX010000274.1 GCA_913056355.1 uncultured Opitutales bacterium
GCGGGTCCTTGTCGGGTTGGTGTCGTGGACAAGGGGAATTGCCAATTATAGACTCGGACCCTATGAATACTTCAATGCAGCACGACTACTCCGAGCGGATTAGGCTGGAGCGAATGAAGCGCTCCTGGACCCAGGAGCACCTGGCCGAGGTGTCCGGGCTGAGTACCCGAACGGTCCAGAGGCTGGAAAGTGGGGCCGAGGCTTCTCCCGAGACGGTCCGCCTGCTGGCCAAATCCTTCGGTCTCTCGGTGGATGCGTTCAACGCCCCCTACATGCGGCGGCAGTTTACCGCCCCATGGGACCAGAAGCTCAAGGTCCTGACCCTTGCCATCTCGGTGGCTTTGATCCTGCTGGCTATCGTCATCAACCAGCCATGGTCTCCGGCACTCATATTTCTGCTCATCGGCATGCTGATATTCTCCGTGCGGGGTTACTCCTTGAAAAACGGGAAACTCCTGGTCCACCGGATGGGCTGGTCGAACACCTTCGATCTCCACAAATTGACGGCAGTGACCGTCAACCCGCAGGCCATGATGGGATCCCTGCGGGTCTTCGGTGTGGGGGGCCTGTTTGGCTATATAGGTTACTTCCGTAACAGCCTGCTGGGGACCTACCGCGCCTACGCCACACATACCGGTAATTGCCTGGTCCTCGAATTCGGAGACAAGCGGGTCGTCGTTACCCCCGATTCGCCCGAAGCCATGAAACTGGCTATTGAGGATGAGTTGAAGTCCCTTCGTTGTTGAAATCCCAGGAACCGCCCAGGGCCTTGCCGAGACTGATCAGGGCAATGGCGGTCCGGCTCCGGGCCCGGACCAGTTGCTGGTGGGCCGACAGCTGTTCCTCCTGCAGGTTGAGCACGGCATCGAGGGGGAGGACGCCGGCCTCGTACTGGCGGCGTGCGGTTTCCAGGGCGGTGGTCGTGCTGGCAAAAGCCTCCTCGGTCAACTGCGTCTCCTCGATCCCGCGGTTGAAGCGGATCAGGGCCGTTTCCGACTCTCCCAGGGCTTTCAGGACCTGCTGGCGGTACTGGGAGATGCGGATCTGCAAATCCGCCTCCGCGGCATCCACCCGGCCGCGCAGGCGTCCGCCCTCGAGGATGGGGAGGGTAATGCTCGGTCCCAGGCGCCAGAACCGGCTCGCCGACTCGGCAAAGGTGCTGGTGTCCACCGATTCCAGGCCGAGCGAGCCCACCAGGACAAACCGCGGATAGAGATTGGCGACATGGGCCCCCAGTTCTTTGTTGGCCTGCTGGATCCGGGTTTCCGCCATCCGGAGGTCGGGCCTTTGCTGGAGGACGCCGGATTCTATGGTATCGCCCATGAACGGTTCCACCTCCGGAATCCGCTCCGCCCCTTCCAGCATCTGCCGGAGCTCATTCCTTGGGATACTGGTCAGCGTGGACAAGGCGGAAAGGACCGCCTCCCGCTCCGCCTGCAGGGAGGGGAGGGTGGCCTGGAGCTGGTGCAGGCGGGCTGTGGCCCGGGCCGGCTCCAACTCGGAAACGGAACCCGCCTTGTAGCGGGCATTCAATACAGATGCCATGTGCTCCTGGACCCCGATGGTCTCCCTCAGGAAGGCGATATTCCGGTCGAGGTTGATCCAGCTAATGTAGAGGCGCCCGGTCTCCGCGAGGATGGAGGCCTGGAGGTTCTGCAGGGAAAACTCGGTCCAGGCGACCCGGAATTCCCCGGCTTCCTCGGTGTTCCGGTTGCGCCCGAAGAGGTCGATCTCCCAGGTCGCGTCGAATCCGGCAGAGAAAAGCGTTTCAGTCCGGTCCGGAAAGCCGGGCGTCCCCTCGAGGACCGGAAAGAGGGCGTTCTCGCTCCGTTCCTGCCGGATCACCGAGCCGCCAGCGGACAGCTGCGGCCGGTTGCCCCCCTGAACCGTGTCCAGCAGGGCGCGCGCCTTGACGATGTTCTGCCGACCCGCCTCCAGGTCGTGGTTGCCGGCGATGGTCGCCGCCAGGAGGTGGTCCAGGGTCGGATCCCCGAACCGGCTCCACCAGGCCTCCGGAGCCGGGGGGGCATCCCCGGAATCGGGGAAATCGGGAAGCGCGCTCTCCGGCCGTTCGTATTCGGGGCCGACCGCGCAACCGGCCAGCAGCGCCAGGGCGGAAAGGAAGGAAAGTACGGGAATCGTTTTCATGGGAAGATCAGGAAAATTTTCGTCTGAAAATGGCCAGGGCGGCCGAGGTGTTGAGGACCGCCAGGACCAGCATGGGCCAGGTGTGGCTCCAGATGGCATGGAGCGAGATGTCCTTCAGGAAGATGCCCTTGCAGATCTCCTTGAAGTGGAGCAGGGGATTGACCACCGTGAGCCGGGCCAGCCAATCCGGCATGTTGTCCACCGGTCCGGCGAATCCGGACAGCAAAACGGCGGGCAGGACAAAACTGAAGACTCCGAGGATGGCCTGTTGCTGGGTGGCGCAGAGGGCGGAGATGAAGAGGCCGATGCCGACCAGCGAAAGGATGTAGGCGGCCATGGTCAGGTACAGGAGGAGAACGGATCCCTGTAGCGGAATGTGGAATACGAAAACTGCAAAGAAGACGATCAGGCTGGCCTCGGCCATGGCCACGAAGAACGCCGGGATGGCTTTCCCGGCCAGGATGTAGGAGGGCGTCAGGGGCGAGACCATCAACTGCTCGAAGGTTCCCAGCTCGCGTTCGCGGGACAGGGAGAGGGCCGTGACGATCATGGTCATGATGGTGGTCAGGATGGCCACCAGGCTGGGGACCACGAACCAGAAGTAGTGCAGGTTCGGGTTGAACCAGTGGCGGACCGCGACGGCCGGCGCGCCGGCGGCCGGGCCCGGCTCCATGTCGGCCTGGAAGTCCTCCAGGACCTCGGACAGGTAACCGAGGGCGATCTGGCCGCTGTTCGAGCGGCGCCCGTCGGCGACCACCTGGATGGTGGTGGGCGTTCCCGCCGCCAGTGAGCTGCTGAAATCCTGGGGGATATGGATCCCGAGGAGGGATTTCTGGTAGTCCACCTGGCGGTTGAAGGCGGACTCGTCATGGACGTAGGCCACTTCCTCGAATGTACCCATGCTGCCGATACGCTGGACCAGTTCCGCGCTGGCCGCGCCGGCATCCTCGTTCCACACCGCGAGTGAGTTGTTCCTGACCTCGAGGGTCGCGGCGAAGGAGAAGATGAACAACTGGATCAGAGGCGGCATGATAAGGACAATGCGGCTGCGGGGATCCCGGACCAGGGCCAGGATCTCCTTGATGACGAGGGCTCTTAACCGTAACAGCATGTCAATCGAGGCGCCGGGCCATGTTCCTGGCGGTCAGGGCGAGGAAAATGATGGTGGTGAGGGAGAGGAGGAGCATGTCGGGGAGGAGGATGCTCCATACGTCCCCGGCCAGGAAGAGCGTCTTCAGGGAATCCACAAAGTAGCGGGCCGGGATGAAGAAGGTGATGACCTGGATCCACATCGGCATGCTCTTGATCTCGAAGACGAATCCCGAGAGGATGAAGGCCGGCAGGAAGGCGGCGTTGAGGGCGATCTGGGCGGCCACGAACTGGTCCTTGGTGGCCGCCGAGATGGTCAGGCCGAGGCCCAGCGCGGTGAGCAGGAAGAGGCAGGTCACGGCGTACAGGGCGGGAAGGCTGCCGACGAGAGGAACCCGGAAGACCAGTATGGCCAGCAGGAGGCAGACCGTGAAGGAGCCCAGACCGAGGAAGAAATAGGGGATGAACTTCCCGATGACCAGCTCGGCCCGGGTCACCGGCGATGCCAGCAGGGCTTCCATGGTCCCGCGTTCCCACTCACGGGCCACGACAAGGGCCGTCAGGAGCGCGCCGACTACCGTCATGATGACCGCGATCGAGCCCGGAATGAGGAAGTTCCGGCTCCGCAGGCTGGGATTGTAGCGGAACCGCTGCTCGATCTGGAGGGCCGGGGGCATCACCCGTCCGGACTCGATTTGCCGCTGGCGCAGCCAGACCCGGAAGGCACCCTTGACATAGTTCTCCACGAAGGCCGCCAACTGCGGCTCGCTGCCGTCGCTAATGATCTGGATCGCGGGTCCCTTGCCGGGATCTGTCAGGCGGACCGCGAAATCTTCCGGGATGACGACGATCCCCCGCAGGTGGCCGTCGCGGAGGCGGTCGGAAAACTCACGGATGTCATGGCCCGTATCGACGACAAAATAGTCCGACCCGGTCAGGGCCGCGCCGAAGTCGCGGGCCTCCGTGTCGGAGGATTCGAGAACCACCCCCAGCCGCAGGTCGTGGGAATCCAGCGACAATCCGTACCCGAAGATAAAGAGCAGGAGCAGCGGGATGATGACCGCGATGAGGATGCTGCTGGGATCCCTCGCGATCTGGTGGAACTCCTTTTTGACAAGGGCCCGGACCCGCCGGGCTGAAATGGGCGGGCCGTCCATCAGGCCACCTCCTTCCGGTCCCGCCAGCGCTGGATCAGCTCGATGAAGGCGTCCTCCAAAGTCGGCTTCTCCAGGTCCTTTGAGACCACGCTTTCCTTCAGGGCGTGCGGGGTGTCGATGGCGATCATGTCTCCGCGGAACATCAGGCCGATCCGGTCGCAGTATTCGGCCTCGTCCATGAAGTGGGTGGTGACCATGATGGTCACGCCTTTACGGACCAACCCGTTGATGTGGCTCCAGAATTCCCGGCGGGTGACCGGATCCACCCCGGAGGTCGGCTCGTCAAGAAAGAGGATGTCCGGGGTGTGCATCACCGCGCAGGCCAGGGCCAGGCGCTGCTTGATCCCGAGGGGCAGCTTTTCCGAGGACTGCCCGAGATAATCCGCCAGCCCGAACAACTCGATCATCTCGTCGACCCGCTTCCGCCGCGCCTTGCCCCGCAATCCGTAGACCCCGGAGAAGAACTCCAGGTTCTGGCGGGCGTTGAGCATCCCGTAGAGGGAGAACTTCTGGGCCATGTAGCCGACCTTCTGCCGGGCCTCCCCGGGGGCGTGGCTGAGACTGGTCCCGCTGACCAGGGCCTCCCCGGAACTGGGCTTGAGGAGGCCGCACATCATCTTGAAAGTAGTGGATTTTCCAGCACCGTTGGGGCCCAGCAACCCGAAGATCTCGCCGGCCCGGACCCCGAAGCTGACTGCCCGGGTGGCGGTGAAGTCGCCAAAACGCTTGGTCAGTTCCCGCGCCTCGACCACCCGGGCGTCCTCCCCGTGCCGTTTCTCCTCGATCTTTTCCGCCAGGGCCGAGGTTCCCGGAGGGGCGCCACCAAGGAGGTCCACAAAGGCGTCCTCGAAGCGCGGTTCCACGGGGTGGACCGTTCCCGACTTCTCGCCCGCCTCGGATTCCAGCATGGTTCTTTCATCCGGCTCCCTGAGGACGATGCGCAGGTTCGCGCCCTCGATGACGCCGTCCACCACTTCCTCCCGGTCCAGCAGCCGGGTCAGCAGGCGTCGCCGTCCTGTAGTGATTCCGCTGATACGGAAGCACCTTTCCCGGACCCGTTCCGCCAGTTCCCGCGGCGGACCGTTGTAGAGCATCCGGCCCCCGCTGAGGAGGACCACCTGGTCACAGAGTTCCGCCTCGTCGAGGTAGGCGGTGGACCAGACCACGCCTATCCCCTCCTGGATCAGCTCGTGGACCATGCGCCACAGCTCCCGCCGGCTGACCGGATCGACGCCCACGCTCGGTTCGTCCAGCAGGAGCAGCTTCGGGCGGGAGAGGAGGGCGCAGGCCAGGCCCAGTTTCTGTTTCATGCCGCCGGAGAGGGCGCCGGCCCGTCTTCCGGAGAAAGGTTTCAGCTCGCTGAAATGCAGGACCGTCTCAAACCGCTCATCCCGGGCCTCCCCGGTCAGGCCCCGCAGGTCCGCGTACAAATCGAGGTTTTCCATGACCGTCAGGTCCTCGTAGAGGCCGAATTTCTGTGGCATGTATCCGGTCAGCTCCCGGGCCCGGGCGGCGTCCCTGAGGGGATCCAGGCCGAGTACCCGGACGCTTCCCGCTTCGGGGGTGAGGAGTCCGGCAGCCAGGCGGAGGAGCGTTGTCTTGCCCGCCCCGTCGGGTCCGACCAGGCCCATGATGCGGCCCGGGGGAACCTCGGCATCCACCGGCTCCAGGGCCCTGTGGTCCAGCCCGGGGAAGGATTTGCACAATCCCTCGATCTCGAGGATGGGTTTCTCCGGCATGGCCC
>CAJXMX010000275.1 GCA_913056355.1 uncultured Opitutales bacterium
CCATTCCTACGCAGGGGATGGCGAGACCACTTATGGGGTCGCCTCGATGCACATCGACGAACTGACCCCGTCCGCCGACAAGAAGGTCGGCCACACCCTGTCCTGGGGTGTCGTGGGCCACATGCCGCAGAAGTGGATGGACCATGTGCCGGTCATTTCCGGCCTGAGCGCCTACTACAACTACGGTGAAAACACCAAGCCCGAAGTCCGTGTCAATTACGACGGCGAGCTGCTCGACGACCAGTCGGCGGAAAGCCATGACGTGGGGATCGTGGTCAGCATGTTCGACGACAAGTTGACGGCCAAGGTGAGCTACTACAAGACCCAGGTCAAAAACCAGAACCTGCCCTACAGTGCGCAGGCCCTCGGTGCCGAAACCTGGCGGGTCTGGCAGATGGAAGCCTGGCTCATGGCCAACGCCCTGATGTACTCCTACGGTCTGGCCGGTGAAATGCCGAGTTGGGACTGGGCCTGGGGCCTCGCCCACATCGAAGAGGGATGGGACGGCAGCTGGTGGACCAATCCGGACACCGGCAATCCCGACCCGACCCTTCCGGTCTACCGGGAACACCCGGTCACCCAGGAACAGCTGGCGGCCATGGATGACATCATCTACAATGCCGACACGCAGTTTTTCGACAACTACGACATTCCGATTGACGTGCCGGCCGTCCAGGCTGCCTACCAGAACTGGCGGAATGGCGGAGATATCCAGGGGCTCATCGACGCTGCCGGTCCGGCCTTCCCGCCGTACACCGGTGTCGGCGACCTCGGTTCCCGCAACAATGGCAACATCAACGGGGTCACCCCGAACGGTACCATCGACAGTACCTCCAAGGGTTACGAAGTCGAAATCAACTGGCGGCCGATCCCGAACTGGAACATCCAGGTCAACGCCTCCAAGACCGACGCCTTCCGTGAAGACATCGGCGCCCCGATGCGCGAGTTCATCGAAAAGCAGTGGGCCCGTCTTTCCGGTCCGGCCGGCGACGTCCACATGTGGTGGGGCGGCGACCTCAAGATGCGTGACGTCTACGAGGACAGCGTTATCGCCGCCTTGGAATTCACCGAGGACTCGATTGGTCACCAGGCTCCGGAACTGCGTCCCTGGAGGTTCTCCGCGGTCACCAACTACTCCTTCGTGGACGGTGCCCTGGAAGGCCTCAATGTTGGCGGTGCCTACCGCTGGGCTGACAACCAGATCCTCGGCTACGGCCTGACGAACGACCTCTCCGGTCTCGATGTCAACAAGCCGATCGAGGGCGGAAGCGAAGGTCACTTCGACCTCTGGGTCGGTTACACGATGGACCTGACGGACCGGGTCAGCTGGCGCATCCAGCTGAATGTCCGCAACGTCGGTGAAGGCAACGACCTGATCCCGATTTCCGCGAATCCGGACGGCCAGATCGCCGCCTACCGTATCGCGGAAGGAACCTCCTGGGCCCTCACGAATTCCATCAGGTTCTAGAGACCGAATTGATCTGAATTCAATATTCAGGAATTTCCCCAAAGGGCGCGTCGCGAGACGCGCCCTTTTTTTGTGCCCACATTTTCCCGTTTTCTGATTAAGTTTGACTCATAAACGTAAAAAGAAAGAATTATAGCCTCTCTCGGCTGCTGGAACTGGCAGCAATTTCTCTCTCTTTCCAACCGATCCATGAGCTCGAATCCGAGTCGACCGATGCCGCGCGCGGACACGGGATCCGCGCTGAAGAACTTCATCGCCAACACCCTGATGTGGGGCGTGCAGATGGAGCGGCGGATAGATCCCTTCCTGAGGCCGGCCTTTGATTGGGCCTTTCAGGATGTCCTGACCCGGCTTGGGAGCACCATCATCAACTGGGGGCGGAAGGACGAGGGCCTGGCATTGGCCGAGGAGCGGATTGCCCCCGATGAGGAGGAATCCTTGAACTCGATCATCGAGACCTTCACGGCCCAGATGAAGGGCCTCTGGAAGCCGGGTAAATTCGAGCGGGGAGGGAACACCAAGACCCATGGAATCGTCCGCGGGGAATTCATCATCCACGAGGATCTGCCGGAGAAATTCCGACGGGGCATCTATGCCGAGCCGAGAAGCTTCCCGGCCTGGATCCGCTTTTCGGGCCCCGGGCCTTACATCACCCCGGACATCGATGATGTTGGATTCATGAGTATCAGCGTCAAGCTGATGGACGTTCCGGGACCCAAGCTGATGGACCAGGAAAAGCATACCCTGGACATGTTCGGGGTCTCCACGCCGACCTTTGTCACCCCACACACGCGTTTCAACGCCCAGTTACAGAAGGCCAGCCTGCAGAATGCGGCCATTTTCCATTTCCTTAACTTCAAGCAGCCGCACGTCATGGACATGCTCATGCAGGGGCTCTGGACCAAGACCCAGAGCAGCCCGTTCGAGGCCCCGTATTTCAGCTGTGTGCCCTACCTGATGGGGGAGGGCCAGGCCATGCAGTATTCGTTTTGGCCCAAGTGGGAAAAGCGGACCAAAATCCCCCGGCTGCCGCTGCGGCCGCCGGACGACTACCTGCGCCAGGCCATGGTGAAGACCCTGTCAGAGCGGGATGTGGAGATTGATTTTCGCATCCAGCTGCAGACGGATTCCTTCCGCATGCCGATCGAGTATGCCGGCGTCCTGTGGCCGGAAAAGCTTTCCCCCCGGGTCTCCGTAGCGACAATCCGGATACCGAAACAGAAATTCAATTCCCAGGCCCAGATGGATTTTGCCCGCAAGCTGTCCTACAATCCGTGGCACACCGTAGCGGAGCACCGTCCCCTGGGCAACCAGAGCCGCGCCCGCAAGCGAATGTACCTGGAACTGTCCAAGCTGCGCCAGGACACGAACCGGGTTCATCACTACGAGCCCGACGGCAGCGAGACCTTCGATTGATTCCATCATGACCCCCCAATCCGCATTCATGGTTCTGGCAGTGGTCATACCGGACCGGGAGTCCCGCCTGCGGGAGCTTCTGGCCTCCATGAACCACGCTCCCGGCCGGGTCGACCGCGAGAACCGGCTTGTGCCCTTCGCCCGATTCCCGGCCCTCCACATGGCCCGCCTGGTGCTCCTTGACGACAAGACCACCGGGGATGTCCGGGCCCATGGGCTGGAGCCGCGCGAGTACCCGCTTTACCTGGCCTTTCTGGGCGATATCGACGGCGCTGAGCGGGATTTTCTGGAGGAGCTGGCGGCCAAGGCAGGTGAGGGCCTGCGGGAAATTTTCTCCTGTTGCGAAGGCTTTTCTCCGGAGGATGACCTGGTCGGCTGGATGTGGAGCCATCGCAGCCCGCCGCTCGCCAATTATGTCAATACGCGGGGCCGGACCGTGCGACAGGTCCACCAGGAGGCGGCCCTGTATGAGGCACTGGAAAAGCGGATGGACGGCTCCCCGGAGGAGTTTGCCGGCTTGAATCCCCGCGAGGTGCATTCCAGGTTGCGCAAATTTTCGGGGGAGGAGCAGGCCGCCGGCCGGCTGACGCTTTCCCCGGAGGAACCAACGCCTGCCGGCTGGTGGATCCGGGACAAGCTGCATCTGGTCGGCATGCCCCTGCTGATGCTTCTGTTATCGCCGATCCTCCTCCTGGCTCTTCCGGTGTACCTGATCATCCTGCGGCACCGGGAAAAAACCGATCCGGAGGTGGTCCCGGTCTATGACCAGGAGGCTGCCGACCATCTTTCCGAACTGGAAGACCACGACGTGACCAACCAGTTCAGCGCCATGGGCAGCCTGAAACCGGGGCTTTTTCGCCTGCTGACGACTTACGCGGTCCTGGGCGTGGTCGACTATGCGGCGCGGCACCTGGTCCATGCCGGCCGCCTGGGGCGGATCCGGACCATCCATTTCGCCCGCTGGGTCTTCGTGGCCGGAAAGGAACGCATGATCTTCTGCAGCAATTACGATGGCAGCGTGGAAAGCTACATGGACGACTTTATCAACAAGACCGGTTTCGGGCTGAATGCCTCCTTCAGCAACGGTATCGGATATCCCAGGACAAACTGGCTCATCCGCGACGGTTGCCGGGCCGAGGGCAAGTACAAGGAATACCTCCGGCGCCACACCCTGCCGACCCAGGTCTGGTACAAGGCCTATCCCGGCCTGACGGCCGTCGACCTGGAACGGAACACCCGTATCCGGAAGGGATTGGACACCACAAATCTCTCCAGGGAGGAGGCATTGGAATGGGCAAAGTTGCTATGAACGCTCAGGTCGATTTTTCAGATGTCCAGGGGCTGGTCCGCTTCGGCTACAAGCGCATGACCAAGGCCCATTATGACCTGCTCCAGGTCAAGGATGCGGGAGCCGCCAGGGAATGGCTCCGGCAGGCCCCGGTGACGCCTGCCGAGACCCGGGACCCGCCCCCGAAAACGGCCCTCCAGGTGGCCTTCACGGTTGAAGGAATAAGGGCCCTGGGAACGGATGAGTCCATAATCGAGGGATTCTCACACGAGTTCCGCAGCGGCATGGCCGCCAGTTTCAAGGCCCGGCAACTGGGGGACACCGGCAAAAACGCCCCGGAAAACTGGGAGTGGGGCGGACCGGGGAAGGAACCGCACCTGCTGGTCATGCTTTTTGGCGAACCGGATGTCTTCGAGGACTTTCTGAGCGCGCAGACCGGCGGATTGTACCAGCAGGCTTTCGAGCTCCAGGCCTGCCTCGACACGGCGGACCTCGACGGAGTCGAACCCTTCGGCTTTGCCGACGGGATCAGCCAGCCAAAGATCGACTGGGAGCAGAAAAAGAAATCCAGGGAAATCGTCTACACCTATGAAAACCTCTCCGCCCTGGGAGAGTTCCTGCTTGGCTATCCGAATGAGTACGGGAACCTCACCCGGCGGCCCCTGGTCGATGACAATGCACTTTCCAGCTCTCTGGATCCGGCCCCCGAGGATCCGCGGAAACGGGACCTCGGCCGCAATGGCACCTACCTCGTGCTGCGCCAGCTGGACCAGGATGTGCGCAAGTTCTGGGATTTCATCCGGAAGCAGACCGGCAGCGAGGATCCCGACGCGGATGGACTGGCCGCCGCCATGGTCGGCCGGCATCGCGACGGGAGCCCCCTGGTCAAGCCTTCCGGCCAAGGGGATGACGACAACAACTTCAACTTTGATGCAGATCCCGAGGGACATCAGTGCCCCTTCGGAGCCCATGTCAGGCGCGCCAATCCCCGCAATGCCGATTACCCCGAGCGCCCCCGGAATATTTTCAGGAAGCTGCTCGTCACCCTCGGGTTCGGAACCCCCGGCTTCCGCGACGACGTCATGTCCTCCGTCCGCTTCCATCGCATTCTCCGGCGGGGGAGGGAGTATGGTTCGGAGCTCAAGCCGGAGGATGCCAAGGGTCCGCCACCGGCCGATGAGCCCCCCCGCGGACTGCATTTCATCTGCCTTAATGCCAACATCTGCCGGCAGTTCGAGTTCATCCAGAATGCCTGGCTGAACAGCACCAAGTTCGCCGCCATGACCGGGGAGCGGGACCCCCTGGTGGGCAACCACGAGCCGCCCGCCGGATGTCCCGTGGCCAATCATTTCAACCGTCCCGGGAAGGATGGCCTGCGGCAGCGGGTCACCGGTCTGGAGACTTTCGTGACAGTCAGGGGGGGCGCCTATTTCTTTCTTCCCGGCCTCCGGGCCCTGCGCTACCTGGCCGGTCCCTGAAGGAACAGGGTTTAAACCGATGATTAGAAATTGGAATTCGGGTAAGTAGCCCAGCTTTTAGAACTCTTGACACAGGTCTGCCTGCAGGACATCATCGAGAACGAAAAACCTCTCTCTCCATGCAGTCTATTGGCTGCTTGTCTCTCTCCCCGGACACGGTTCTCTCCCGTGCCGGCGTACATCGATTAAATCTCTCTCTCCAACTGCCATCGCAGAACCATCCTGGACGCTTATGAAAAAGATTCCATTTCCTGTCGCATACCCGTGTACACTGATAATCCTGACCTTGATGCTGAGTGGTTGTTCCTGGTTCAGCAAAAACGAAGTCAAGGAGGACGACGCCAAGCTGCTCGGCAAGACGGCCGATGATTTTCCCAGTCTTTCGGTGGATGTCTTCCACAAGATGGACAACGGGGCACAATTATCCGATGCCGAGATTCGCG
>CAJXMX010000276.1 GCA_913056355.1 uncultured Opitutales bacterium
GGCCTTGCGGCCGATCACGCCATAGCTGAGGAAGGCCTCCACCGCCGGGCCGACGCCCGGCCAGGCGAAGATCTTGCGGGCCATGGCCGGGCAGCCCTTGGCGAAGCAGCCGGCAGCGGCGATCCAGAAGATGGTGGTCGGCAGGACCGGCAGCACCGTGCCCACCAGGCCGATCCCGAAGAAGACATAGCCGGCGGCCGTCCAGGCCCAGGCGAGACGGCGGCGGGCGCTCAGGTCGCGCTTGTCTTCGGTGGTGGACGGGCTGGTCATGGTGGCGCGTGGCCTCGGGGAAGCGGGGTCATCCGATTGCTAGCCTAGGACTTAGGCCCAGGGGGTCAAGATACCAAGGTTTTCTTTAGATCGGGTTGACGGGAAAAGGCCGGCTGAGGGCGGGAGTTTTGCATTGCCACCCCGTGTCCCGCATCGCATCTTGAGGGCCCACGAGCGAGGAGGAGTCGATGCTGCGCCCGTTGATTTCTGGCGGTTTGTTGTGCCTGCTTGCCGCCTGTGCGGCCTTGGAGTCCGGCGGCCAGCGCGAGACCTCGGCGATTCTGCCGGAAAAGATCCAGGACCAGTTGCGGCCGGGGCAGGGCGACTACGCGCCCGATCAGGTCTACATCAGCGAAAAGGCCCACAGCGCCAGCTACGACAAGATCCTGATCGATCCCATCATGTACTTCCTGCCGCTGGAGACGCCGCGCAGGATCTCGCCCGCCGACCGGCAGACGCTGCTGAACAACTTCCATGTCCTCATGGCGCGCGAACTGGGCAAGGACTTCCTGCTGGCCCTGGAGCCGCAGCGCGGCACGGTGCGGGTGCAGTTCGCGCTCCTGCCCGCGACCCGCGAAGAGGTCGGGTTGGACACCGTGGCCATGGTGGCGCGCGTCGATCCGGAAAAGGAAGTGGTGAGTGACGCCCTGACCAGCCCGATCCAGCCGGGCGCCGACCTGCTGGTGGAGGCGGAGTGGACGGACGCGGTGACCGGCGAGGTGCTGGGCGCGACCGTCGACCGTCATTTCGGCCAGGGCAGCTTCAAGGGCAGCACCTTCAAGAACTGGGCCGAGGTGAACCGCTACCTGAAGGCCTACGCGGTGCTGATCCGCTACCGCCTCTGCACCTTCCGCGGCCTGGAGACCTGCACGCCGCCGGCGACGCCGCTCGGCTGAGGCGGGGGGGGGCCTTGCGGGGCCGGGCTGTGTCCAAGTTGTGACCATTATGGTTAGAGCCCGCGCGATTTCCGGCTATACTCTCGGCTAAGGAGGATTCGCCGACATTCCTCCGGCGGTTGAGACGCTGCGCGCCTCGGCCTCGGATGAAAGGAGGCGAAGCGGCTTTCGGGGGGAAGCAATTGGCCTTCCTGGATAAGCTTGCCGGCAGTGTCTTGCGCACCAACAGCTGGTCGCGCCGCCCGCCGTCGTTGAAAGGCTGCGTCACCGTGGCGGCCTTGGTGGCGGCGCCCCACTCGAGCTCGCCCTGGTGGGAAAGGATGATGTGCTCCAGGCGGTCGAGGAGATCCTCGGAGAGGCCGGCCTTGATTCCGGCCCGGCGGGCCTGGCGGTAGCCGAGGACGACGTGTCCGTGGAGGATGCCGAGCTTGGACTTGGAGGTGGCGAGGTCGCCGGTGTACTCGATGGCCTTGCCGATGTCGTGGAGGATGATACCGGCCAGGGCCAGGTCGGGATCGACTTCCTCATAGAGCGGGGCCAGGGCCACGCCGGCCCGGCACATCCGGACGGTGTGTTCCATCAGCCCGGAGCGGTAGGCATGGTGCATGGAAATGGCGCCGGGGATGGTCTTGAAGTCGGCTTCCAACTCGGCGAGGCAGGCGGCGACGGTATCCCGCAGGGGCTTGTGCCGGAGTTTCGCGACAAACTCCTGCAGCTCCCGCCAGAGGTCGTCCATGGGGACGGGGGAGCATTCGACGAGATGCTCGAGGTAGCGCCCGACCTCGCTGGGGTGCAGCTTCTCGGCATTGGCGATGGCCGGTGAAAAGCGGTTCTGGTAGTAATCGGTGTTGCCCTGGATGCGGAAGATGGTGCCTTCGGACGAATTGAGGAAGAGGGGAAAGTGGCTGGAATTGCCGAAGCAGATATGGTGGAAGACCCCGGTTTTGTCCCCCAGCTCCACAGAGAGGAATTCCGAGTCGTTGCGGGCCCGCTTGATGGCGGACTTGCGCAGGACCACGACACACTCGAAAGGGACTTTTTGCTCACGCGGCAGCTCCTTCAGCTCGGCAACAGTATTCATAGTTGGTGAGAGCTAACAGACTGCCCGGTCAGGGCAACGGTATTCGCTGCCTGAATGCGGGGGTCAGGGAAGGACCAGGGCCTGGTTGGTCTCCAGATCCCAGAAGGTCGCCCCGTGGCCGCGGGTGCCGCTTTGCGGATAGTAGTACAGCCAGTGCCCGGTTTCCAACTGGTACAGGTAGGGATACCAGTCCGGATGGGTGCAGATCATGCCCAGGGAGGGATAATAACTCTGCGCGTAGAGGTGGCCGCTGCTATCGCCCTTGAGGAGATACAGCCAGCCCAGCTCGATGTGCAGGGCCCAGAATTCCTCGGGCGAATACATGGAGCCGAACCATTCGGAGCCGATCCAGTCCGGATCCGTATCCTGAAAGGCGCCGAAGACGGGGAAGGCGTTGCCGGCGTCCGGGATCCAGTCCAGTTCATGCATGAAAGCGGCATCCTGCAGCTCTTCAAAGTAAGCGTTCTTGCCGTAGCGGAACTCGATTGTATGGGCCCCGGCGGGCACATCGAGGTCAAGGGACCGCGAGCTGACATTGCCGGAAATGAAAGTCACTTCCTCCCCGTCCATTACCGGCTGGTCGTCGAGGTAAAGGTACAAAGCGTCGAAGATCTCGTCCCCGGCCTCCATGTAGGCGGAATTGGCCTCGCTGGAAACACCCCACCTGAAACTGAGCCGGCCCGGACCGATGATATCGAGGTTGAGGGAGGAATAACTATTGGCCCGGACAGCACCGGAGCGGAGGCGGTTCTGCTTGTCGACGTACCAGCTGCTGTTGCCGGAGTTTCCGAAATGGAGGTAGGGCTGGTCCAGGAAATCGGCGGCCGCGGTGTAGTTGCCGCCGGTGCGGACCTGGATGGACTGGCTCTTGGGCGGGCGGTTGCCGTCGGCGGTGTAGGGTTGCACCTCGTAATGGTAAACGTTGCCGGGCTCGACATTCTTGTCCACATAGCTGGTCGTGTTGGCCGGAAGGGAGGCGATCCTGCTCCACCGGCCGGCGTATTTGCGGAAAACCTCGTAGCCCGCCTCGTCGCCGGAAATGTCCGACCATTTCAGGTAGGCCGAGTTGGGGCCGACCGTTTCCGGCCGCAGGTCGCGGACCTGCCGGGTCCTTTCGGTCCCGCGGTCGCCCACGGCCCTGCGGACCCATTCATAGGCCTTGTCATCGATTCCCCGGACCAGGACCACCCCGCTCGTCGGCTGGTCGACCAGGACCCCGGTCATGACCCAGTTGCCCATGTCGTCCTCACTGAAGACCGGGGAGCCGCTGCTGCCGCCATAGCTGACCACATCAAGGATGGAATACATGGCCATCCAGAGGGGGCCGCCCCAGAATTCATAATCGTATTCAAAGTAGCCCTCGAGGCCCTCCCATTGGGTGAAGTAGTTGCTGGCCGGTATCTCATGCATCAGCCCCCGGCTGCCGGAAGGGACCGGGCTTTCCATCTGGTAGCCGACAATGAGCTTGTTGCGGTCGTCCCGCATGATGCCCGCCTCGCCCTCGGCATCGACATTCAACTCCGGGTAGTTGCTGATAGTGGCATGCTTGATGGACGGGGCCAGCCAGCCCACCGCGAGGTCGACGTTGTAGGTCTCCATGGAGGGCAGGTCCTCGTCCAGGTAGAAGCGGCGGTGGGGGTACCAGCTGGTCCAGCGTTGCATACCCGCCGCCGGAAAGCTGAAAGACCCGCTGGTGGCGGGATCTCCGGTCTTGTAATAGCGGGGCAGGAAGCGCACCGAGGAGGCGGGTATCCATACCTTGGCGGCCTCGTCGTAGACAACATGTCCGGCCGTCATGAAGACCCCTTCCGCCACCAGGCAGCCGCTGGCCGGGTCCTTGCCGTCGGCCAGCACCAGGCCCGCATACCGGTAGGGTTCTTCGAAAATATCGGAGGCGCTGACCAGGACCGGTTCCTGAAAGCTTTGCGCCGTGGCCAGCAGGGGCAGGAAGGCGACAGCAAGAGTCGTTGACAATAGACGGGACATAGCGGTTGAAGTCAGCAGTTTCGCAGAATTGTTCAAGACACTTTCCGGGGCTGTCCCGGGTCTGGGGGTATTCCTGTCATGATATAGACAATCCACTTGATCTAAACGGGCAGCTATCCATCGTTAGCGGGATGAATCGTTCGGTCCTGATCGCGCTTGGCCTCCTGGTTGGCCTGACTGTGTACATGCTGACCGGACTGGTCGGATGCGGGGGGCCTGCCGAGGCCGGGGACACTCCGGCGGCGGAACAGGCGAAGCCCTTGATGACGGTACAGGTACGGGAAATGACGGCCGAGGAAATCTCCCGCGAAGTCATGTTGAACGGAAAGACAGCGCCCAACCGGGCCGTCGACATCAAGGCCGAGACGGCCGGCAAAGTGGTCGAGGTGGCCAATCGGCGCGGCCTTCCCCTGGCGGACGGGGACCTCATCGCCCGCATTGAAATGAAGGACCGGGAACAGCGCCTGGAGCAGGCCCGGGCCGCCCTTGAGCAGGCCAGTATCCTTTATGATGCGGCGTTGCGACTGCAGAAGCAGGAACTGAATTCACCCTCCCAGGTGGCGGAGGCCCTCTCCCGCCTGCGCGGAGCCGAGCAGCTGGTGCAGTCCATGGAACTGGACATCCGCAACACCAACATTACCGCGCCCTTCGACGGGGTCCTGCAGGAGCGGATGGTCGAGGTCGGGGACTACCTCGGAATCGGCGATCCCGTGGCCCGGGTCATTGACCTGGATCCGGTCATCATTTCCGGCGAGGTGACCGAGTTTGAGATCGGTTACATCAAGGTCGGGGAGCCCGGGCACGCCCGGCTGACCGACGGCCGCATGGTCGACGGGAAAATCCGCTACGTGGCCGGCGAGGCTGACCGGCAGGCCCATACGTTCACTATTGAGCTGGAGGTGCCGAATCCCGACCAGTCGATCCTGGCCGGGGTGACGGCCCGTATCGCCGTGGAGACGGAGCAGGTCCTGGCCTACGAGATCAGCCCGGCCCTGATTTCCATCGCCGACGATGGCCGCTTCGGCATCAAGATTGTCGACGAGAACAACATCGTCCGGTTTGTCGAGGCGGACATTGTCCGCTCGGAGCCGGACATCCTGTGGCTGGCCAACCTTCCCCCGAAGATCCGCCTGATCACCACCGGACAGGGCTTCACCCAGCCGGGTGACGAGGTCGAGGTGGAAATGGAGAAGGAAACCTGGCAGTAGTCATGAAGCTGCTGGAACTGAATTAGGGAAAGAGCGGATTGATGCATGGATTATTGGCATCTTGCCTGAGCCGGAGCCGGACCATTCTCCTGATGCTGGTGTTGATTCTCATCACCGGCACCATTTCCTACCTGACTATTCCCAAGGAGGCGCAGCCGGATATCACGGTACCCTACGTCTATGTCAGCATGCACCACGAGGGGATCTCCCCGGAGGACTCGGAGCGTCTCCTGATCCGACCCATGGAGCAGGAACTGCGGGGCCTGGACGGGCTCAAGGAAATGAACGCCACCGCCTACGAGGGCGGGGGAAACCTGATCCTCGAGTTCGAGGCCGGGATGGATATCGACCCGGTCCTGAACGATGTGCGGGAGAAGGTGGATATCGCCAAGGCCGACCTGCCGGAGGAAACCGACGAGCCCATCGTCTCGGAAATCAACCTGGCCCTGCAGCCGGTCATCGTGGTCTCCCTTTCCGGGAATATCCCGGAGCGGCAGCTGCTGCGCCTGGCCCGGGACCTGAGGGACGACCTGGAGGGAATCTCGGAGGTCCTGGAGGTGGAGATCGGCGGGGGCCGGG
>CAJXMX010000277.1 GCA_913056355.1 uncultured Opitutales bacterium
AATGGGCCTATGCCGACTTCGGCCGGCCGGGCAGCATCGACAAGTCCCGCACCATTGAGGATCTTGGAATCGACCAGTACGTCCTCAGCAACCGGGTGCGGGTCAATCTCAAGAAGACCGACTACGAGGCCAACAAGGTCTACATCAAGGCCAGCTTTGGCAGCGGTAAACTGGAAGCTCCCGCCGACAAGCCCGGATTGTCGCTGATGGCCAATGCCATTTTCGTTCCGGGAGGCCTCGGTCAGCACAGCGCGGACGACATCCAGAAGCTGACCGCCGGCAGGACCGTGGGAGTTGATTTCAGTGTCCAGGACAACGAATTCACGCTGGGAGGAATTACCAATCCGGAGGATTTGCCGCTGCAGCTGCAGCTGATGACGGCGTACCTGACCGATCCGGGCTACCGGCCGGAGGCCCGCCGCCTCCTGATGCGCCAGCTGGACGGACTATACTCCCAGTTGGCCCACAATCCGAGTGCCGTGTTGCAGAACGAGGTATCCCGGTTCCTGGCTGGCGGTGATTTCCGCTTCGGTTATCCCGCCCGTGAGGACCTTGAGGCGCGGACCACCGATGAGGTCCGGGAATGGCTCGACCAGGTCCTGGAGTCCGGCTACCTCGAGCTGTCCATTGTCGGCGATCTCAAGGACGAGAGCCGGGAGGCGGTCATGCAGGCTGTCCTGGCCACCTTCGGGACAATGCCCGGGCGAGACGATGAGCGGCCGCAACATGCGGAGGCCCGGAAGGTCGAGTTCCCGCGGGAGGCCGGCGCGCAGGTTTTCGATTACGAGTCCGATATCCCGCGGGCCATGGCTACCGTGGCCTGGCCCACGGCCGACCAGTCCGATATCTTCCGGACCCGGCGGCTGAGTGTCCTCGGCAGCGTCTTCTCGGACCGGATGCGCGTCAGGATCCGCGAGGAAATCGGCGAGGCCTACAGCCCGTACGCCTACAACAGCAGCAGTGACACCTACAAGGATTACGGCGTTTTCATGGCCCTGGTCGGCGTTGAGCCCGACAAGGCCGACCTGATCCAGGAGAAGCTGATCGAGATTGGCCGCAACCTGGCCCTGGAGGGCATCGACGAGGACGAGCTGGTCCGGGCCATCGAGCCGATCAAGTCCGAGATCGAGGAGTACCGCCGGACCAACGGCTACTGGCTGAACAGCGTCCTGCTCCGCTGCCAGACGGATCCGGAACGCCTTGAGTGGGCCCGGTCCTTCGAGGGATTCTGGGAATCGATCACGGTCAACCAGATAAATGAACTGGCGGCCCGCTACCTGCAGCCCGAGGAGGCCGTGCCGATCCAGGTGCAACCGGGATCCTGAGGCGGCTTCGCCAATATTTTTCTTCGCCCGGGGCAGCTTCGGGTTGCCCCGGGCCTTCCTTTGTCTCAACAATCAGGGTTTCCGCTTAATTGAATTTCGTCCTTTCCCTGCATGAACCGAATCGAAGCCGCATTCCAGAAAGCCAAATCCGAGGGCCGCGCCGCCTTCGTCGCCTATGTCTGCGCCGGCGATCCGGATCCGGAAACCTCCCTTGAGGTCTGCCGGACGCTGATCGGGGAGGGGACTGATATCCTTGAGCTGGGTATGCCGTTTTCGGACCCGCTGGCCGACGGTTTGACCAACCAGCTGGCCGCCGAGCGGGCCCTTGATGCGGGCATGAACCAGGAGAAGGTGTTTCGCCTGGTGGAACGGATCCGGGAGTTTTCCGAGGTCCCGATTGTCTTCTACACCTATTACAATCTGGTTTTTGCCCGCGGGGTCGGGGAATTCGTGGACCGTGCAGTCAAGGCCGGGGCGGACGGCGTGCTGACCCTGGACCTGCCTCCCGAGGAAGCCGGGGAGATGGACCAGGCCTGCTCCGAGGCGGGATTGAAGACGGTCTACATCGTGGCCCCGACATCACCGGAAAGCCGCATCGAGCGGATCGCCGGGAGCGCCACGGGCTTTCTTTACTATGTTTCCCAGGAGGGCGTGACCGGGGAACGCGACCAGGTGGCCTCCAACCTGGAGGATAAACTGGCCCTCATCCGCCGGCATGCCCGCCAACCGGTGGTGGTGGGTTTCGGCATCTCCCGTCCGGAGCATGTCCGGACCGTGGCCGCGGTGGCCGACGGGGTGGTCGTCGGCAGCGCCCTGGTGAACTGCATTGCCGCCAATCCCAAGGACCGGAAGGCCATCCTGGAGGCTCTTTCCGCCAAGATGGAAGCCCTCACCGGGGCCCTTCATTCATGAACCGGAATGCAGCCCTATTTTTTCCCATAAATCGTTTGACAGCCCACTTCCAAAGACATTTGTTCCTCACTTTTAACCATTTCCGAAAATGAAAGTCGTATCATCGCTCAAGTCCTTGAAAACACGTCACCCGGATTGCCAGGTGGTCCGTCGGCGCGGTCGCGTCTACGTCATCTGCAAGACCAATCCGCGCTTCAAGGCCCGCCAGGGTTAAGGCATCATCCGGAAAGGAGAAATTTTATCATGAAGGCAGGCATCCATCCCAAGACCCATCCGGTTTGTTTCCGCGACGTTTCCAGCGGCAAGAATTTCCTTACCAAATCCACCATCAAGTCGGACCGCAAGGAGACCATCGACGGCGTGGAGTATTTCGTGGTCGTGCGTGACATTACCATGGATTCCCATCCGGTCTACACCGGCGAAAAGCGCTTTGTCGACTCGGCCGGCCGCGTGGAGAAGTTCCAGAACAAGTTCCGCCGCAAGCGTTAAGGAATCCGGGAACCGATTTTCAAAAAGACCCCGCAGGAAACTGCGGGTTTTTTTTATTTGGCCGAACCGGGGATTGGCGCTGGTCGCCAAAGATTGGGCCATGACTGCAGAACGGCGCGGAGCGGCCGGATTGCCATTTTCGGAAAATTTCTGTAACCCAATACCTTAGGTCATCGTATAGGGAGTTGGCACTGCCCATGCAAAACGATTCCGGGTACACCCAACAAAACCGATCAACCATGAAAACTGTTCTCTTCACCACCACCATGATTGCCGCCATGGCCTGCCAGGCCGGCGCGGCTGAATTTGTCTCGGAAAAGACCCATGAATTTTCCGCAGGCTCCGTCCAGAAGGTCGTTGTCTCGACCGGTTCCGGCGACATTAACTACGAGGTCTGGGACCAGCCCCGGATCGAGGTCAAGATACTGCAATCGGTAAAGGCCAAATCCGAGGAAAAGGCCGAAGCCATTTTCAATAACACGGAGGTCGATATCGAGGAATCGGGCGGTGTCCTGAAAGTCGAGGTCGAGCACGATTCCGGAGGATTCTGGAACAGTATTCTGAGCGCTTCGCCGGACGTTGTCGTGACGGTCACAGGTCCCTCGGATCTGGATGCGGTGGCCAACACCGGATCCGGTGATGTCAACATCCGCGGCATGACCGGGGAATTCAAGTTGAACACCGGCAGCGGCGAGATTTACGGCTTTGAACTCGATGGAGAAATTGCCGCCAGCACCGGAAGCGGGGATGTCACGCTGAGCGGAGTCAGGGGTACCGTTTCCGCCAATACCGGATCCGGCGATATCCTGGTCAAGAACCTGGAAGGGGAACTCAAGGGGGGGACCGGCTCCGGCGATATAACCGCCTCCGGAGACATCAGCCTGTTCAAGGCCGGGACCGGTTCCGGTGATGTCATGGTCATCAGCGCCGTGGCCCTGAAGGATGACTGCAAGGTCGGGACCGGCAGCGGCGACATCTCGGTGACGCTCGCCCCCGGAACTTCTTTCTACCTGGAGGCAGAGACCAATTCCGGTTCCCTGGACTGCGAGTTCGAGCTGGCAAACCTCGAAACCGACGAGGAGTCGCTCAAGGGTGAAGCCAATGGATCCGGCCCGAAGCTCACGCTGGGAGCCGGTTCGGGCGATATCATGGTAGCGAAAATCCAGTGACACATTTTCTCCCGCGCTCCGGTCCGCGGGATTCCCTTTCAATGCAAGCCGCGCGGATTCATCTTCCGCGCGGTTTTTGTTTTCTCCGGCTGCGGCTTGCCTGAAGGGCGGGGGAATAGTAGGTTGACCTCAGGTTAAGGGTCCTTCTAATACCCTTGGGCCCCGACAGACACGGTCGGGTGCCGTAACAGTCTGGTTCCGATAGCGGGACCCCGCAGGCGTGGTTGCCTGCGGAATGCGAATGAAAGGAAATTAATGTCACACGAAGTTCACCCTGAAGAGGCGAAATCGAAACGAACCCTTGCCCAGAAACTGAAGCACGCCGAGCATGTGGCCCGGGAAAAGGCGATCAAGGAACGGGAAAAGTTCCGCGGTCTGCAGATCCGGCCCACGGCGTCCTTCTTTGACGACGCCGATGCCAAGGAACCCGGCGAGGGCAACTGGAGCGGTTTCGGTTTTGATATTCATCCGCAGGTGACCCTTTACTCGGTGATCATTCTCGTGATTTTCATTTTCACGACCCTGATGTTCAAGGAACAGGCGGCCAACCTGGCCGCGCATAGCCTGGAATGGATATCCGGTACCTTCGGATGGTTTTTTATCCTGGCCGCCAATGTCTTTATTGTTGCGGCCTTGTTCTTCGCCTTCAGCCGTTTTGGACGGATCCGCATCGGGGGAGTGGATGCCAAGCCGGAATTTTCCACGCCGGCCTGGTACGCCATGCTGCTTAGTGCGGGAATGGGTATCGGGCTGATGTTCTGGAGCGTTGGCGAACCCATGTTTCACTATGCCTCGCCTTCACCCATGTTCGGGGGAATTGCCCCGGAAACCCCGGAGGCCGCCCAGGCGGCGATGGGGGTGACTTATTTCCACTGGGGGCTGCATCCCTGGGCCATCTATGCCGTGGTGGGTCTCGGGCTGGCCTTTTTTGCCTACAACCGTGGATTGCCGCTGACCATCCGTTCGATTTTCCATCCGATCCTCGGCAACCGGATCCACGGGACCTGGGGGAACCTGATCGACGTCCTGTCCGTCCTGGCCACCCTGATGGGGCTGGCCACCTCGCTCGGCCTGGGCGTCAAGCAGGTCAATGCGGGATTAAACTACCTGTTTGGCCTCAGTATCAGTCCGGGGATGCAGGTCATCCTGATCACCGTCATTACCGCCTTTGCCACCATGTCGGTGGTGGCCGGCCTCGACGGCGGGGTCAAGCGCCTGAGCGAATGGAACATGGGCATGGCCGCGCTCTTCGTGCTGTTCCTCCTGATTGCCGGTCCGACCGTTTACATCATGAGCGGATTCACCCAGAACATGGGGTTCTACCTGACGCACCTGGCCGAGCTGAGCCTGTGGACGGAAACCTTCCGGGACAGCAACTGGCAGGGAAGCTGGACCGTCTTTTACTGGGCCTGGTGGATTTCCTGGTCACCTTTTGTGGGCATGTTCATCGCCCGCATTTCCAAGGGACGAACCGTGCGGGAATTCATCCTCGGAGTCATGCTTGTTCCGACCTTGTTGTCCTTCCTGTGGATGTCAGTTTTCGGAGGCACGGCCTTGTTCATGCAGTCTTCCGGTGAGGCCAACATCCTGGCCGCGGTCACCGCAGACGTCTCCACCGCCTTGTTCGCAATGCTGGAGCACCTGCCGTTGACGCAAATTTTGTCCGTGGTGGGAATTCTGCTGGTAACCATTTTCTTCGTCACCTCCTCGGACTCGGGTTCGCTGGTGGTCGATCACCTGACTTCCGGCGGAAAGCTGGATTCCCCGGTCCCGCAGCGGGTCTTCTGGGCCACCTTCGAGGGCATGGTCGCGATCGCGCTGCTGCTTGGCGGCGGGCTCGGCGCCCTGCAGGCGGCGGCTGTTTCGACCGGTTTACCGTTCGTCATCGTCCTCCTCGTTGGCTGTTTCGCTCTTATCAAAGGTCTGATGTCGGAACCCCGGGGGCGTTCGCCCTCGACGTGAACGGGCTGTCTTGGCAACGCCTTGCGATAACGGCGCGTCAAGGACGCCCGTCGTCGACGTGTGGTCCGACAGGGCTAG
>CAJXMX010000278.1 GCA_913056355.1 uncultured Opitutales bacterium
GACTATCTGACGCAGGCATGTGGAGAGGACTCAGTCCTGCTGCGCAAGGTTGAGGCCTTGCTGCAAGCCGAGAATGAGGCGGAATCGTTCTTGGCGGACTACGTTCAGGTTCCACCAATGGAATCGCCCGACTCAATAATCGGAACCAATCTGGACGACTATCTGATCATTGAGCACCTGGGTGAGGGAGGATTCGCGGATGTCTACCGGGCTGAACAGCTGGAGCCGATCCATCGCCAGGTGGCGTTGAAGCTTATCAAGCCCGGGATGGGAAGCCGGGAGATCGTCAACCGGTTCTCGCTGGAACGGGAGGCCCTGGCCCGGATGGATCACCCGAATGTTGCAAGGATTTATGATGCCGGGACCACCGCGGACGGGCGTCCGTATTTCGCCATGGACCTGGTCTGCGGTTTGCCCATTACGCGATACTGCAAGGAGAAGGGCCTGTCCCAGGAAGCGCGGATCCAGCTCTTCCGGACTGTCTGTTCCGCCGTGCAACACGCCCACCAGAAAGGTGTCCTGCACCGGGACCTGAAGCCATCCAACATCATTGTTGTCGAGAAGGATGGTGAAGCGATGCCGATGGTCATCGATTTTGGTATTGCCAAGTTGCTGGGCAGTGAAAACCGGGATTCCCCGCTGGTCACCCGGATAGGAACCTACATCGGGACGCCCGCCTACATGAGTCCGGAGCAAATTTGCAAGAGTAAGGAAAATTTCGATACACGAACGGACGTGTACTCGCTCGGGATCATCTTGTACGAGCTCCTGACCGGGGTGAAGCCCTTCGACTGGGAAGCCCTGGACCGGACAGACTTCGCCGAGGTCCGGAGGATAATCTGCGATGAATTCCCCGACAAGCCGTCGACGAGGGTCCGGAAAATTCAAGCCCGGGCAGGCAGGGGCACAGCAGGGCGGTCGGGGGAATTGCCCACGCTGGCCCGCAGTCTGAGAGGAGACCTGGACTGGATCGTCATGAAGGCGATTGAAAAGGAGCCGGGCCGTCGCTACCAGGGAGCAGGCGAGCTGGACAGGGATCTTGAGCGGCACTTGAGCAAGCATCCGGTGGAGGCGGGCGCTCCGGGAAAGCTCTACCGGCTGGGGAAATTTGTCCGCCGGCATGCTGTCGGTGCCGGCATCGCCGCTGTCGTCTTCCCGCTCCTGCTGATTGGATTAATCCTCGCAATCGTTGGATTTTCCCGGGCCCGGAAGGAACGGGACAAGGCACTGGTCGCCGAATTCGTGGCTGAGGTCGAAACGGCCCAGGCCCTGACCTATAAAACCCTCTTGTTGCCGTATTTCGAGGAATCCCTTCGCTATGATCTTGAGGACAGCATCTGGTGGCATCCTGAAGACGTGGTCGGCGCAGAAACTCCACACATCGGCTTCCTGCCAAGTGACTTGAGGCACACCCTGGCTGCATTGGTGAACGATGTGGACTCCGCACTTCACGGGCAACCCTGCCTGGAAGCAACGGTCCGGAAGATGCTGGCGGAAAGTTACCTCAACCTGGGGATGTACCAGGATTCCTGGCGCCAGCTGGAGATTTGCCTCGACCTGCACCGGGAAATTTATGGACCCGGGAGTATCGAGTACGCGAATATCCTGGCCTATTATGCCTTCGCATTGAATGGGCGGATTCTTATAGTCCCAAAAGCAGCTTCCGGGATTCCCAACTGGCAGCAAAAGCGACTCCCCCTGGATTTAAGTTTGAAGGCTGCGCGTATGTGCCGGGAGGCCATCAGTATTTACAGGTCGCAAGGGGACAAGGGAGTTCTTTATGCGAAGTGCCTGGCCTCTCTGGGAACTACGCTTCCATACGGTGATGAAAAGGAATCCAACTATCGGGAACTGAGAGCCACCGTGGAGAATTTGCAACAGAGGGCGTACGAGACTTTGGACATGCAAGGAAGCAGCCTTGCATATTACTTAAACGATACTGGCCGACAAGAAGAGGCCATGGCCATCTTCGAGCAAGTGGAATCCAAGGCGGATGCCTATGAAGTAAGCCCGATGGGATCCGTAAACAGATTCCTGAAGTGGAACTATCTCTACAGCAAGCCCTTCAGTGAAACTGAAGCGGTCTTTAGAAAGTATATCCAGTTTGACGAGAGCCTGGTAGGGGGAGAACTCCGGGAGGACTACCCGTTTCTTTTAAGTGAACTGGATCGACTCCTTGAGGATGCGGGAAGGCCCGATCCGGAGATAAAGAGGAAACTGGCCATCTACGATTATCGCCGGGCCAATGATCCCGGTCGAAGCCGGGTGGACTACAGTGTGCTTATCAGCCAGCCGGGAACTTACCGGTTGTACGTTCGCTGGGATGGTCACAACATCTGGAGCGATTCCTTGATCGTGCGCCTGAAGGGAATCCTCTTGGATGGGGTGGGGGGATCGGTTGCCGACTATTATGGATTCACCCGCATGGCGAATCCTCCGGACGCGGATTTTGCCTCGGCTCCGGAATGGCAGGGAATGGCGGGCTTCGAGACCCTGGATACGGGAACACATATTCGTACGGATCATCTGGGACGGCTGACATTTGTGGAGGGGCGGCCGGAAGTGCCGGCGGAATGGACAATCGAGACCCCGGGATTGTACACCCTTCAGTTCCTTGAAGTTGAACCCGGTGTGGGTCTGGATGCACTCGTATTCCAGCTTTCGAGCCTTCCCGCGCCTCGGGGAGAGGAAATGAAAAGCAACCTCATCGGACCGGATAACGCCTACGAGGTCATGGATGGGCGGGTTGTCGTGGAGGCGGAGGAATACACGGGATGCTACAACAAGATTGGCTCAAGCTGGACGTTCGTTCCCGTGGAGGAAGGCTATGACCCCCAATTCCTGAACTTCCGGGGAGAAGGGTATCTGCAGCTGCTTCCCGATCCATACTGGATCACCCCGGATAAACTGGCCCGGTCGCATTCGATTGAGTTTGATTATGAAGGCCGCTGGGACACCTCGCTGGCATATTTCAACGAGGCCGTGCGGTTGGATCCAAGCCATGAGAATTTGTACAACCGTGGCTGGATGTATGAAGCGACCGGCAACTACAATCTCGCGGCGGAGGATTACAACCGGTTCCTCGAATTATCCAAGGTAATATATCCGGAAAACGTCCCGATTGTAGTGGCCCGGTTACGACGATCCACCTGTTGGCTGCGCACCGGGCAATACGACGCGGTAATCAAGGATTGGGAAAATCCGCCTTTCACTGCAAAGGTGCCCGATCTGTTTGAGGAAATGCGCGACACGGCCGCCCAGGCCTACGCCCGTTTGGGATTATGGGATGCGTATGACACGTGCATGGAGTGCACGGATTTCCCTGAACCCGCGGCCCAGCCGTCTGAAGTGGCCTCTATTCCGAAGTGAATTCCGGAACCTTTTGCCAACCGATGAGCGATTCAGATCCAGTCCAGCAATTACCGGAGAGCGGCAACCTGCACGAGGTTACCCGGATCCTGCAGGCGGTCGCCGGGGACTCCGAACAAATGGAGGCCCTGATCCCCCTCCTGTATGATGAATTGCGGCACATCGCTCACTACCGGATTGGGTTGGAAAGGCCCGGCCAGACCCTGCAGGCCACTGCACTGGTGCACGAGGCATACCTGCGACTGGTCCACCCGGATTCCCACACGTGGAGCAACCGCCGCCACTTCCTCAATGCGGCATCCGAGGCCATGCGCCGGATCCTCATCGACAACGCACGACGAAAAATGGCCCTCAAGCGGGGCGGGTATCCCATCCGGATCGAACTGGATGTGGCGGAGTACTTGATCAACCGCCCCCATCCGGATCGACTCTTCGAATTGAATGAAGCCCTGGAGGAATTGGAGGTATCGGATCCCGAAGCCGCCGAGTTCGTGAAACTCCGCTTTTTTGCCGGTCTGACGATTCAGGAAATCGCCAACGCCATGGACATCTCTCCACGAAAGGCCAATAACCTGTGGGCATTCGCCAAGTCCTGGCTCTACCGCAAGCTCAAGAAGTGACGGTCAGGATGAAGCAAGGGCGGACGCGGGCGTCCGTTCTCTCTCAGGATAACCGGGGGTACTGACCCTGCCCGGGCCATTATTGGGGGACCCAGAGCCATCTGCCGCCTGAGTCCCCGGAGGCGACAAAGGCATACCGGTACCACCACCAGACCCACTTTTCGAGAATGGGATCCCCATAGGGACTCCAGACCCATCCCAGGGTGTAATCGTCGACCCAGACGCCCAGGGCCGCTTCCGCCTGGCCGGGGGTGCCGCCCGGGATCAGGCTGGATTGCCAGGCGGTGGACTGGGTTGGCCGGCCGCGCCGGGCGAGGCTGACCGGGACCAGTGAATGACCGTCCGTGGCGGCCTTGGCGGGCCAGGGATATCCTGGTTGGTAGACCAGCTGCTGGATGATGCCCAGACTGGCATGTTCCAGAACCAGCCGCTCCCCGGAGTTGGAAAGCCGGCCTTCATACTGGCCGGCGACCGGAACCTCCGGGTGCTGTCCGGCAAAGGCCGTGGCATTGCTGACGACGAGGATCCGTTCATCGGGCTGCAACTGCCGCCCGGTGGGAAAGCTGAAGCTGACAGCTCCGGAAAGGCGGACCCCGTCCAGGCTGACGGGAGCCCGGCCGGCGTTGAGGACTTCCACAAACTCGAGGTCCCTGCCATCCGCGAATGCGGTGGCCAGCGGCGCATAGAGGACCTCGGTGATCTGCAGGTCCGCGGGGTCCCCTTCCGGATGGAATTCTCCTTCTTGTAGTGGCCCCCAGACTACACCATCGAGGATGCGGGCCTTGACCGTGGTCCGGGAATCGACGTTGAGCGGGGTCGAGTAGGTCCATGCCGCCGGTGAAATGCTGCCGCCGGGCAGGCGGGGATCCGTGCCGTCGAGGGTGTAGTAAATGATGGAATTGCCGCTTGTCCCGGCTTTCATGACGAGGGGGCGCTGGGGGGATAAGGCTCCGGATAAAGGGGAAAAGGCGGGGGCCGGGACGGGAGGGATAAGGCCGAGCTCGTCATACTGCCGGAGCAGGGTGTCCGTGCGGACCGGGATCAGGGTGTCGAGCAGGCGCTGGCGTTCCTTCACCCATTGATCATCCCGCGTGTAGAGCTGGTAGGGACCGGCTGTGCGGTGGACATCCCGGCGGTAGTCGCCCCAGCGGGCGGATTCGGCGACGAGGGCCCGGTAGATCTCGACGGAACGCTCCTCCCATAGGCGCAGGGCCTCGCCGGTGGTCAGGACCCCGTTGTTGCGCAGGTGCTTCTGGATCCGGTCGGCGACCAGCAGCCGGTACTCCTGGTTGCGGAGCAGGGAGTGGAAGATCCCCCCGGGATTGTCCACGGTATCCTTGAGGGTGGTATCGGCTCCCGGGGTCTCGAAGATGAATTCGCTGTCCCAGCTGATGAAGTACCACTTGCCCCCGTTGCGGTTGCGGATGGCATACCAGTTGTGGTGGTCCCAGTCCTCGTTGCCTCCCCAGTGGTTCAGCATCATGTAGTCGGTGAAGGCTTCCAGGTCGAGCACCGCGGCAATCTGGTCGTACACGCCGGTCTGGCTGGCATCCTGCCGGACCAGGGCCAGAAAGGCGTTCCAGGCCTCAGCCGTGCCATCGATAAGCTCGCCGGAATTGAGGCAGTCGTAATCGTCCTCGTCACCCCCAAGATAGGAGGCGCCGAACTGGTTACTGGCCCGTTCGGTGGGGTTGAAAAGGCCCCAGAAAATGCCGTTGATGTAGAGAAAGGCATTGATGTTGTGCAGGTACGGGGAACCAAGGGCTCCCTGGAGGTCCTTGGTGAACGGGTCGCGCACGTACTGGGCGCGCCCCCGGTTGTCGCCCCTGAAGGTGTTGTGGTGGAGCCAGGACTGGTTTCCGCCCCCGCGCAGGATGATGGTATCGAACTCGGTGGTCGCGTCGGGCTGGGGAAAGA
>CAJXMX010000279.1 GCA_913056355.1 uncultured Opitutales bacterium
CACAGTGCCGCGTCGACGCAGGCGCGACTGCAGGTGCAGCGTTTCACCATGCAGCGGCAGGAGATTACCGCTCCCACGTCCGGGGAAACGACGAAGAACGATACGCAGGAACCGGAAACGATCGTACAGACAACTCTCGAGCTGTCCGGCATCGCCCTCGACGACATGGCCGTGGCGCGCTTCATCACGGCACTGCGGGAGACCGGCGTCTTCGTTCAGGTCGAACTGAAGTCTTCGCTCTCGACGCAGATCGCGGACAACCCGGCCAAGGAATACCTCGTGCGATGCACGTTCTGAGTCCCGGGCAACTCCCGTCTCCATCGGGCGGATCACCATCATGACCAGCAAACCGGATCATCGACTCATTCAACTCGATCGCAGCCTCCATGCCGTCGGAGCAGTGATCGCCTGCGCGATCCTGCTCGGTGGGCTGCTGCTTGTCCGGCGGTCGCTGGCTGCCGAACGAACATCCATCGACGCCCGCATCGCCGAGGCCCGTCAGGTCCTCGACAAGGAAGACGCAATCCGCACCGAGCATTCGCAGCTCGAGCACCGACTCAGTGATCTGGAGCGGCGGACCGGCGAACTGCTGGCCCGCATCCCCGAGACGCCGCGTGAAGCCGAGTTCCTGGCCCAGCTCTCCGGACTGGCCGGCGAAAGCCAGCTGGCGGCGACGGAATCCGGCCTGGAGGACGCGGTGGTGTCGGCCTATTTCGGCGTTCGCCAGGCGGACGAGATTGTCCGCTCCCTGGAGGCGGCGGTGAAGGTGCTGGAAGAAAACCTGCGGGTCAGCCGGATCCGGGAGGAATCGGGCGAGCTGATCCGGACCGAGCGCCTGAACCTGGAGGTGGAACTGGCAGGCCGCCGGCGCGAGCTCCTGGCCCATCAGCACCAGGCCAAACTGGCCCGCTTCCAACTGGCTTTCCTGATGGGGATGCCGCCCGCGACACCGGTTGAACTGGTGGACCAGGATCCATCGATTGAAGCCATTGACGCCCCGCCAATGCTGAGCATTGAGAACCGGCCGGAGCTGCAGGCGGCCCGGTCGGCGGCCGAGGCGGCAGCCGAGGGTGTCAACGCGGCCCAGTCCGAGCGCATGCCGACCGTGGACGCCTTTGCCTCATGGCAATACGACAAAGGCTGGCGCCGGGACGGGGACGGGGACAGCTGGACGGCCGGCCTGGTCATGAACCTGCCTATCTTCGACGGATCCTCCCGACGCTCCCAGGTGGCGGCCGCCAAGGCCCGCCAGCGGGCGGCGCGGGAAAACGTCCGCAAGATGGAACTGAACCTGCAGATCGAGCTGGAGGAGGCGCGCCTGGGGCACGAGCTGGCCCTGGCCCAGAAGGAAGTCGCCCTCCAGCAGCTCTCCCAGGCCGAGGAAGCGGCCTCACTGAGCCGCGAACGCTTCGCTGCCGGGACCCTGCTCTCGACGGAGCTGATCGGGGTCGAGACCCGCTTAACCGAAGCCCGGGTGCAGTTGACCCTGGCCACGGCCCAGGAACGCTCCGCCCTGGCCCACCTCCGGCGGGTGGCCGGATATCCCATTCTCGACTAATTTTACCAGCCAACAATTCTTATCATGAAATACCTGTATCCCATTGCGACGACAACGGCCCTCGCGGCAGCCCTCCTGCTGAGCGGCTGCGGGCACAAGGAAGAAGGCTCCCACCAGACGGAGACGCTTCCGGACGCCGAGGTGCGGACAGCCACGGTGGAGCTGAAGAATCAGCCGCGAGCCCAGTGGCTGCCCGGCACCGTGAACCCGGCCGACCAGGCGGTCATCGCCACCAAGCTGATGGCCACGGTCGAGGAGGTCGGTGTCGACATCGGCCAACGGGTCTCCAAGGGCGACATGCTGGTCCGCCTGAAGGCGGACGAGATCGACGCCCAGGTCGACCAGGCCAGGGCCGCCCTGGCCCAGGTCGAGCGCAACCTGAACCGGGAAAAATCGCTCCTTGCGCAAAGCGCCACCACCGCGGAAACGGTCCGGACCCTTGAGGACCAGATGCGCGTGGCCAAGGCGCGGCTGGCGGAAGCGGAAACGATGCAGAGCTACACCCGGATCCGGGCGCCGTTCGACGGCATTATAACGGCCAAGGATGTCCGGCGTGGCGACCTGGCCACACCCGGCGCTCCGCTGGTATCCATTGAAGGCACAGGCAAGCAGAAGGTATACGTCCAGGTACCGGATTCCCTTTCAGAACTGGATTACGATTCCCCGGTCACGATCGAGGCCGACGGGGAACGGATTGAAACCCGTCTTGCCGAATGGTCCCCGGCCGCCAATCCGGCCAGCCGGACCCGCCTCGCAAAGCTGGTCCTGCCCGCGGACAAGCCGCTTCGATCCGGCCAGTATGTGCGCGTCAGCTGGCCCGCCGAGGAAATCGAGTCGCTCTGGATTCCCGCCTCGGCGCTGAGTGTTTCCGGCCAGATGGAACGGGTCTATGTCGTGGTCGACGGACATCTCAGCCTGCGCCTGATCCGTACCGGGGCCCGGGTCGGTGATTCGATCCAGATCCTGTCCGGACTTTCCGAGGGGGAATCCATCGTCCTCGAACCGGCCAACCACCTTCGTGACGGTCAACCCGCCAATATCCAGTCGTGAGCTCCAACGGAAAAATCGGATTCGCCGGCCGTCTGGCCTCGATGTTCATCGAATCGAAACTGACGCCGATCGCCGTCATCGCCTCCATCCTGCTGGGCGTCTTCGCGGTGCTGCAACTGCCCCGGGAGGAGGAACCGCAGATCAAGGTCCCGATGATCGACGTTTTCGTCGGCATGCCCGGGGCCAGTCCCCAGGAGGTGGAAAACCGGGCCACCCGCCCGATGGAGAAACTCCTTTGGGAAATCCCCAACGTGGAGTACATCTACTCCACCTCGAATCCCGGCGGGTCCATGGTGATTGTCCGATTCAAGGTGGGCACGGACCTGGAAGCCGCCCTGGTGCGGCTGAACCAGAAGCTGCAGACCAATTTCGACCGCATTCCGCCGGATGTCAGCCATCCCCTGGTCAAGCCGCGGACCATCGACGACGTACCGGTCCTGGCCCTCACGTTTCACAGCGAGCGCTATGACCACCTGACCCTGCGGCGCATCGCGGCCCAGGTCGACGACGCGGTCAAGTCCATCGACCAGGTGGCGGAGACGACGCTGTTCGGGGGAACCACCCGGCAAGTCCGGGTCCAGCTGGACCAGGCCGCCCTGGCCGCCCACCAGATCAACCCGATGGAGCTGATTCCGGCCCTGCAAAGCGCCAACCAGAGCCTCCAGCTGGGGGCCCTCCCCTTCGACAATGAGTCCGTTCTCCTGGAGACCGGCCAGTTCCTGCAGAGTGCCGGGGACGTCGGCAATGTCGTGGTCGGGGTCTATTCCGACAGCCCGGTCTATCTGCGCGACGTGGCCACCATCGAGGACGCCGCCTCCGAGCCGGACAACTATGTCCTGCACACGGATGGTCCCGGCGACCTGGAGGCAGCCGTGACCCTCAGCCTGGCCAAGCGTCCGGGCGCCAATGCCATTGACGTCGTCAACGAGGTCCTGGCCAAGGTGGATTCCCTGAAAGGCACCCTGATCCCGGATGATATCGAGGTCACCGTCACCCGCGACTACGGCCACACCGCAGCGGAGAAGAGCAACGAACTCCTGTTCCACATGGGCATCGCGGTCTTCGGGGTTGCGCTGTTGATCCTGCTCTTCCTCGGCTGGCGGGAATCCCTGGTGGTGCTTCTGGCCATTCCCTCCACCCTGGCCCTGACCCTCCTCGTTTTCTACCTGTACGGCTACACCCTGAACCGGATCACCCTCTTCGCGCTGATCTTCTCCATCGGGATCCTGGTCGATGATGCCATCGTGGTGGTGGAAAACATTGTCCGCCATGTGCGCATGAAATCGAGCCGGGGAAAATCGCTTTCCCAGGTCGCCCTGGAAGCGGTGGACGAAGTGGGCAACCCGACCATCCTGGCCACATGGGCCGTCATCGCGGCCATTCTCCCCATGGCCTTTGTCGGCGGCCTGATGGGACCCTACATGCGGCCGATTCCGATCGGTTCAACGGCGGCCATGCTTTTCTCCCTGGGCATCGCCTTCACGGTCACCCCGTGGGCCGCCATCCGCGTCCTGCGCCGCTGCATGACCCATGAACAGGCGGCGCCGGAAGCCGAACAATCGGCCCACTCCATGGAGCACGACGTCCCGGACGACTTCTTCACCCGGCTATACCACAAGGTGATGGATCCGATGCTGGACAAGCCCTTCTGGCGCTGGACCTTCCTCGTCTCCGTGGCCGGCCTTCTCCTGGCGGCCTGCGGACTGGTCCTGGTCGGGCTGGTGGAGGTCAAGATGCTGCCTTTCGACAACAAGTCCGAATTCCAGGTCATCATCAATGCCCCCGAGGGAACCACCCTCGAGGAGACCACCCAGCTGGCCCAGGAACTGGCCGGCGCGGTTCGGGAAGAACCGGAGGTGCGCGATATCCAGATTTATGCCGGCACGGCTGCCCCCTTCAACTTCAACGGACTGGTCCGTCATTACTTCATGCGCCAGGCCGCCAACATGGCCGACCTCCAGGTCAACCTGGTCGGCAAGCATGAGCGTTCAGCCCAGAGCCATGAAATCGCGGGCCGGGTCCGGCCCAGGTTGACGGAGATCGCCAACCGCTACGGGGCCGCCATCGCGGTGGCCGAGGTCCCCCCAGGCCCTCCCGTCCTGCAGACGATTGTGGCCGAGATCTACGGTCCCGATCCGGAACAGCGGACCCGGCTTGCCGCCGCGGTCAAGGGGATCATGGAGAACACGGAAGGCGTCGTTGACCTCGACTGGTATGTCGAGGCCCCGCAGGTGAAAAGGAGCTTCATCCTCGACAAGGCCAAGGCCGCCCTGCACGGACTCTCGGAAAGCGATGTCAGCCGGGCTTTGGCCATGGCCAGCCAGGGGCTCAAGGTCGGCCTGGTGCACCTGCCCAACGAGCGGGAGGACGTCCTCATCCGGTTGGAAATTCCGGATTCCGCCAGGATGAAACCGGAGGACCTGCTTTCGCTGCAGATCCGCTCCCCGCGCATGCCGGAGGCGCCGCTGGTACCGCTCTCGGAACTGGTCCGAACGGAATCCGTTCCTTCGCAGCAGCCTCTCTACCGGAAAAACCTGAAGCCGGTGACCTATGTCACGGCCGATGTCGCCGGATCCATCGAAAGCCCGGCCTACGCGCTGTTCAAGATCAACGAGGATTTGAAGAAGCTGGATATGCGGGACTACGGCGGGGCCGAGGAGAAGCTTCCCCTGTACCACCTCAACCTTCCCTTTGACGACACGGAGCCGGCCATGAAATGGGACGGAGAGTGGCATATCACGCTGGAGGTCTTCCGCGACCTTGGCCTGGCCTTTGCCGCAGTCCTGGTCCTCATCGCCATGCTCATGGTGGGCTGGTTCCGCAGCTACAAGACCCCGCTGGTGGTCATGGCCGCCATCCCCTTTTCCCTGGTCGGCATACTGCCCGCCCACTGGGCCCTGGGCGCCTTCTTCACCGCCACTTCCATGATCGGGTTCATGGCCGGGGCCGGCATCGTGGTCCGGAATTCCATTATCCTGGTCGACTTCATCGAGCTGCGCCGTGAACAGGGTCTCTCCCTGCGGGACGCGGTGGTGGAGGCCGGCGCCGTCCGGTTCCGCCCCATGCTCCTGACCGCCCTGGCGGTCGTGGTGGGGGCCAGCGTCATCCTGGCTGACCCGATTTTCCAGGGACTGGCCATCAGCCTCATGTTCGGGGAAATCGCCTCCCTCCTGATCAGCCGGATGGCGGTGCCGATCCTCTACTTCATGAGCGCGGACAAGTAATACCTGATACAGATTGGAATTTATCTCGCACGGAGCCACGGAGGCACGGAG
>CAJXMX010000280.1 GCA_913056355.1 uncultured Opitutales bacterium
GAGGATGCGGTACAGATTTTGCTCGAGTTGAACCGCTCCCGGGGCGGCAGCCCGGCCTGACTTTCCATCACCGATTATATAACCAAAGACAAGACATGCATCATTCATACAGGGTAACTCACTTGGAGCACCTGGAATCGGAGGCGATCTACGTCCTGCGTGAAGTCGCGGCGCAGTTTCAGAATCCGGTTCTCCTGTTTTCGGGAGGGAAGGACTCGATTTGCGTGGCCCATCTGGCCAAGAAGGCCTTCTGGCCGGCCAAGGTCCCGTTTCCCCTCATGCACGTGGACACCGGGCACAATTTTCCGGAGACGATCGAATTCCGGGACCGCTTTGTCTCGGAAATGGGGGCCCGACTGGTGGTCGCTAGTGTCCAGGATTCCATTGAAAAGGGACGGGTCATTGAGGAAAAGGGCCCCAACGCCTCCCGCAACGGCCTGCAGACCGTGACCCTCCTGGACGCCATCGAGGAAAACAGTTTTGACGCCGCCATCGGGGGCGCCCGCCGGGACGAGGAAAAGGCCCGGGCCAAGGAGCGCTTCTTCTCCCACCGGGACGATTTTGGCCAGTGGGATCCCAAGAACCAGCGCCCAGAGCTGTGGAACCTCTTCAACGGCAGGATGCTTCCCGGGGAGCATTTCCGGGTCTTCCCCCTGTCCAACTGGACGGAAATGGATGTCTGGCAGTACATCAAGCGGGAGCAAATCGATCTCCCAAGCATCTATTTCTCCCATAAGCGTCCGGTCTTCCAGCGCGGGGGAACCTGGATGGCCGTGACCGATTTCGTGACCCTGCAGGACGGCGAGGAAGTGAGCGAGGAGATCGTCCGCTTCCGGACCGTCGGCGACGCCACCTGCACCGGCTGCACCTTGTCCACGGCCGATACCGTGGACGACATCATCGCCGAGGTGGCCGCCGCCCGCCAGACCGAACGCGGGACCCGGGCCGACGACCGGCGTTCCGAGACCGCCATGGAAGACCGCAAGAAGCAGGGCTACTTCTAATCCGATTTGCAGAAAGAAAAGACAATGGTATCTGAAACCTCAGGAACTACAGAGGGCGGCAAGGACGCCTATCTGGACATGGAGCTGCTGCGCTTCACCACCGCCGGTTCGGTGGACGACGGCAAGTCGACCCTGATCGGGCGGCTCATGTACGACACCAAGACCATCTTCGAGGACCAGCTGGAGGCGGTTGAGCGCAGTTCGCGCCAGCGCGGGGACGAGCACGTCAACCTGGCCCTGCTGACGGACGGGCTGCGGGCCGAGCGGGAGCAGGGGATCACCATCGACGTGGCCTACCGCTACTTCGCCACTCCCCGGCGCAAGTTTATCATCGCGGACACCCCGGGGCATATCCAGTACACCCGGAACATGGTCACCGGAGCCTCCACCGCCAACCTGGCCATCATCCTGGTCGACGCGCGGAACGGGGTCATCGAGCAGACCTGCCGGCACACCTTCATCGCCTCCCTGCTCCAGATCGAGCACGTCGTGGTGGCGATCAACAAGATGGACCTGGTGGACTGGTCCGAGGAGCAGTACAACAGCATCATCTCCGACTACAAGGATTTCGCCTCCCGCCTGGACATCCCGCAGATCACCTTTATCCCGATCTCGGCCCTGCACGGGGACAACGTGGTGACCAAGTCCGATAAGATGCCCTGGTACCAGGGGCCGCCGCTTCTTTACCACCTGGAGACGGTTTACATCGGGCCCGACGCCAACCACGTCGATCCGCGTTTCCCGGTCCAGTGGGTGGTCCGGCCGCATTCCGACCAGTGGCACGATTTCCGCGGTTATGCCGGCCGGGTGGCCGGCGGGGTCTTCAAGCCGGGCGACGAGGTGCTGGTCCTGCCCTCCGGGTTTACCTCCCGCATCAAGGCCATCCATACCCACGACGGCGAATTGAAGGAAGCCTTCTTTCCCCATTCCTGTGCCATCACCCTAGAGGATGAAATCGACATCTCCCGCGGGGACATGCTGGTCAAGCCCAACAACCGGCCGCGCGTGGAGCAGGAAATCGACTGCATGATCTGCTGGTTCTCCGAAAAGCGGAAGCTGCGGGCCGGCGACAAGCTGATGATCCGCCACACCACCCGGGAAACCAAGGCCATCGTCAAGGGCGTTCAGTACAAGATCAACGTCAACACCCTCCACAAGGTGGAGGATGACAACGAGGTCGGCCTGAACGAAATCGCCCGGATTCATCTCCGGGTGGCCAGCCCGCTTATCTTCGACGAATACACCCGCAACCGGATCACCGGTTCGCTGGTGCTGGTCGATCCTTTCACCAACGAGACCCTGGCCGGCGGCATGATCCGCAGCCTGCAACAGTAAACCAGCCCGACCATGACAACTTCCGCTGATAGCAATCCCTACCACAACCGGGTGGCCCTGATCACGGGCATCACCGGACAGGACGGCTCCTACCTGGCCGAACAGCTCCTGGAAAAGGGCTACATCGTGCACGGGATGGTCCGGCGCAGCAGTTCCTTCAACTGGAACCGGATCGAGCACCTCAACCTGGATCCGGAAATCGGCAACAAGCGCCTCTTCCTGCATTACGGGGACCTGACCGACTCCTCCAACCTGAATCGCCTGCTCGAGAAAATCGGGCCGGACGAGATCTACAACCTCGGGGCCCAGTCCCATGTGAAGGTCTCCTTTGACGTGCCCGAGTATACCGCCGAAGTGGATGCCGTGGGCACCCTGCGCTTCCTCGACGCCATCAAGGAGGCCGGGCTCAAGGACAAGGTGCGCTTCTACCAGGCCTCGACCTCCGAGCTGTACGGGAAGGTCCAGGCCATTCCCCAGAGCGAGACCACGCCCTTCTATCCGCGCTCGCCTTATGGCGTGGCCAAGCTCTACGCCTTCTGGATTATCGTCAATTACCGGGAATCCTACGGCATCCATGCCTCCAACGGCATACTTTTCAACCACGAGTCGCCGCGCCGGGGGGAAAACTTCGTGACCCGCAAGATCACCCGCAGCGTGGCCCGTATCAGCCAGGGCCTGCAGAAGGCCCTCCGGCTGGGCAACCTCGATGCCAAGCGGGACTGGGGCTACGCCCCGGAATACACCGACGGCATGTGGCGGATCCTCCAGCAGGACCAGCCCGACGATTTTGTCCTGGCCACCAACGAGACCCACACGGTGCGCGAGTTCGCCGACCTGGCCTTCAAGCATGCCGGCATGCCGCTGGAGTGGCAGGGCAGCGACGAGGCCGAAGTCGGTGTGGACGCCGGGGGCGTGGTTCGCGTCTCCGTCGACCCGGAGTACTACCGTCCGGCCGAGGTGGAGCTGCTCATCGGCGACTACAGCAAGGCCAAGTCGGAGCTTGGATGGGAGCCTTCAACCCGCTTCGAGGACCTGGTCAAGCTCATGACCGAAGCCGACATCCAGGCCGTCCGCAAGGGGGCCTGGTAAGGAATTTGATTAACCCCGGCGGGCAATTGTGGTTGTATCCCAAGGCGTCTGATGGAGAAAAAACAGAAAATCTACGTGGCGGGACACCGGGGAATGGTGGGTTCCGCCGTCTGCCGCTGCCTGGCCGAGCGGGGGTTTGACACGGTCATCACCCGGACCCGCGACCAGCTGGACCTGACCTCCCAGGCCGCGGTGAAGGCCTTTTTCGAGGAGGAACAACCGGAGGTGGTGATTTTCGCCGCGGCCCGGGTCGGCGGCATTCATGCCAACAACACCTACGCCGCGGAGTTCATGTACGAGAACATGATGATGGAGATGAACGCCATCCGTTCCGCATATGACAGCGGGGTGGGGCGCTTCCTCTTTCTCGGATCCTCCTGCATCTATCCCCGGGAGGCTCCCCAGCCGATGCCGGAATCCTGCCTCCTGACCTCTCCCCTGGAGAAGACCAACGAGGCCTATGCCCTGGCCAAGATCTCCGGGCTCAAGTACTGCTCGTATTTGCGGCGTCAGTACAATGTCCTGTACCACTCGGCGATGCCGACCAACCTCTACGGTCCCGGGGACAACTACCACCCGGAGAATTCCCACGTCCTTCCGGCCCTCATCCGGCGCTTTCATGAAGCGCGGGAATCCGGCGCCTCCTCGGTAACCATCTGGGGAACGGGCACCCCGCGGCGGGAGTTCCTGCATGTCGACGACCTGGCCGAAGGCCTGCTCTACCTCCTGGAGTTGAAGGATCCGCCGGACTGGGTGAATATCGGCTACGGGGAGGATATCAGCATCCGGGAACTGGCCGGCACGGTGGCAGAGGTCATTGGTTTTGAGGGCGATATTCTTCTCGATACCAGCAAGCCCGACGGCACGCCGCGCAAGCTGATGGACAACAGCCTGATCAACAGCCTCGGCTGGAAACCCCGGATCGGCCTGCGGGAGGGCATCGCCAGCGCCTACGAGGACTTCAAGGCTTCCTCCCGGCGCGGAGGGCTGCGTTCCTGAATTTCCCTGAATGGCCCGCCCCATGAAAATCCTGCTCACGGGCTGCGCCGGCTTCATCGGCTGGAAAACCGGTCAGCTGCTGCTGGAAGCGGGGCACTCCGTGACCGGTCTGGACAATTTCAATTCCTATTATTCCCCGGCGCTGAAAAGGTGGAGGGTCCGTCAGCTCGGGGAAAGCTCGCCCGGCCAGTTCCGCTTCCACGAGGGGGACCTGCTGGATGAGGGGCTGCTGAACCGGCTTTTCCGGGAGATATCCTTCGACGCGGTAATCAACCTGGCCGCCCGGGCCGGTGTCCGCGCCTCCATCGAGCAGCCGGCGCCTTACCTGGAAACCAACCTCATCGCGGCCACCGCCCTGATGCAGGCCATGGTCCGCCACAAGGTCGGGAAGCTGGTCACGGCCTCGACCTCGGCCGTCTATGCCGGCCAGAAAGCCCCTTTTACCGAAGCCCAACCGGTGGACCGCCCGCTCTCCCCCTACGCCGCCTCCAAGAAGGCGGCGGAGGTCATGGCCTACACCTTCCACCACCTGTACGGACTGGATGTCTCGGTCCTGCGCTACTTCACGGTCTACGGACCGGCCGGGAGGCCCGACATGTCCCCCCTCAAGTTTACCCACTGCATCGCCCGGGGCCTGCCCATACCCCTTTTCGGGGACGGGGAGCAGCGGCGCGATTTCACCTACATCGACGACATTGCCCGGGGAACCATCGCCGCCCTCAAGCCCCTGGGGTACGAGATCATCAATCTCGGCGGAGGCAATGAACCGGTTTCCATCAACCGGATGATCGCCATCCTCGAGGAATCGCTGCAGCGCAAGGCCGTCATCGAGCGGCAACCCTTCAATCCGGCCGACATGACGCTCACCGCGGCCGACATCGAAAAGGCCCGCTTGCTGCTTGGCTGGAACCCGCGCACCGCCCCGGAGGAAGGATTTCGCAGGTTGACCTCCTGGTACCAGGCAGAGGCTCCCTGGCTGGCAAATGAACTCAGCCTCCCGGAATAGAGTCGAATTTAAGATCACAATCCCGTAATACCAAAGCTAAAGGACACGATTCATGAATAAGTTTATCCGCATTATGTTCCTCCTGGGCGGAATGGCAGCCCTTCCGCTATGGGGTCAATTGGTCTTTGAGCAGGAACAGATCGAGTACCAGGCCGGCCTTATGGACGACAAGACGGAGGCCTCCTTCAAGTTCACCAACACCGGGGACTCGGAGATCACCATCAAGAGCGTGCGCTCCTCCTGCGGATGCACGGTCCCCAAGCTGGCAAAAAAGACCTACGGTCCCGGGGAGAGCGGCGAGATCAAGGCTGTCTTCACCTACGGGGCCCGTGTCGGCCAGCAGGTCAAGCGGATCACGGTGGAGCTTGAGGATCCGGGCAGCCGGGCTTACGCCCT
>CAJXMX010000281.1 GCA_913056355.1 uncultured Opitutales bacterium
CACAATCATCTCCAGGGTAATCCCGTGGAGGGGGTTGTTGGGCTGGGCCCCGGCTGAACTTCCGCGTGGATTGTCCATCAAATTCCTCTCCGGCAGCATCGTTCATCCATCCCCGCGGAGCAAGACCGGAGCGGAATTTCAGGGCCGGAACTGCAGGGCCAGGGTGAAGACCGCGCCGGGCTTGGCCTCGTAGCGCAGGGCGGAGTCGTCCTCGCCGAGTTGCCAGGCGCGGAGTCCGGCCAGGCCGGCGCTGCCTACCAGCCAGAAATGCCCGTAAAGGCGGCGGCCCAACCCGGCGGCGAGATTCCAGGAACCAAACGACTCCGTGACCTCGTACCGATCCTGTCGGCTGACCCAGGAGGAGCCGCCCGGGGAGATCCCCATCTGGAGGATCCAGTCCTCGCCGGGAGCATAGGTGATGGTGGGCCAGGGAATGACCAGGCTCACGGAAAGGCGCGGATGGGGATTCCACTGGAGGCCTAGATACGGGTAGAACCTGTCCCTGCCGAAGCTGTTTTCATACACCGCACCGTACACCCACTGCATGGTGTCACTGCGCCAGTGCAGGCCCACCACGCCGGCATAGCCGCCGGTGCCCCATTCGCCTCCGTTGCGCACTTCCTTGCTGAAGATCGGGGCCGCGAAGGCCGCTACCAGGTTGTTCCGGTTGACCTGGCGCATCCACGCGGCAACAGGTGTCAGGCGCACCACGTCCTGGTCCCGGAACGGACCCGACTGGACCTTGATCCGGTCAAGGGAAAGGTCCACCCCGACCAGAACCATGTCCCGCGATTGGACGCTCAGCGGCATGAAGGCGCCCAGCGAGGTGGCATTCTCCTGGACCTCTGCATCCGGTAAAATCTCGAGATTGGCCTCAAAGGAGGCATCCGGGTAATACTGGTGGGTGAGCCATCCCGCCGGAAGAAAGGGCACCTCCGATCCGGACCGGGCAAAGCGGAACTCACTGGCCTTGAGGCCGTCCAGGATCTCCTGCATGCCGGCGAAAAGCGAACACGGCAGGCTGACGGCCACGAAGAGGACCAGGAGGACAAGTCTCATGGCAGGGATTAGCGACAATCTCATGGAAAAGGAGGCCACCATAGGCGGTGGCCTCCCTGAAAACGAGTGCAAACTGAGCTGATGAGGGAATTGCCGTCAGCCGCGATCCGGCACCGGGGCCGGCAGCGTGACCGGATCGGCCTTCCCGGAATCGCCGGACAGCTTTTCCGCCTTCCGGACCAGCCCGGTGAACTCCGAGCGGTGGCCGCCCGGGTCGTTCCCGAGGGCACCCGAGGCGACGCGTTCGATCTCCTGCCAGCTGATCTTCCCCGCGAACTCCGATTCGCGAAGCTTCATCCCGAAGGCCGCCACGGCTGCCGTGAACTGCAGGTCCGCGGAGGCCTGGTTGAAGGCGACGAGGTCGCCGCTCCCGACGGTCCGGCTGATCAGCTTGCTGGTGTCCCCGTCCGGCTGCTTGTAGCGCAGCTTGACGGTGGCCAGTTCGCCGCTCTTGCCCCCGGCCTCGGGCTGGGCCTGGTAGCGCAGGTCGTCGACGGCGGGCAGATCCGCCTCCACCCCGGCGGGGATGATTTCATAGAGCGCCACCACGGTGTGTCCCGGGCCGATGTCGCCGGCCTTCTTCTTGTCGTCGTTGAAGTCCTCGGCGTTGAGGCGGCGGTTCTCGTATCCAATCAACCGATACGCCTTGACCTGGGCCGGGTTGAACTCGACCTGGATTTTCACGTCCTTGGCGATCTTGAAGATGTTGCTGGCCAGGTCCTGCAGGAAGACCTTGCGGGCCTCCGCATCGGAATCGATGTAGGCGTAGCTGCCCTTCCCCTTGTTGGAGAGTTCCTCCAGCATGTCGTCCTTGTAGTTGCCCATGCCGAAGCCGAGGATGGTCAGCGAGACGCCGTCTTCCGCCTCTTTCCCGGCGATCCCGGCCAGCTCCCCGCGGTTGGTCAGGCCGACGTTGAAGTCGCCGTCGGTGCAGAGGATGACCCGGTTGTTGCCGCCCTTGATGAAGTGCTCGCGGGCCACCTTGTAGGCCAGCTGGATGCCGGCCCCGGCGTTGGTCGAGCCGCCGGCGGCGAGGTTGTCGATGGCGTGGGCGATGGTCTCATGATTGTTGGCGGTGGTGGAGGGCAGAACCAGGCCCGAGGCCCCGGCGTAGACCACGATGGCCACCCGGTCGCGGCTGTCCAGGCGACGGACCAGGAGGTCCATGGCGTCCTTGACCAGCGGCAACTTGTTGGCCTGGTTCATGGAGCCGGAAACATCCAGCAGGAAGACCAGGTTGGAGGCCGGGCGTTCTTCCCAGGGCATTTCATATCCCTTGAGGGCGATACGGAGGAGCCGGTGGTCGGCATTCCAGGGCGCATCCGTCTGGGCGAGGTGGACCGCAAAGGGATCCCCGCCCTCGTCGAGCGCCTTGGCCGGGGGCGTGTCCGTGTACTTGAAGTAGTTGATCAGCTCCTCGATCCGGACGGCGTCTGCCGGCGGCAAATGCCCCTCGTTGAGGAAGCGCCGCACGTTGGCATAGCTGGCCGTGTCGACATCAATGGAGAAGGTCGACAGGGGCGCCACCAGGGGCGAGCGGAAGCCGGTCTCCTCGATGGTGTCATAGCTCTCGGTGTTCCAGGCCTCGGTTCGCTGGCGGATGTACCCAGCTTTCTCAGGACCGGTCACCGCGAATGCCTGCAGGGAATAGACCGCCTCCGCCTCGGGAGCGGCAGCCGCCATGTCGGACATGACCTGGCCGCGCGTTTCCGGCGCAGGCATCGGCATGGACACCGGCGGCGGGGCGGGTGCCTCGGTCTGGGCGAGGGTTGGGGCGGTCTGCACCTTGTCACGGTCGGCCCGCTCCTCCCTGGGCCCGAGATTGACGATGTACTCGTTGGATTCCCTCCCCTCGACGCGCTTGAGTTCATCGACGGGTAATTCCATTTCCAACTGTGAAATTTGCGGCTCGCGTTCTTCCGGCGGGGCCGGTTTCCCGGCCGGCACCATCTGCGATGTCGGCAGTTGCTCGATGTCGGGAACCCCGTTGTCCCGGGCCCCGTAGGGCGGCACCAGGACAAAGACCAGCAGCGCCACCGCGGCGGCCGCAGTCAGGGCCGAGAGGGCCGGCCAGTTGAGCAGCTTGCCCATCAGGGAAGGCGTTTCGGTTTCGGGCTTCCGCTGCTCCATGCGGGCCTTGTCGAATTCACTCAATTCCGGGGCCGGCTCGGCGGCCAGGCTGCCGGCCAGGAGCTTCCCCATTTCCCGGATTTCCCGGACGGCCTGCTGCAATTCCTCAGATTCGGCCACAGCCTGTTCGATTTCCGCCCGTTCCTTGTCATTCTCAATCTCACCGAGGGCGTAGGCGGTGATTCTTGGATCGTCTTTGGAAAGTTTCATTTCAAATTTCTCCCAATCATTCATTCCCCGGCGGCCAGGGCCCGGCTGCGGAGGGTGGTTAACGCGGTATGCAGGAGGAAACCGACGTTGGTCACGGTCAGGTCCGTCACCGCGGCGATTTCCTTGTAGCTCATGCCGTTCTGGAACTTGAGGCGCACGACCTCCTGCTGGTTCTCCGGCAGGGTGCGCATCATGTTCATCAGGCGGGCGTGGCTGTCCTGGCGTTCGGCCATGGCCTGCGGGTCGGGTGACTCGCTGGCCGTGCGGACGGCCTGGTTGTCCGTCATCGGTTTCATGCGTCCCTCCTTTCGCCGGAGGTCCAGGGCACAATTGCGACAGACGCGGAAAAGCCAGGGACGGAGGAACTCCTCCATTCCGGACGGCTTGTCCTTCCACAGGCGCAGGAAGACATCCTGCACGACATCCCGGGCGGCATCCGCGTCGCCCAGAATGGAAGCGGCGTAACGGGTGAGGTCCGCCGCATGCGCGTCCACAACGGAGCGCATCCAATCAGAGTCAGGTTGAAGGTGTTCATGTTTCATTGTGATTTGCGGTTATCCCGACAGCGGGGACGGGCTTTATCACCTGAACAACGTTTCAACCTGTGGTTTTCTTAGGAGAAATTTGAAATATTTGCTCAATCCGGAAGGCGCTTGATCCGGATGTTCCTGTAATGGACCTCGCTGCCCGGGTCGTGGCACTGCAGGCCGATGGTGCCTTCATCGAGGAGCCGGGTGAAGGGATCGCCGGCTTCGGCCCCCGGCGGTTCCTTGTACTGCAGGACGGTGATCCCGTTGAGTTTCACGGTCACGGTCTTGCCCTCGACGATGATGTGCTGGGTCCACCAGGTGTCGTCCTGGAGGAAGCAGAAGCCGATGTTGGCGATGTCGTAAAGGCTGCCGGTCTTCTTCCAGTCGCCCTGGGAGACGTTGACCTGGCACTCCAGGCCGACCAGCGGCCAGCCCTCGGCCTGGTAGGCGGTGTGGAAATAGATGCCGCCGTTGGAGCCGTTCTTCGTCTTTACGTCGACCTTCAGCTCGAAGTTCTTAAACGGCGCCAGCTCGCCGACGTAGAAGATATGCGCCCGCGGACCGCGGGTGACCAGGGCCCCGTCCTCGATGACCCAGCTGTCGGAGTTTTCCTCGGAGATTTTCCATCCGTCGAAGGTCTCGCCGTCGAAGAGGGAAACAAAGCCCTCACCGGCCAGGAGGGTGAGCGGGAGCAGGAACAAGGGAATGAGGATTGAGCGCTTCATGGCCCGGAGGCTAGGTCCGGTATCATTAACCAGCAACTGGAAAATCTCCTGCTTGAATTGCAGTTGCCCATTAATGATCGGCCTGCCATCCTGATCCAATTGCGAAAGCACGCACTTCCTCAGCCGGAAAGGATAACCCTCAACAAGGACTATTTATGGCAACCCAATCCAACTCGGTCAGCATCCATCCCTACTTCAAGGTTCACCCGGGCAAGCTGGAGACCTTCAAGGCCGCCTTCCCGGCCTTTATCGAGAAAACCGCCACGGAAAATGGCAACCTCTACTATGGATTCACCGTAAACGGGAATATTGTCCATTGCCGTGAGGCCTACACCGACGCTGAAGCCCTCCTGGCCCACCTCGCCAACGTGACCGAGCTCCTCGACGAGGCCCTCAAGATTTCCGACCTGCATCGTCTGGAAATCCACGGTCCGGCCGGCGAACTGGAGAAGCTCAGGGAGCCGCTGGAGGCGCTTCAGCCGGACTGGTTTATCTATGAGCAAGGCCTTGATTAAGCGGCCTCAGCCCCAACTGAAAACGAAATACCCATGACACGATACGGCTCAATGGTCCGGGTCCTCCCGGAGAAATACGAAGAATACAAGCGCCTGCACGCCGACACCTGGCCGGGTGTCCTGAGGCAGATCAAGGAAAGCAACATCGGGAACTACTCGATCTATTACCGCGAGGGCTGGCTGTTCAGCTACTTTGAGTACTACGGTTCGGACTTCGAGGCCGACATGGCCGCCATGGCTGCCGATGAAACCACGCAGAAATGGTGGGACGTCTGCATCCCCTGCATGAAGCCCCTCGACTCCTCACCCGAGGGGGAGGTCTGGGCCCCCATGGAGGAGATATTCCACCTCGATTAAGGGGTCAGCCGGTTGACAACCGGAGGATCCGTCCGGAGTCCCCTACTCCCGGCCCGCCTTGAAAAGGGCCTCGACATTGGCGGGCGGGG
>CAJXMX010000282.1 GCA_913056355.1 uncultured Opitutales bacterium
CCCGCCGTGGTCACTGCCACCAGTGACATTATCCTGACGGTGGTCACCGACGACGCCGCGATGGAATCCATCTTCTTCGGCGACAACAACCTGCTCCAGGAAGCTTCCGGCAAATCCTTCATCAATTGTGCCACCCTGAGTCCGGAGATCCACCTCAAGGTCGAGAAGGCGGCCGCCGAATCGGGGGCCAGCACTCTCGAGGCCTGCATGGCTTCCAGCATCCCGCAGGCCCGCAACGGGGAATTGTTCCTGATCATCGCCGGCCAGCCAGAGGTCTTCGCGGCTCATCGGGAGCTTCTGGAAAGTCTCAGCAAGGCCCTCCATTACGTCGGGACGACCGGCAAGGCGGCGCAGGTGAAGGCCCTCGTCAACATGGTCATGAACATCAACACGGCCGCCCTCGCGGAGGGCCTCGGGCTGGGGCAGGCCCTCGGGCTGGACCTGGAAATGCTCTGCAATATCTTCAGCCAGACGGGAGCCAACTCGCGTGTCCTCGAGACCGATGCCGCCGACATGATCGCCAGGGACCATGACTGCTATTTCTCGGCCGAGCACGCCGCCAAGGATTCCGGTATCGCCCTCGACATGGCGCGGGCAGAGGGGCTTCAGCTGCCGCTGGCCCGGGCCACCCTGGCGCAGTACCGGAAACTGGTGGAATCGGGCAAGGGCCAGTTGGACAAGTCGGCCATCGCCGAGCTGACCTTCCCCGGACGGGACCAATAGGACCTTACAGGCTGATTCAACCTTGGCGGACTACATCGCCCCGGTGCCCGGAGGCGGACGCTTGTCGAGGACATGCATCGTGGCGTACCCGATGGCGAAGAATACCGCCACCGCCACCAGGCCGACGATATAGCCGCTGATCAGGTCGCCGATTATCTGGAAAAAGCTCTTGCTGTGCCGGCGGGTGTTGGAGCGGCTGGAAAGCCGGCGCATCCACTGGCCCAGCATCATGACCAGCGGGGCGGCCAGGAAAATATAGTAGTCCTGGTACTGGACGGTGTACCCGAGGTAAACCATGTAGGCCGCGGTGCCGATCTGAAGGATAAATCCAAGTAGTGTCATAGGGCGTTCTCCAGTTCTCCGGTTTGTTGGTAAAGAGGGATTTAGGTAATGCTATGCCGCTTGTCAACCAGCAGGGCAGGCGCTGGAAAAGCTGACGATCCCTTTACAGGCGGCGACGGGGGGATCCACTCAACGCATGGAGGCGATAAAGGCGTCGGCCTCGGCGATGGAGGCTTCCATGTCCTCGATCAGCTTGCGGACCTCCTCCTCGATGGCCGCGGTCTCGGTGTCCAGGGAGGCGATGGCGCGGGCGTTGAGGTTATGCTTGAGAAAGAGCACCTGGTCCCGGAAGAGGTCCAGCACCGGGTACATGCTGTCCTCGGCGGCCCGCATCTTGCGCATCATGGCCAGGTAGCTGGCCTCGGTGGCCCGCAGCGAGTCACGGCTCTTCCGCTTCAGTTCCATGTTGCTGTACTGCTCCAGCTCCTTGTTCCACTCATCGAAGAGGTCCGAGGAGACCCGCTCAATCTCGCGGATCCGGTCGTGGACATCCCCGGCCGCCTTCTCGCTGCTCTCAAACTGGGCATTCAGCTTGTTGTAGACCTTCTCCAGGTCGCCGCCGTCATAATTCATCAGGGAGGTGAATTGATCGAGGGCATCCCGGAATTCCTCCTTGGTATCCTGTTGGGCGTCCCGGGCATCCTCCACCCGGTCGACCAGGATGTCCCGCTTTTCGACGCCGAACTGCTCCATTGTGGCGTAGTAGGCCGACTGGCATCCGGCGAGGGCTAACAGGGGGAGGGCGGCAATCAGGAAACGGTAGTTCATGGGCGGAAATTAGGTGAACCGCTTGAACCGGTCAAGCGCGGGCACCAAGGCGGATTCTCCTGTGCTTGACGACTCGATACCGCTCTGTCATGACCAATGGCATGAGCATTTCCGTCAACGGCAAAGCGATCCGCCTGCTCGCCTCACTCCTTGATCTGGTCTGGAGCCGGCGGACCGCGTGTTGGAGACGGACCCCTTAGGAAGGCCAACCAGCCTTCGATGCTTTCAAAGGGCCCCGATCCACGCCGGACGGGGCCCTTACTGTTTGCCATGGAAGCCCATCAAGACAACCGACACGGACTGATTCTCGCCGTGACCGCAGCCAACCTCTTTTCCTCCAAGGTGCTGCTGGTCAAGCTGGCCTATGCCCAGGGCGCCGCCCCGATGCAGGTGCTCGGGCTGCGCATGGCCGCAGCCCTGCCGTTCTTCGCGGCCATCGCCCTGAATGAGTTGTGGCGGGGAAAGGGGCAGCGCCCCACCTCCCGCGACTACCTCGGGATGTCCTGCCTCGGCCTGGTCGGCTATTACCTGGCCAGCACCCTCGATTTCCACGGCATCGCCTACCTGACCTCCAGCATGGAGCGGCTGCTGCTCTACCTGTACCCGAGTTTCGTGGTCGTCATCCGCAGCCTGGTCCAGCGGACCCGGCCCACGGGACGCGAGCTGGCCGCCCTCGGCCTGGCCTACCTGGGCCTGGCCATGGTCTATTGGGACGAGCACCTGACCCGGTCCGGCGACGTCTTGCTGGGGGCCGCCCTGGTCCTCGGGTCCTCCCTGAGTTTTGCCATCTACCTCTACTTCAGCAGCCATTACGTGAAGAAGGTCGGTTCGCGCTTCTTCGCCTCCTATTCGACCAGCATCTCCTGCCTGGCCATCATCCTGCACAGCCTGCTGGCCGGAGGGGAGGGGGCCGTGCCGCTTAATCCTGGACTCATTCTCATCGGGCTGGCCATTGCCATCTTCTGCACGGTCCTGCCGACCCTGGCCATGCACAAGGCGGTCAGCCTGGTCGGATCGGCCCGGGTGGCCATTCTCGGCACCAGCGGCATCGTTGCCCCGATGGTTGTCGGGACGCTGCTCTTTGCCGAGCCGCTGACCCCTCTCCGCCTCCTGGGGACGGCGCTCATTCTCGCCTCCGTGGTCCTCCTGGGCCGGAAATGAAGACGGCGGATTTGCGTTGTCCCCGGGAATTCCGCCCGTGTAATGGCAAAGTCATGGACGCGGGCCCGGAAGGAGAGACGGATTTACCCATCCTGTATCAGGATGACCGCTACGTGGCCGTCCACAAGCCGGCCGGAATGCTGGTCCACCGTTCGCCCATGGACCGCGGGGAGACCGTCTTCTGCCTCCAGTTGCTCCGGGACCAGCTGGGCCGGACCGTTTATCCATGCCACCGGCTGGACAAGCCGACCAGCGGCCTTCTTCTCTTTGCCCTGGATCCGGAAGCCCTGCAGGAAGCCAACCGGCTCTGGCAGGAGAACCGGGTACACAAGCATTACCTGGCCCTGGTCCGCGGATGGCTGGAAGGCGAGGGCCTGGTCGACCATCCCCTCCGGATCATCCTCGATTCCGGCAAGCCGGGCCGGGAACGCCAGGAGGCCCGGACCCGCTACCGATGCCTCCACCGGTATGAGGTCCCCATGCCGGTCGGACCATACCCCAGCGCCCGCTATTCCCTGATGGAGCTGAGCCCGGAGACCGGCCGGACCCACCAGCTGCGCCGGCACATGAAACACCTCAGCCACCAGGTCATCGGCGATACCCGTTACGGGGACGGGCGCCATAATGCCTTCTTCAGGGAAAAGTATGCTTTTCACCGGCTCTTCCTGGCCTCCGTCTCGCTGGAGTTCAACCACCCCTTTTCCGGGAAACGGCTGCTCCTGTCCTGCCCGCCGGATCCGGAGCTGACCCGTGTCCTCGGCCTCCTGCCGCTTACGGCTTGATCCGGACCGCATTCTCCTTCCATGCTGCCCTTCCTTTCCCTGTAATGAAGACCCTGGAAATCCTGCAGAATCCCTACGACAATCCCGGCCACGCCCGCGGCATCGTCGACGTGCTGAACAGCTATGCCGGCGATCCGATGGGCGGCGGCAGCCCATTGACCGCACGGGTCCGCGAGTCCCTGGTGGGGGAGCTGAAAAACCGCCCCTGGGCGGTCACCCTGCTGGCCCTCCTCGACAGGAAGCCGGCCGGGCTGCTCATCGCCATGGAGGGATTCTCGACATTCAAGGCGCAGGCCCTGATGAACATCCACGACGTGGCGGTGGTCCCCGGCAACCGCGGACAGGGCATCGGCCAGGCCCTCTTCCGGGAAATTGAGCGGGTGGCCCGGGCCCGCAACTGCTGCAAGCTGACCCTGGAGGTGCTGACCGGCAACCGCCGGGCCATGCGCCTCTACGAGCATCTCGGTTTCCGCCCCTACGTCCTTGATCCGGAGCACGGACGGGCGGAGTTCTGGGAGAAACCCCTTCAGCATTGAAATCGCCGGGAAATACTCTTCAGTGGAGCGTTATGACTGAATGGATGAAGCGATGGGGATTTCCGGTCCTGGCCCTGCTGGTGCTGGTGGTGGCCGTGGTCCTGCAGGTTGTCAGCAGCATGACGCCGGTCCCCGAGGGCACCCTGAAGCATCCCCTGACCGAGATGATCCCGGAAAACCTTCCCGGCTGGCAGGTCACCGACCTCGATCTCGGGCCGACGGAATCCGTCACCCAGCGTTCCTACGACCTGCTCCGGCTGGATGATTTCGTGCACCGCCAGTACAAGCGGGGCGACCGCAACTTCAGCGTCTATGTGGCCTATTGGAAACCGGGCAAGATGCCGGTCCGGCTGGTCAACCAGCATACCCCGGACCGCTGCTGGACGGAAGCCGGCTGGACCTGTACCGATCGTGAGTGGAACGTCCAGAAATCGGTCGAGGGTCGCGAGCTGCAACCCGGCCAGTGGGGCATCTACCAGCTGGATGACTATACCAACTACACCTACTTCTGGCATATCGTCGGGGGAAAGGTCCACTGGTACGGCGGAGACCGGGTCAACACCCGGACCTCCCTGACCACGATTTGGGAAGACTTCCGGAAATTCGGCCTCAACGTCCACCGGGAACAGTATTTTATCCGTATTGTCAGCCCGGAACCGATGGACGACCTCTGGGGCGATCCCGGGTTCGAGAAGGTCATGGAAGACCTGGCCGACCTCTGCCTGGCCGAGCCGGAGGAACCCCATGCCGTGGCCGTCAAATGAAGCGGCTGGTCATCATCGGGGCCGGTGGATTTGGCCGGGAGGTCGCCGAATGGGCGCGCCATTGCCCGGCCTACCGAAAGGAATGGGAGATCGCCGGATTCCTTGATGACAATCCCGCCGCGCTGGACCGCTTCACGGATTTCGGCCTGCCGATCCTGGGGAATACGCAGGCCTATGAACCGCGCGCCGACGAGGTTTACCTGATCGCCATCGGGCATCCTCCAATGCGCCGCATCATGCGGGAGCGCTTTGAGGAACGGGGAGCGGTGTTTACGCGGCTCATCCACGAAAGCTGCGTTGTCGGCAGCCGGGTCCAGCTGGATCCGGGGGTGATTCTCTGTCCCCGGGTGGTCCTGACCTGCGATCTGGCCATCGGGGCCAATTCCGCCCTCAATGTCAGTACCGCCATGGGCCACGACGCCCGCATGGGCCGCGATTGCCAGGTCAGCAGCTTCTGCGACATTACCGGCTATGTGCACATTGGCGACGGCGTCCTCTTCGGCAGCCGGGCCAGCGTCATTCCCGGAC
>CAJXMX010000283.1 GCA_913056355.1 uncultured Opitutales bacterium
ACGCGCCTTTTGCTGCCCATTCTGCTGGCCTCCGCCAGCGGCTCTCTCCGCGGTCAAGCGACCCAAGTCGAAATTTACCTGAAACCGGATATTGAATCCAAGAACCTGGGGACCATGAGCCTCCAGGATCCGCGGCTGGGCCAGGCCACTCCGGTGCTGGACGATGCCAGGGCGGCCCTGGGCTGGCACTTTGCCGACTTCACCGGGACGGTCGACGGTTACGTTCCGGATGCCAAGATTGGCAAGGACCTGATGCCGGTGGACAACGCCATGATTTATTCGGAACCGTCCGCCGACGGGACCGTTCTGGGAACCTACCGGCAGGGCGACGAGATTGAGATTGTCGATACAGGAGCCTGGTGGCATATCCGCTACAGCGGTTCCGTTCCGGTCTATTTTGTCCTGGACACGCCCCCTCCCCTGCCCCCGGTGACCGGAGTGGCCGGGGAAGACCAGCCCGGGCAAACCCCGGCTTCGCAAACCCCGCCCGCGGAGGAACCGGTCTTCGAGGAGCCGGTGATTGTCGACACCACCGGCCAGACGGCAGCCGCCGAGGGCAGCGGCAGCGGTGGCATCGTGGTCCCCGAGCGCAGCGAGACCCCGCGTCCCGGTGTCGTCAGCCAGCGCTACGAGGGAACTTTCCGGAAATCCAAGCGCTTCCTGGGACTGATCGCCCCCAAGGCGCCCTTCTACCTGGAAGCCTCCGATGGAAAGCGTATCGCCTGGATCGATACCAGGGAAATTGTGATTCCCGGTTCGATGAAGGAATTCGTGGACCAGAAGGTCGTCATCAACGGGGAGCGGACCCTCGGATCATCGCGGGAATGGATTATCCACGCCCGCAACATGCGCCTCAAGTAAGGACCGGAGGAATTATGGAACTGCTCGACGGCAAGAAGCTCTCCAGGGAAATCCTTGGTGAAATCAAGGAGCGACTGGAGGACATATCCGGACCCCGGCCCTGCGTGACCTTCATCCGCGTGGGGGAAGACCCGGCCTCGGTCTACTATGTGAATTCCAAGCAGAAAAAGGCGGCCCAGGTGGGCATCGAGAGCCGCCTCAAGACTTTTCCCGAATCCATCTCGCAGGAGGACCTGCTGGGGGAGATTTCCGCCCTCAACGCGGATCCCCTGGTCCACGGGATCCTGGTCCAGGCTCCCCTGCCGGACCACATGGATGAGCGGACCGTCTTCAATGCGGTGGCACCGCAGAAGGACGTGGACGGATTCTCGACCAACAACCTGGGCCGGCTGGTCCAGGAGGATCCGCAAGCCTTCGTGGCCTGCACCCCGGCCGGTATCGGGGAAATGGTGCGCCGCTACAAGATCGAGACCGAAGGCAAACATGTGGTGGTCCTGGGACGTTCCCTGATCGTCGGCAAGCCGGCCGCGCTCCTCTTCATGCGCAAGGCCCCGTTCGCCAATGCCACGGTCACCGTCTGCCACTCCCGGACCCGCAACCTGGCCGCGATCACCAGCCAGGCGGACATCCTCATCGCAGCCATCGGACGGGCCAACTTCGTGACCGCGGACATGGTCAAGGAAGGGGCGGTGGTTATCGACGTGGGCATCAACCGGGTGGACGATCCGGACAGTCCCAAGGGCTACCGGATTGTCGGTGACGTGGATTTTGAAGCTGTCTCCGGGAAATGCCAGGCCATCTCGCCGGTTCCCGGCGGAGTCGGCCTGATGACGGTGGCCCTCCTGATGCACAACACCGTCAAGGCCTGGGAACTCAGCCAGAAGGAATAAAGGTCAGGTATGTCGCAGCCGAAAATTCTCGTTATTGACGACCAGTTGCTGAACATCCGACTGTTGCAGCACAAACTCGAGTGGAGCGAAATGAAAGTCATCAGCTCCACCAACGGCACCGAAGGGCTGCGCCTGGCCAGGGAGGAACGTCCGGACGTGATCCTGCTGGACATCATGATGCCGGGCATCACCGGGATCGAGGTCTGCAAGCAGCTCAAGCAGGATCCGGTGACCCGGGAAATTCCCGTCATTTTCATCACCGCCCGCACGGCCAAGGAAGACAAGCTGGAAGGCTTCGACGTCGGCGCCGCGGATTACCTCATCAAGCCGTTCGAGCTGGACGAGACCATCGCCCGGATCAAGACCCAGTTGAGGATCATCCAGGAGCATGAGAACAACATCCGGCTGACCCGGCAGCTGGAGAAGTCCCGCCGCCAGTCCTCGATCATGCACCTCACCGAGGGTATCGCCCACAACCTCAACAACCTGCTCGGGGTCATGCTGGGCTACGTCAGCCTGCTCCAGCGCAACCTCGAGAATCCGGACAAGATCCAGCAGAATTGCGAGCGCATGGAGGCCGCCATCAAGCGGATGACCCGGATTGTCCAGCAGCTCACGGTTATCGGGCACTTCAAGTCCCTCAAGAAGCAGGCGGTCTCCCTGAAACAGATTCTCAACGGGGCGGTCAACCGCTTCCAGCGCATCGCCGGGACCAAGCATCCCGTCAAGCTGCAGAACGAGCTGCCCGATGATTTTGAGTTCCTGACCAACCGGGAACTCCTGGAGGTCTGCCTGGAGCGGCTCCTCCAGAACGCCTACGAGAGCTACATTCCGGAAAGCGGTGAAGCCGAGCCCGGCGAAGTGGAGCTGGCCGCGGAGATGGTCGGCACCGAGGAGGGCGACGTCCTCCAACTCCAGGTCCTGGACCGGGGTAAAGGAATCGATCCGGACATGAAGGACAGCATTTTCGAACCTTTTGTGACTTCCTCCTCCGTCATCGGGCGCGGCATGGGCCTGACCATCGCCCGCCACAGTGTCAGCTGCCTCGGCGGGACCATCGAGGTCGGAAACCGTGAGGAAGGCGGCACCCGGGCCCTCATCCGGCTGCCTTTGGACCACGAACCCGACGGGGAAGAATAATGGAAAACGGACTGGCTTTCATCGGTGCCGGACGCATGGCCGGGGCCATGGTCCGCGGAATTCTGCGCAAGGGCTCCTGGGAGGCCGGACAAATCGCCTGCACCAGCGCCGCGGACGGTACCGCGGAAGCCCTGGCCGGGGAAACCGGCATTTCCTGCACCTACGACCTTGGACAACTGCTCTCCGGCGCCGGCTGGATCATCCTCGCCTGCAAGCCGCAGCAGCTCTCCCAGCTTTCCGCCGAGCTGGGCCGGCTGGGCCGGGGCAAGCTCGTCCTCTCCATCCTTGCCGGGACCACCATCGAGCGCCTCGCCGCGGTCTTTCCCGGGGCGGCCAACATCGTCCGCTGCATGCCCAATACTCCCGGAATGATCGGTGCCGGCATCACCGCCTTCAGCCCCCGCTCCCCCCTCTCCAGCGAGGAGGAACGCGATGTCCGCAATATCCTCGAGGCCCTCGGCGAGGTCGTGGCCATGCCCGAGGAACGGCTCAACGCCGTCACCGGTGTCAGCGGAAGCGGGCCCGCCTATGTCTTCGAGTTCGTCGCCGCCCTCCGTGATGGCGGCATCGCCGCCGGCCTCGATCCCGATACCGCCTACAAACTGGCCCTCAAGACGGTCCAGGGCGCCGCCGCCCTCCTCCAGGCCGTCCCCGAATCCCCCGAGACCCATCGTGACTGGGTCTCTTCCCCGGGCGGCACCACCCTCGCCGGTCTCGCCGTCATGGAACAGGCCGCCTTCCGCAAGACCCTCGAGGAAACCGTCCTCGCCGCCACACGCCGCGCCCGCGAGCTTTCCGAGTCCTGACCCGCCCCGCGCTTTTCCCTTGCCAGCCGATCCCTCCAAGCCTCTAATTAAAACAAATGTTTGATTTCTTTCTGGAGAAACAATCCTCCCCGGGGCGTGGGGAGCTGGCGCGGGCGGCGCTGCTGCAGGCGGGGCTGGAGGAATTTGGCCGGAACAACCTGGAGGGGGCGCGGATAAGGGAGATCGCGGAGCGGGCGGGGCAGAACGTGGCCTCGATCAGCTATTATTTCGGGGGCAAGCAGGAGTTGTATCACGAGGTGGCCCGGGGGATCGTGGCCTACCTGAGGGAGCGGCTGGAACCGCGGCTGGAGCGGGCGCGGGAATTCCTGGAGGAAAGCGGGGAACTGGATCCGGAGCGGCGGGCGGCGGCCCTGGAGCACCTGAAGGGCCTGTGCCGGGGCCTGATCGGAGCCTTGCTGGCGGACGAGCGGACGATCGTCATGACCATGATCATCCTGCGGGAGCAGATCCTGCCGACGGAGGCCTTTGATATTTTTTACGACGGCTTCATCAGCCTGATGCACACGGAAGTGACCCAGCTGGTCTGCTTTCTGCGAAAGCTGGACCCCGGCTCCACGGAGGCGCGTCTGCTGGCCCACTCGGTCCTGGGCCAGATCTTCGGGTTCCGGGCGGCGCGGGAGAGCATCCTCCGCAGTGCCGGCCTGGAGAAACTCGACAACAGGACCGTGGCCAAGATCGAGACCATCGTCTGCGACAACCTGGAACGCCTTTTCAATCTTGAATCCTCAAGGACATGAAGAAGAAAATCATCATTCCCGCCCTGATCATCATCGCCCTGGCAGCGGCCGGGCTCTACTTCCTCCGCCAGGAGGCGGAGGAGGAGGCGCTGGATACGGTCTTCGGCAACGTGGACATCCGTGAAGTGACCCTCGGATTCCGGGTCGGGGGGCGCCTGGAGGAAATCCATTTCGACGAGGGGGAGCCGGTGAAGCAGGGGGACCTCCTGGCCAGCCTGGATCCGGTTCCCCTGGAGCAGCAGCGTGACCGCGCGGAAGCGGAACTGGAGATCCGGGGGAAGGAACTGGACCTGCTGCAGGCCGGCTTCCGCAAGGAGGAGATCGCCCAGGCCCGGGCCCGGGTGGCCGAGGCGGAAGCGCAGTTGACCAATGCCCGGAGAACCCTGGCCCGCCAGGAGGAGCTGCTGGCCGGCCAGGCCGGTACGGAGCAGCAACTGGACGACGCCCGGGCCCGGCGGGACCAGGCGGAGGCGGCCCGGCAGGTCGCCGGGGCCAACCTCGACCTGGTGGAGGCGGGCTACCGCGAGGAGGAGATCGCCAAGGCCGAGGCGGCCCGGAAGCTGGCCGCGGCCGGCCTGGCCGAGGCCGGGACCCGGCTGGAGGACACGCGCCTGCTGGCACCGTGCAACGGGATCATCAAGTCCCGGGTCCTGGAAAAGGGCGCCATCGTGGCCCCCGGATCACCCGTATTCGTAATCTCGATACAGGAGAAGCCGTGGGTCCGGGCCTATATCCCGGAAAGCAGCCTGGGACGAATCCGGCCCGGGATGGAGGTCCGGGTCCTGACCGACACCAGGCCCGGCAAACCCTACAGCGGCCACATCGGCTTCATCTCGCCGGTCGCGGAATTCACCCCCAAGTCGATCCACACCGAGGAACTGCGGACCAACCTGGTCTATCGTTTCCGGATCATCGTGGACGACCCGGACGACCAGCTTCGGCAGGGCATGCCGGTCACCGTTCACCTGGGCGGGGAATAAACGGAGGCCGGG
>CAJXMX010000284.1 GCA_913056355.1 uncultured Opitutales bacterium
TGGCGCTCGCGGAAGAGCAGGGGCTGCGGCGGATCCGCATCCATGGGTTGCGTGCCCGCGGCATCCTGCAGCGCTCCACCGGCGACATCGACGGCGCTGTGGTCACGCTCAACGAAGCGCGGGCAATGGCGGTCGAGTCCGGGGACGACCTGGTACGTGCCGACGTTCTGACCGCGCTCGGCACCATCGCGGCCAGCAAGGACCAGTACGATGCGGCGGAACTGTCGCTGTACAAGGCGAACGCCATCTACAAGGAAGACAACAACCTGGTCGGGCAGGCCACGGTCATCGGCAACCTTGGCGCGGTGGCGCTGAAGCGCGGTGATCTCGAAGAGGCGGAGAAGCTGCTGCTCGAGTCGGTCGCCCTCGGCGAACAACTCGACTGGCCGACCTCCATCGCCTACGACCTGATCAACCTGGCAGTCATCTCGAGCCAGCAAAGCGAATTCGCACAGGCCGATGAACGCCTCGCGCGGGCGCAGGCCATCGCCGAGGACACCGGGCTGCACGAAATCGTGCCGGTCATCATCTTCAATCGTGGCGAGACGGCCGAGGCCGCCGGCGATCTCGAAACCGCGTGCCGCTACTGGGTCGAGGGCGTGGGCATGCTGGTGGACAACTCCATCGTGGTCCTGGAGAACATCTTCCGGCGAAGACACGAGGAAGGGGACCAGCCTGTGGAGGCGGCTTCCAACGGGGCCCGCGAAGTCGCCTCAGCCATCGTGGCCAGCACCATTACCACCCTGGTTATATTTGTCCCGGTGGTCTTTGTCCGCGGCGTCTCGGGTATCCTTTTCCAGGACCTGGCCTTTGTCATTGTCTTCGCCCTGGTCTGTTCCCTCCTGGTCTCGCTGAGCCTGGTGCCGATGCTCAGTTCGCGCTTTTTGAAAATCGACCCGGACGAAGCCCGGCGGGCTCCCTGGATTGAGCGGCTGGTGGCCTTTTCCGGCCGGCACCAGAAAAGCCTGGAGCGGAAGTATACCAACGGACTGCGCTACGTGCTCGACCACAAGGGGACGACTATCGGGGTGGCGGCCGTCCTGCTGGCCCTGGCCCTGCTGCTTTTGCCTTTCATCGGGCGTGAATTCCTGCCTCCCAGCGACGAGGGGGAAGTCCGCGTCTCTGGTGAGATGGAGGTCGGGACCCGGCTTGACCTGGTCGACCGGCAGACCCGCCTGATGGAGAGCATCGTCTTTCCTGCCGTTCCGGAGATGGTCTCCAACGTGGTCAGCGTGCGGGGCCGCGAGGGGGACATCCGGATCTCCCTGACCCCGGCCAATGAGCGCAGCCGCTCCAACGCCGAGATCGCCACCGACCTGCGCGAGCGGCTGGAAGGGAAGATCCCGGGGATGGAAATCCGCACCCGGGCCGCCCAGGGTCAGTTTCTCCTGGAACGCCTCCTCGGGGGCGGGGCCGACCGGTTGACCGTGGAGATCCGGGGATTTGATTTCGAGGTCCTCGCGGGCATCGGCCAGGCCGTGGAGGAGGCGGTGCAGGACATTGACGGCGTGACCGACATTACCCAGAGCATTACCGAAGGCATTCCCCAGGAAAAGATCCGCATGGACCGGGAGAAGATCGCCGACCTCGGGCTCAGCGTCCGCGACGTGACCCGCCTCATCGAGACCGCCATTGCCGGTTCGGATGCCGGGGAGTTTCGACTTGAAGGGAACTCCTACCGGATCTTTGTCCAACTGGCCAATGCTGAGCGCAGCAGTATCGACGACGTCCTCGACCTGAAGCTGCGCACGCCTTCCGGGGAATCGGTGACCCTGCGCAACCTGGTCACGGTGGATTCCGGGCGCGGGCCCCAGGAAATCGAACGCAAGAACCAACAGCGCGTGGCGGAAGTCTACCTCAACATCGCCGACCGGGACCTCGGCTCGGTGGCCAGGGATGTGGAGAAGGCCCTCCAGACCATTCCCATGCCCAAGAACTACGAGGTCTACCTGGCCGGCAGTTACGAGGAGCAGCAGGAATCCTTCCGCGAGCTGATGATTGCCTTCATGCTGGCGATCCTGCTGGTCTACATGGTGCTGGCCTGCCAGTACGAGTCGTTGATCAATCCGCTGGTGGTCATTGTCTCCGTCCCGACCGCCATCATCGGAGTCCTCCTGACCCTTTTCCTCACGGGAACCACCCTCAACCTGCAGTCCGGGATCGGCTGCATCATGCTGGGAGGGATTGTCGTGAATAATGCCATTCTCCTTGTCGACCAGGCCGGCAAGCTGGAGCGGGAGGGGCTCTCCATCCACGACGCCCTCGTCGAGGCCGGCCGGCGGCGCCTCCGCCCGATCCTCATGACCACGCTGACAACCGTCCTCGGCCTGCTTCCCCTGGCCCTCGGGTTGGGGGAGGGCGCCGATGCCCAGGCCCCGCTTGGACGGGCCGTAATTGGCGGGCTGACCGGTTCGACCCTGATCACCCTATTCCTGGTCCCGGTCATCTACACCATCCTCCACCGCCGGCACTTGCGGCCGATTCCGCAGGAGGTGGAGGCGGAGTAGGGATCTGCGACCCCTCCAAGGTCGGGATTATTAATGGGACCGGTGATCCCCGGGTCGGTCGTTCCCGCGATGCGGGATCGACCGACCCGCGGCTACCCTATGGCATCCCTGCCGGGATGCCGCCTCCTCGCCCCGTGGCCTCCTTGCCCCGTGGCCTCCTCGCCCAAGGGCTCGGTCGACCACGGCTACGATCGGCCGGCGCTCTGCGCCTCGCCTGCCTGAAACCGGGCCGGTGATCCTGCAATCGATTGTTGTCAGCGATTCGCAATTCTCCTGCGGACTAATTTTCTCGATCCCGGAGAGATCGAACAGGGTAGCTTGATCTCGATTCTCGCAGGTACTGCTTCCCCGCGATCCCGGATAGACCGAACAGGGTAGCATATGGCGATCCCGGAGAGATCGAACAGGGTAGCATATGGCGATCTCGGAGAGATCGAACAGGGTAGCATATGGCGATCTCGGAGAGATCGAACAGGATAATTTCCCCGGGTCCCGCCCCGGCGGGACCCGGGGTATTGGATCCCATTTAGATTACACGATCCCGGAGGGATCGCAGATGGGCATGACCAAACCGTCCCTTCCCGGGGTCTGGCTTACACCCGGAAACCGGACCCATCCCGCGCCTCAGGCGTCCTTCCCGGGCTGGGGATTCGCCTTCGGCTTGGCCTCGGGCTGAGGCTTATCGCCCGCCTTGTCCTGGATCCGGCCGAGGTACTCGGGCAGCTCGACCCCGACATTTCGGGTCAGTTCGTGCAGGGGAGGGAGGACGCCGGCCAGTCCGGAGAGGAATCCCGCCGTCTTGCCCTTGCCGTCCTCGCCGTTGCCGGAATCCCAGACCGTGACCTTGTCGATCTTCAGCCCGGAGATGGCCTTGACCTGTTCCTCAACCAGCTTGGGCAGCTGCTCGATGACCAGCATGACCTTGGCCTGCTCGTCGCTGTTGCAGGCCTGGATAATTTCCGCAAAGCCCTTGGCCTTGTTCTTGAGGAGGGCCTCGACACCCTCGGCCTCGGCGAGAAGCTTCATCCGCGTACCGTCGGCCTCCGCGTTGAGCTGGAAGCGCAGGCCGTCCGCCTCGGCGGACTTGACGAACTTGATCCCGTCGGCATCGGCCTGCTTGCGCAGGCGCACCGCGTCGGCGTTGCCCTTTTCGGTCCGGCGGATGGACTCGGCCTTGGCCTCGGCATCGACGATAGCCTTTTCCTTGTCGATCTGGGCCTGGACCATGATGTCCGCCTCCTGGGTGGCTTTTTCGCGGACGGCGCGCTGCTTTTCGGCGGCCTCCTCGGCCACGTAGGAATCCTCGAGTGCCTTGGCGGCAGCCACTTTCTCGGAGGTAATGGCCTGGCGCTCTGCCTCCGCTTCCTTGACGCGGCGGTCGGCGTTGGAGTTGGCCACCTTGACCTTGGCCGTGTTTTCCCCCTCGGTGGCGGTGGCGTCGGCGTTGGCGACCTCGATCCGCTTGTCGCGGACCGCCACGGCGGCCCCGATTTCACCGTCCCGCTCGGCTTCGGCCACCTTGATCTTGGCCTCGGCGATGGCCTTGGAGGCGGCTTCCTGGCCAAGGGCGTCGATGTACCCGGAAGCATCGGTGATGTCCTGGACATTGACGTTGATCAGCCGCAGCCCGACCTTCTTCAACTCGACCTCGACCCCGGTGGAAATGTTGGCGATCAGCTTGTCGCGGTCGGCGTTGATCTCCTCGATGTCCATGGTCGCGATGACCACGCGCATCTGCCCGAAGATAATGTCCTTGGCCAGCTCCTTGATCTCGGCCAGGCCGAGGCCGAGGAGACGTTCCGCGGCGTTTTCCATGACGCCCGGCTCGGTGGAAATACCGACCGTGAAAGTGGAGGGCGTGTTGACCCGGATGTTCTGCTTGGAAAGGGCCCCCTCGAGCCGGATGTCGATCGGGATGGGGGTCAGGTCCAGGTACTGGTAGTCCTGGATGACCGGCCAGATGAAGGAGGCCCCGCCATGGTAGCAGTTGGCCGACTTGCCCCCGGAGACCTTGCCGTAGACGACCAGGATCCGGTCGGATGGACAGCGCTTGTAGCGCGAGGCGAAAGCGATCGCGACCGCGAAAAAGAGGACAACAGCAGCACCAAGACTATAGATAAGATCCATGATCAGTTATTTTAGGGGGGTTGGATTATTGGGGTTCGACGAGAAAGTCTGAATTGCCGATGCGCTCCAGGACGCGGACCGAATGCCCCGGCTTGATATCTGCCCCGGCCGCGGTTTCCGCCTCGGCGGTGGTCAGGCGGCCGCTGATCATGACCTGGATCTGGCCCCGGCCGGAGCGGGCGGCTGGGATGGTCACGTAAACCTCGGCGGTCCGGCCCACGGCCGTCGCGTAGTCGAGGTTGCCCCGCGACTGCAGGCTGAGCAACCCGACCAGCATGAAGTACATCAAGAACATCAGGAGACCGCCGATGTTGAAGGCGATGATGACGCTGATGATCAGGTTCAGGCCCATCTTGAGGCAGATCACGCCGCCCCAGCCAAATCCGAGCAGGAAGGCGGCAATGGTCTGCGTGGAAAAGAGGCCGATCCCGGTGGAATGACCGCCGGTATCCATGTCGACCCCGTCCGGCACGTCCACCTGCAGGTCGACCGAGTCCCCGCCCAATCCAATCAGGGTGAGGCTGGTTTGGATAACCGTGAAGACGAGCGCGACAATGCCTATGGCATAGAAAACCTGGAGCTCGAGGGGCAGGGATGACCACCATTCGGACATGAGCGAAGGTAATAATCAGGCGAATCTTAATTAACAAGTCTTCTTTGGCTCAATTGCTGCGACCCCTCCGGGGTCGACTATTTCAACAGGGATCCCATTCCCCGGGTCCCGCCTCGGCGCATAGGCGTCAACCTAAGGGATGAGGTTAATGAGATCATGTGATGTTTTCCTAGATCTGGATTCGTAGAGGGCG
>CAJXMX010000285.1 GCA_913056355.1 uncultured Opitutales bacterium
TGAGGGGGAAACGGAGGGTATAGGCCATCAGCTGCCGCGTTCCCAGGGGTACTCTCTGTCCGGTCAGGCTGGACCGGAAGAAGGGTCGGGTGGCGCCTTTTTCCCAGGTGTTGACGTAGACGGCGAGGCGGTTGGCCGGCAACTCCGCCTTGATCTCAAGAAACTGGTCCAGCTCCGAAAACGGGGAAATGTAGAAGAGCTTGGGGTGCATTTTCCGGAAGCGCCGCCCGCTCAGGTCGTCCCGGCCAAGGAGGAACGGCTTGAGCTCCCCGAAAGTGTTGTGAACCTCCACCACCACGGCCAGGGGATTGTCCTCCCGGTCATGGCAAAAGAAGAAACTGACCGGATTGAAGACGTGCCCCATGGTTCGCAGGTTGGTCACGAGGGTAATCCGGCCGGGCCGTTCGGAAATTCCGTTCTTCTCCAGGTAAGCCTCGACGTTTTCCCGCAGGGTGGGGCGCCCCAGGTACAAGTGGTCGTCATCCCGGAAGCTGTACAGGTTGGGCCGGTTGTGGCTGAGGACCGGAATTCTACGGCACAGCTCGTCGATCTCATCCAGGTCGAGGTGCCACATGAAGGTCCGGGTTGTGAACCCGTAGGACCGCGGCGAAAACCGTTGATGAAAGACGTTGCAGCTATACAGCGAGCTGTGCATCGGAAGCATGGTGGGCCAGGACCCTGGCGGCGGCCTCATAGCCGGACATCAATCCGTCCTCATGAAATCCGTAACGGAAGTAGCTGCCGCAAAAGTAGATCCGGCGGTTCTCGTTCAGTTCCGGCAGGCGGGCCTGGGCCCGGGCCGTGGCCTGGTCGAACATCGGGTGATCGAAGGTGAATTCCCGCAGGACCCGGGAGCGGTCCACCAGCCCGGGCTCATTGACGGAGACGAAATAGTGCCCCTTGGTGTCCAGATGCTGGAGGGAGTTCATCCAGTAATGGGTACTGGCCTGGTGCCGTCCATCCGCCAAAGCATCGACGCGGTAGTTCCATGATGCCCAGGCCCGCCGGGACCGGGGCATGACGGATTCGTCGGTGTGCAGGGTGATGGTGTTGGCCGCGTACCGGAAGGCGGACAGGACTTCCCTTTCCCCGGGACTGGCATCCTGGAGGAGGCGACAACTGGTGTCCGCATGGGTGGCCAGGACGGCCTTGTCGAAGCGGTGCCGAGACCCGTCGGCGGCAACCACTTCCACCCCGTCCTCCAGCCTGTGCACGGCCGCAACCGGGTTGTGACACCGGATACAGTCCCTGAAGGGGGCGATGAGCTTGTTCCGGTAGGATCGGCTTCCGCCAACCACCGTTCTCCACTGGTGCTGGGTGTTCACCCCCAGCAGCCCATGGTTGAACATGAACCGGAGCAGGGAGTGGGCCGGGAACTCCAGCATGGCGTCGGGCGGGGTCGACCAGATGGCGGAGGTCATGGGAACCAGGTACTGGTGCAGGAAGGCCGGGCCAAAACGGTGCTCCTGCACAAACTGACGCAAGGTCCGGGTTGCCAGGAGGGGATCCTGGAGGGCGGCCACCGCCGTCCGGTTGAACCGGAGAATATCTTGCAGCATGCCCCAGAAGGCGGGACGGAAAAGGCTGCTTCGCCGTGCGAAGACCTGGTTCAGGCTGGAACCGCAATACTCCACCCCCGTTGGACGGTGCTGCACCCCGAAGGACATGTCCGTTTCCACCGTTTCCACCTCCAGCTCCCGGAAGAGCCGGGTCAGCAGGGGGTAGGTGACCTCGTTGTAAACCATGAAGCCGGTGTCCACCGGGACCGGCCGGCCGTTCTCCACCGCATCGACCGTGTGGGTGTGTCCGCCCGGCTCCATTTCGGATTCAAACAGGGTCAGGCGGGCCCGGCCATGAAGCCTGTAGGCGCAGCTCATCCCCGAAATGCCGGTCCCGATTATGGCTATGGATTCCATTTAATGAAACTAGCTGTCGACCTCCCCGTCACAAGCACCCCGGGATGGGCTGCTGATTTTGCCATTGGGCTACCGAATTAACCGGTGAACGGTTATATTTCCGGCCTCTCCGGATTAAGATTTCCCTCCCGTGATAATAATTTTGAATCGACAGTCGGAGTGAATGAATTTCTATGAGGGGTTTGCCTCAATCCCTGTCAAAACTGCCAAACAATATTACTATGATTAACTGGAAAACATCCTGTATCACTGCCGGCTTGCTGCTGAGCCTGCTCAGTTCCCAGGCCGACACTCTCGTCCTGACCGACGGCTCCCGTATCGAGGGAGAACTTGTCCAGATCCACAAGGGCAAGTACCATTACAAGACGGCCTTCGCCGGAGATCCCCTGGAAATTCCCCAGGAGCAGGTCGTCCGCCTGGTCAGCTCGGACCCGATCGTCCTGCGAACTGAATCCGGCGAGATTTTCGAAGGCCCCGCCGCCTCGGAGACCGAGGGCGAAGTCACCGTCCGCTCTTCTTCCGGCACCGTGGTCACTCCGCTGGAAACGATTGCCGCCGGCTGGATGCCGGGCGATCCGGATCCGATTGTCGAGGACCAGCTCCGCAAATGGGCCTTCTCTGTCGGTGCCGGAGTCAGCGGCAAGAGCGGCAATTCCGAAAACACGAGCATCAGCATGTCGGCCAACGCCGTCCTGGAGGGCCCCCACGACCGCCTCAACATCTACGGCAGCTACAACTACCAGGAGACGGACGGATCGCGCTCCGAGGACGAGCAGATCGGCGGGATGAAATATACCAATTTCTTCACAGAAAGACTCGGCTGGTACCTCCGGGAGGAGCTGGAACATGACACCATCGAGGGCATCGATTTCCGCTCCACCTCCGCCGGTGGTCTGGAATACAAGTTCATCGACGAGGATCGCCTGACCCTGGACGGCAACGCCGGTCTCAGCTACCGCTACGAAAGCTACACGGATCCCCTGGTCGAGGACAACGGCTTCGCCGGACTCGATTTCGGGCTGAACCTGATGTGGCAGTTCGCCGACTGGGGCAAGCTGAACACCAAGCTGACCTACACCCCCAGCATCGACGACTTCGGGAACTATCTCTTTACCCATGAATCCACCGTCAACTTCCCGCTGGGAACCTCGGACTTCTGGATCATGAGCCTCGGGCTGACCAACCAGTACAACAGCGAGCCGAGTCCCGGTCGTGACGAACTGGATACAACCTACTTCGCCCGCCTGATTCTCTCCTGGAAATAACTCGAACTAACACCTAACTCTTCGGAGGTAATATGGAACTGTCACAAGAACAGATCGACTCAATCATCGCGACCACCACCGATTACGGGCTCAGGATCATTTTCGCCCTGGTCATTTTCTTTGTCGGCAAGTGGATCGCCAATATTGTCCGCAAATTGTGCCGCCGCGGCATGGAGCGGGCCAACGTGGACCCGGTCCTGGTCGGCTTCCTGGCCAACATCGTCTTCTACCTGTTGATGGTGGCGGTCATTATCGCGGCCATCGGCAAGCTGGGCATCCAGACCACCTCCCTGGTCGCCGTACTCGGTGCCGCCGGCCTGGCCATCGGCCTGGCCCTGCAAGGCACGCTCAGCAACGTGGCGGCGGGCGTCATGCTGCTGCTCTTCCGGCCCTTCAAGGTCGGCGACTACATCGAAGGCGGCGGCCTGGCCGGGACGGTCAAGAGCATCACGCTTTTCGTGACCGAGCTGGTGACGCCGGACAACGTGCAGATCATCGCGCCGAACTCGCAGCTCTGGGGCTCGGCCATCAAGAACTACTCCTTCCACGCGACGCGCCGTGTCGACATCGTCATCGGCATCGCCTACGAGGACGACATCGACAAGGCGCGGGCGGCCATCGTCGACGAGTGCAAAAAGGATTCGCGCGTGCTGGCTGACCCGGAAGCCATGGCCGCGGTCACCGACCTGGGCGACAGCTCGGTGAACTTCACCGTGCGCGTCTGGTGCAACGCCGCCGACTACTGGGCGCTGAAGTTCGAGCTGACCAAGAACCTGAAGAACCGGATGGATGCCGAAGAAATTTCCATCCCCTATCCGCAGCGCACGGTCCACATGGCCCAGGCGGCGGCGGACTGATAGGCAGCGGAGGAGAATCGCGCACTCTATGGCCCTGTTGAGACGCTCTCTGCCGGTTATCGGCACTGTGATCTGCCTGGCATTGGCGGCTGTTTCCGCCGGCGGTGCCTGGGCCCAGGGCAGTCTTTTCGACAAGGCCAAGGAATTGCTGGAGCAGAACTCCGACGGCGCCGGCGACTTGACCACGGCGGAGATCGGCGAGGGGCTGCGCGAGGCCCTGCGCGTCGGCACCGAACGGGTGGTGGGGCAACTGGGCCAGCCCGACGGCTTCAACGCCGATCCGGACATTCATATCCCCCTGCCGGACAGTCTGCGCCGGGTGCAGTCGGCGCTGCAGGCGGTCGGGATGTCCGATATGGCCGACGATCTGGAACTGCGTCTCAACCGGGCCGCCGAAGCGGCCACGCCTCAGGCGAAGCAGCTGTTCTGGGATGCCATTTCGGCGATGACCCTGGAGGATGCGGAGGCTATCCTCAATGGCCCCGACGACGCCGCGACCCGGTACTTCCAGGACAAGATGACCGGGCCGCTGTCCGATGCTATGCGTCCCGTGATCGACGAGTCGCTGGCCGAGGTCGGCGCCATCGCTTCCTACGACCGCATGATGGGTGAATACCGCTCCATTCCCTTCGTGCCGGATGTGAAGGCGGATCTGACGGACTATGCACTGGGGGAAGCGCTCGACGGGCTCTTCCTCTATATCGCGCGAGAGGAGGCGGCGATCCGGGCCGATCCCGCCAAGCGCACGACGGAAATCTTGCAACGTGTATTCGGGGGATAACGGCGCGGCCGCAGGGACGGCCCGCGCCCCGACTTGGAGGTCTTATCAGGTATGAAAAAGCTGCTCATCGGACTCGGCGTGGTCGTGGTGCTGCTTCTCGTCGCGGCTGTCGTCGTCCCCATGCTCGTTCCGCTGGAGAGCTACAAGAGCGAGATCCAGGCGCGGGTGAAGGCGCAGACCGGCCGCGACCTGCGCATCGACGGAGACATCTCGCTCTCCGTGCTGCCGACGATCGCGGTTTCCGTCGAGGATGTCGGCTTTTCCAACGCCTCCGGCGCCTCCACCCGCGGCACCTCGTCGTCGGGACCCAGCAGATCGATCTTGCTCAGCACCAGACAGTGGGGCGTGGCGGCCAGGGTGGGGGCGTAGTTGTGCAGCTCCTCTCTGAGCAGATCGTACTCCGCCTGGCAGTCCTCGGCGTCGACGGGTACCACCAGTGCCAGCGTCCGGGTGCGTTCCACGTGACGCAGGAACTGATGGCCGAGCCCCTTGCCCTCGTGGGCCCCCTCGATGATGCCGGGAATGTCGGCCAGCACGAAGGAGCGATAGCCCGACAGCTGCACCACACCCAGGTTGGGTGTGAGGGTGGTGAAGGGGTAGGCGGCC
>CAJXMX010000286.1 GCA_913056355.1 uncultured Opitutales bacterium
ATGGCACCCGCTATCAGATCAAGGCCCGGCGTATTCACAAGCGCAACCGCTCCAGACAGCTTTCGGCAATCAGGGATATCGATGAAGGTCACTTCGACGTTCTCGCCGCCGTCATATTCGACGACTGGTATGAGCCAATCAGGGCTGCCCTCATTCCAAGGCAAGTCGTCAAATCGCGTTCGACCTACACCAAACACACCAACAGCAACCGGTTCCTCCTCCAGGACCTGGAGGAAGTTGGTCGAGACAAAAGCCCCGTCGTAGCGTTGCGGAGTGCCTCTGCCGCTGATATTGATGGTGCCGGAGAAATAGCCCAGGAGGTCCCTGAAGCTCTTGCTCTGGCGGAGCTCCTCATATTTCTCGAACGGTATTGGAGCCACTCTCATCTCGGCCTTCATGTTGCGCAGGTAAACCTGCTGCAACTGCTCCGGATCCTTGAAGGGGAGCGGCTTGAAGAAGAAGCCGTTGAGGGTGCTGAAGGCCGTGGTGGACATGCCCAGGCTGACCGAGAGGGCCAGGATGGCCAGCAGGGTCAGTCCGGGCCTCTTGAAAAAGACCCGGAAGGCGTAGCGGAAATCTGATACAATGGAATCCATCAACTGGAGCCGGGCGGCCCGGATCAGGCCTCGGCGAGGAGATTGGCCGGTTCGACATCCCTCTCTTCGTCGACAATCTTGCCGTCGAAGAGGTGGACGATCCGGTGCGCCACATGGGCGTAGCGGTCATCGTGGGTGACCATGCAGATGGTGGTCCCTTCCCGGTTGAGCTCGGCCAGCATTTCCATGACCACCGATCCGTTCTTGGAATCGAGGTTTCCGGTCGGCTCGTCGGCCAGGAGGATCTTCGGATTGCCGGCCAGGGCCCGGGCCACGGCCACGCGCTGTTGCTGGCCGCCGGAGAGCTGGCTGGGCAGGTGCTTCTGGCGATGGATCATCTCCACTTTCTCCAGGGCCGCGGTGGCCATCTTGCGGCGCTCGGCCGGCTTGAGGCCGCGGTAGGCCAGCGGCAGCTCGACATTCTCCATCACCGAGAGGTCGCCGATCAGGTTGAAGCTCTGGAAGATAAAGCCGATTTCGCGGTTGCGGATGCGGGCCCGCTGCTCGAGGGAGAGGTTGGAGACGTTGTTCTTGTTGAGGATATACTCCCCGTCGCTGGGCGCTTCGAGGAGCCCGAGGATGGAGAGGAGGGTGGACTTGCCGCATCCCGAAGGGCCGGAAATGGAAATGAACTCGCCCTGGCGGATCTCAAGATGGATTCCGGAAAGGGCGTGTGTCTCAATTTCATCGGTCAGGAACACCTTCGTGATGCCGTCGAGTTTGATGAGTGCTTCGTTGTTGCTCATGGGTTACTGGTTGCGGGTTTCTGGTTACTGGTTCCTGGGTGGTTGTGGGTTCAAAATCAATTCAGGCGGAGCCGGTCGTTGTCGTCGTACTGGCTGGTGTCGGAAAGGATCACCTTGTCGCCCTCCTGGAGGCCGGCCATGACCTCGATCTCGCTGACCGAGCTCTTGCCGAAGGTGACCTGGGTCCGCACCGCCGTGTTGCCGTCGGGAGTCAGGCGGAAGATGCCCATGGTCCCGTTCTCCCGGGCGGCCGAGGAACGTCCGACAAAGAGCACGTTGTCCAGGCTGGCCAGGCTGATGACGCCTTCCACGGTGAGGTCGGCCCGAGCCCCCCGGGGCAGGTCGCCGACAATCCGCACATCGACGTCGACGGTGCCGCCGACGACGGTGGGATTGACCCGGGCCACCTTGCCGGCGACGGTCCCGTTACGGGTATCGATGATGGCATCCTGGCCGATCTGGACATCCTTGGCCTGGGTCTCGGGAATCCGGACCACCGCCTTGAGCCGGGTCGGGTCAGCCACCTGGGCCAGCTGGGTACCGGTGCTGACCTGTTGGCCTTCCTCGAGGGGCAGGCGCTGGAGGACTCCCTGGAGGCCGGCTTTCACGGAGAGGTCGGCCACCTGCTGGCGCAGGAGGGCCACGCGTTCCTTTTCCTGGTCCACACTGGCCAGGGCCGGGGCCAGGTTTTGCTCCACCTGCTGGCGGCGGGTTTCCAGGCGGCGGCCCATGATCTCGGTCTGCCGCTCCAGCTGTTCCCTGGAAAGTCGTGAACGCAGAAGGTCCCGCTCCGCGACCAGGCCCTCGGCAAAAAGCTCCTCGTTGACCCGGACATCCAGCTTGGCGTTCTCATAGCTGGAATCCAGCTGGGCCAGCTGGTATTCCATCTCGAGGAGGCCGTCCTCCTCGCGGACCCGCTGGTTGGCCAGCTGGGCCTCGGCTGAGGCCAGCTGCAGTTCCGCGTTGCGGAGATTCTGTTCCAGTTCCGGATTGCCCAGTTGCAGGATGACGGTCTCCGGCTCGACGGCGGCCCCGGGAAGGATGAATATCTCCTCCACGCTGCCGCTGGTCTGGGCGGTGATCCAGCGCAGGTCCTCAGGAACCAGGGTGCCGATTCCGCGCACGTTGACCTGAAGGGGACCTTTTTTGACCTCGCCAATCCAGACCGATGACCGGTCCACCGAGGGGGCGGCCGGATCCATCGTGAAGAGGATGATCGCGATCACCGCCAGCACTCCCGCGGAGGCGAGACCGATCATCAGTTGGCGGCGTCGTTTCTTCTTTTTTAAGTCACTACGTACAATATCCATTGAAACTGAATCTAGTTGGGAACAAACCTGGATCAGGAATTGTGAGCAGCGGAGGTGCCAGCTTGTGTAAAATAGATCATAAGCACTTGTTGTTCTGCTGCTTAAAAAATTATCCGGAAACCGGTTCGACTAACCCTGGGTTGCCTCTGTCCCAATACCGGGACAGGTCTCATCCCATTATTGGGACACTTTCTCAGCCCGCAGGGGGAGGGTCACGGATGCGCAGCAGCCGGTTGTATCGGTCCGGTTGGCCAGTTCGAGGGTTCCGTCATGGCCCTCGATGATTTGCCGGGAGAGGGTCAGGCCGATTCCCGAGCCCCCTTTCTTGGTGGAGAAAAAGGGAATGAAGATATTATCCGGGTTGGCAATCCCGGGACCGGTATCCTCGACGTGGAGAACCAGGACCTGACCGATGGGCTTCCAGCACACCTTGACCATGCCGTCGGTCAGTTGGGCGGCCTCGACGGCATTCTTGATCAGGTTCAGGAGGACCTGCTCGATCTGGTCCGGATCGGCCTGCAGGGTCAGCTCGGGGCTGTTCTCGGGGTCGATGTCCACCGTCGGGTGATCAAAAAGGGAAACTATGCGGCGGACCAGCGGCTTCAGCTCGAGGTTCTTCAGCTTGGGCGGGGGCAGCTTGGCCAGGCGGGCGTATTCCTGGACAAAGCGGCTCAATCCGTCCGCCCGCTGGCGGATGATTTCCAGGCCCTCCGTCAGGTCTTCCTGGTCTTCTTCCTCAAGCTCGGCATTCCGGGCCACCTTCTGGAGGCTTTCGGCCAGGGAACGAATCGGGGCCATGGAATTGTTCAACTCATGCCCGAGGACCCGGATCAGGCGCTTCCAGGCCAGCAGTTCCTCTTCCCGCAGGTTGCGGCTGACATCAATGAGGATTAGCAGCTCATGCGGTTCCCCGCCGACCCGGTAGGTTCCCTTGCGGACCGTAAACCGGCCCGGCTTTTCCGGATTGGGATGGGAGATGGTGGCGTTGGCGGGACTTTCCAGGGCCTTGTCCAGGTTCAGCTCGGCGGCATAGTGCTGGCGGATGCTTTCCCGCTTGATGCCCAGGACCTTCAGGGCCGGGGGATTGGCCAGGGTCAGGCGGCGGTCCGGATCAAAGGTCAGGACGGCGGCATCGATTTCCTCGATCACCTTGTCCATCAGCGAATGGGCCTCCATGGCGTCCATGCGGTGCTCCGAGAGGACGTCCGTGAGGAGGTTGATCTCCAGCATCAGCTGGCCCAGCGGGTCTTCATCATGGACGTAGCTGGCCTGGAGGGAGAAATCGCCCTCGCGGAGGGCGGAAAGCATGTTGGAAGCGGTCTGCAGGGGAAGGATGATCAGGCTTTCCAGCCGGACCGTGAAATAAAGCCAGGCCGCGCCGCCGAGGATCAGCACCGTCAGGTAGACCTTGAGGGAATAGTCGCCCGCGATGAGGAGGATCATCACCGCCAGCAGGCCCGGAAGGCCGGCCAGGAAGGCGGTCAGCCGGACCTTCTGCTGGTGGGTCAGCTTGTACTTGCTCTTGCGGGCCATGCCATCAGGGTACCGGCGCACCTAGAGGCCGAAGCGCTGCAGGCGCCTGTAAAAGGCGGAGCGGGACAGGCCCAGGTCCTCGGCGGTTTTGGTGGCGTTGCCGCCGTTGCGTTTCAGGGTGCGCTGAATGAGGTACTTCTCGACCTCCTCAAGGCTCATGTCGTCCAGGCTGGGGCTGCCCAGGGCGCTTTCGTCCCCGGGGGCCGCGGTCGACATCAGGCCCAGGTCGGAAACCTTGATCTGCCCGCCGCTGGCCAGCAGCACGGCCCGCTCGATGGTGTGGTCCAGCTCCCGGACATTGCCCGGCCACTCGTATTTCCGGAGGGTTTCCAAGGCCTGGTCGACGAAGCCCTGGAGATCCTTGTTGTAGCGCTTGAGGTGTCGCTCCAGGAAATGGTCGGCCAGCAGTTCGATATCCGACTGGCGCTCACGCAGGCGGGGGAGGTGGATGGGAATGGTATTCAGCCGGTATAGGAGGTCCTCGCGGAACTTGCCTTCCCGGACCGCCTTCTGGAGGTCGGAGTTGGTGGCGCTGATGATGCGGACGTTGACCTTCAGGGTTCGGGAGGAACCGACCCGCTCGAATTCGCCGGTCTCCAGCACCCGCAGCAGCTTCTGCTGCTGTTCCATCGGGAGGTTCCCGATCTCGTCCATGAAGAGGGTTCCGCTGTCGGCCATCTCGAAGCGGCCGGCGCGGTCGGACTTGGCGTCGGTAAAGGCTCCCTTGACGTGCCCGAAGAGCTCGCTCTCGGCCACCCCCGAGGCCAGGCCGCCCATGTTGATGGAGACAAAGGGCTGGGTCGAGCGGGCGGAAAGGCTGTGGATGTAGCGGGCGGCCACACCCTTGCCGGTGCCGTTTTCCCCGGTAATCAGGATGTTGGCGTCGGAGGGGGCCACCTTGTGCATGACCTCCAGTACCGGTCGCATCACTTCCGACCGGGCCAGGAAATCGCGGGACTTGCTTTCCTTCAGGGCGCGGTTTTCCTCCGCCAGGAGGGTGGCCCGGCGGCGGGCCCGGTAGAACTCGGTCTGGTTCAGGACCGTTGCCGTGACCCGTGCGTTCTCCCAGGGTTTCTGGATGAAGTCGGCCGCCCCGCGGCGCATGCATTCCACGGCCAGGTCGATGGTGCCCCAGGCCGTCATGACCACGATGGGCAGGTCGGCGTCCAGTTTCTGGATGGCGTGGATCAGGTCCAGGCCCTCCTGGCCGCTGGTCGTGTCCCGGGCGTAG
>CAJXMX010000287.1 GCA_913056355.1 uncultured Opitutales bacterium
CAGGTCCGGTCGCTGTAGTAGCCGATGATGGGCTGGACAATGAGGCCGGTCAGGGGTGCGGCCAGCCAGAGCAGGGGGATGTCTTCCGGGGTGGCGCCAAGGTACTGGTAGATGGCGCTCATGTTGGCCATCTGCAAACCCCAGCCGAACTGGATGCCGAAGAATCCGAAACTCATGTTCCAGATTTGCCAGAAGGAAAGTTCAGGTCGTTTCATGGGTATTGAGGATGTAGTGAAAATCAATGACGTTCAAGGGCGGTATCCACGGGCGGGGCGCTGTACTCGCGCTGGCGGGAGTCGCCGTTGCGGTCGTAGAGGTCCTGCAGGGAGAGGAGCTGCTCCAGCCGTTCCCGGCGCAGCTGTTCGAGCTGGGCCGCGGTGAAGCGCCATTTCCAGTTCCCGGCGGAAGTGCCCGGCCGGTTCAGGCGGGCCTCGCTGCCGAGGTCGAGCAGGTCCTGGACAGGGAAAATGGCCATCCGTGAAACGGAGGCAAAGCCGGCCTCGATAAGGGGCCAGGCGGAGTTGTCCTCCTCCTCGAGGCCGAAGTAGCGGCGAATCCGGGCGGCGCCCGGTCCGGAGAGGGAGGACAGCCAGCCGCGGGTGGTGTCGTTGTCATGGGTCCCGGTGTAGACGACCGAGTCCCGCGGGTAAAAGTGCGGCAGGTTGACATTGTTGTCATCATGCCCGTAGCCGAACTGGAGGATCTTCATACCGGGCAGGCCGGCGGCGTGACGCAGATGAACGACGCCTTCGGTAATGTAGCCGAGGTCCTCGGCGATGATCGGCATCCTGGGGAGCTGCCGGTCCATCTCGACAAAGAAATCCAGTCCGGGCCCCGGGCACATGAGCCCTTTGCGGGCATCATCGGTCCAGGAGGGGATTTCCCAGTAGCTGTCAAAGGCGCGGAAATGGTCAAGGCGGAGGATGTCGCAACATTTGAAGGAAAATCCCAGACGCTGCGCCCACCACTGGTAACCGGTCTGCTTGAGGTATTCCCAGTCGTAGATGGGATTGCCCCAGTGCTGGCCGGTCTCGGAGAAGTAATCGGGCGGAACCCCGGCCACCACGGTCGGATGGCCCGACTTGTCGAGCTTGAAGACCTGTGGGAACTGCCAGGTGTCGGCACTGTCCAGCGGAACGAAAATCGGGAGGTCCCCGATGATGCTGACTTTGCGGGCATGGGCGTACTCGCGGAGCTGGTTCCACTGATGAAAGAAGAGAAACTGGTAGAAGCGGTGGGACTGGGCCACTTCCGCCACCTCGGGAGGCAGGGCGGCCAGGTCCACCCGGGTGAAATCCCGGTAAGCCGGCTCCCACTCCGTCCAGGGGCGCCCGCCATGGTGGGCCTTGAGGGCCATGAAGGCCGCATAGGCATCCAGCCAGTGGGCGTTGTCCCGACAGAATCCCTTGAAGGAGGATCCCTCGACCTGGTCCTCACCCGAGTCGACAAAGCGACGGTAAGCGGCGTTGAGGATGGTCCAGAATTCCGTGTAGAGCCGGCCGTAATCCACTTCGCCTGGAGGCAGTCCCCGGAGCGGCTGCACCTCCTGTTCCTCCAGGAGGCCGTCCGCGATGAGGACATTCAGGTCGAGGAAATAAGCGTTGCCGGCGAAGGAGGAAAAGGCCTGGTAGGGCGAGTCCCCGTATCCGGTCGGCCCGATGGGACAGATTTGCCACTGGCGGAAGCCGGCTTCGGCGAGGAAATCGATGAAAGCCCGGGCGGGGGAACCGATATTTCCGATCCCGAAATCGCCGGGTAGCGATGAAATGTGGGCCAGGACACCGGAACTGCGCTCCTGCAGCCAGTTCTCTCTGTTTAGTTCCGCCATCGAAAATGTGTGGTAAGGGTGAAAGGGGGAGTGAAGAAAGAAAGAAAATCCAATCAGGGCCACAGGGCCGGGGGACCCCCCGGCGGTGTGGAACCGCCGGGGGGAGTCTTGTTGTCAGGCAATGATAACGAGCCCGGACTTAGAATTTGTAGGACGCACCGACCGAGTACTGGGCCCCGTAGCGCTGGTAGTCCTGGACCAGACGGTCATCCGTATCACCGGTGGTGGCGAAGAGCGGCTCATCCGTGAGGTTGTATCCCTGCAGGATGAGGGTCAGGCCCTCGAGGGCACCGGAGTTGAAGGAATAGCTGATCTGGGCGTCCATGACCGTTTCCGACTGCAGGTTGCGGAACTGGGCCCCGCGCGGACCGAAGGTGGCGATGTCGCCCCGGTAATCGGAACGGTAGCGGCCGCTGACACGAGCCGCGAAACCGCCGCGCTCATAGTAGAGGGTGATGTTGGCCACCCGCTCGGAAAGGCCCGGAATGGGCTGGGCCGGGTTGCCCAGGTCGGGCTGGATGGAGCTGTCGGTGTAGGAGCCGCTGGCAATCAGGCCGAAGCCGGTCAGGAACTCGGCAAAGCGCTCACCCGGAAGGGAGATGGTCACTTCCACGCCCTTGATGGAACCGCCCTGGCCGTTGGTCGGGACCGTACGGTAACCTTCCCAGATGGCCGGCTCGAGGCTGGATCCGGTCGGGTAGCCGGTGAAGTCGGTCAGGATCGGGTTGTTGTAGGTGTAGCTGACCAGGTCCTTGTAGAAACCGGTGAGGGCGAAGTAGCCCTTGTTCTCGGCGAAGTAGTATTCCCAGGACAGGTCGTAGGAATTGGACCGCCACGGTTCAAGCTTGGGATTACCGCCGCTGCCGCTCCAGGGGCTGTTCTCGATGTCGGTCGAGCCGGCCAGGGATTCGTTGAAGCTGTAGGTGGAGCTGGCGCGCATGTCGACCATGGCCTGGCGGGCCAGCTGACGGGCCACGCTGAAGCGCAGGCGCTGGTTTTCGGTCAGCTGGAAGATCAGGTTCAGGCTCGGCACCCAGTCGTCGTAGGAGCCCCCGTCGCTGACCTCGCTGATGAGTTCGCCTTGCGCCGCCAGGCCGTTGGAGGACTGGTCGGTGGAGACAAACTGGGTCCCGAGGGTCCCGGTCACGGGAATACTCCCGAGATCCATCTCGATGCCGAACTGGACATAGGCGGTGGTGATTTCCTCGAATACCTCCCAGTTGTTGGCCACGTAGGAAGGATTGGCATTGGGGATCAATTCATAGGTTCCGTTGTTGAAGGGAACCAGCGGATCGTAGGCATACTGCGGGCCGATACCGAGGAAGCTGAGATCGGCATTGCCGATCGTCGGCGGCAGGGGATTGCTGGTCGATCCGTCGGCGAGGGCCAGGAACCAGCCTTCCATCCCGTTCGGGCCGGCTTCCACTTCCCACTTCTCGCGGTCGGTGTAGCTGAGGCCGAACTCGACGTTGGCCAGCGGACCCCAGCTGAGGTCGTGACGGGCATAACCGCGGTACTGGTCGAGGACGTCCTTGGCAATCGGTCCCTTGACGAAACCGACCTGGCCACCCGGAACGGCATCGCCGCCCCACCCCTGCGGGCTGGTCAGCATCATGTCCGGGGAGGAATAATCGAGCGCGGTGGTGAAGATGGCACCGGTGCCTCCGGAAAGGTCGTAGCTCACGGTGTCCGGGGTTCCGGTCTTGTTGGAGCCCCAGCCGGAGTAGGTTTCCCAGACGTTGTCGGTCCGGTCCATGCGGGAGGTGCTCAGGTCGAGGTCGAAGACCCAGCCGGAGCCGTCGCCGAAGTGCAGGTTCCAGCCGGCGGCCTTGACTTCCGCATCCCGCCAGACGAGGTCGTTGCGGACCACGCCGAAGAAGTTGGTCAGGGTGGCCTGGGTCACCAGGCCGTCCTCGACGGTGTAGCCGGGCTGCAGGGTGGTGCCGGTGCCCCAGTCCGGGTGCAGCGGCATTTCAATACCACGCAGGATCTGGGTCTCGCCGAACTCGGAATAGAAGAGGTCGAGGGAGGTGTGGAACTGATTGTTGGGCTTGAACTCGATGACGCCCATGAAGCTGTCGCGCTCCAGGTTGCTGGAACGGACGAAGGGCTTGGCCCCGCCAAGCATCAGCGGACCGCCGCCCGGCACTTCAGCATAGCCCCAGGCATTCCACTGCTCGCCCTGGCCGGGCTGGTCGGTGTGGGCATAGCCGAAGGCGACGCCCAGCTTGCCGTCCGCGAACTGGTCGATGTAGTTCAACGAGTAGCGCACGCCGGTGTCGTCGCCGTCCGGGTTGAGCTGGCCGAGGTCAGACCATTCGTAGAAGGCGTTCATGGCAATCTTGCGGGTCCCGACCTCCAGCGGACGGACCGTGCGCATGTCGACCGTGCCGGCCAGGCCCTGGCCGATCAGGTTGGCCTGGGTGGTCTTGTAGACCATGACTCCGTTCAGCAGCTCGGCCGGATACTGGTCGAACTCGATGGAGCGTCCGGCGCCGGTGCTGACCTGCTGACGGCCGTTGAGCAGGCCCGTGCTGAAGTCGCCGACCAGGCCGCGAATGGCGATGCCCTGGGCACGGCTGTTGATCCGCTGCGTGGTCAGGCCTGGAAGCCGGGCCAGCGTCTCGGCGATACTGGTGTCCGGCAGTTTGCCGATATCTTCGGCGGAGACCGCTTCCACGATCATCGGGGCGCGTTTCTTGATCTCGGTGGAGGCTTCAATACTCTGGGCGAAGCCATTTGCCTGGACCTCGAAGGCTTCCAGTTCAAAAAGAAGTCCGGAGTCTTCGGAGGAAGCGGAGTCCTGCGCCGCGAGGGGCAGGCCCGCTGAGAGGAGAGCCATCAGGGTGGCCAGTCGGGGTAAACGTATCGGGTTCATCATCATTGCTTGTTGATCAATTAGTCTTGGGTGCAGCCGGAGAGCTGCGTGAGGTTTGCTTGAAGGAAAACAATCGGTATTTGGGATTCCCGCTTGTTGCTTAAAATATCGGTCAGGTGGATTCGAAACACTACCGGGAAAGTCTCGAAAATTCCTATTTGGGTTGGACAAAACTTAAATCAATCCACGCTGAGGAGGAGTCGGTAGCGCCAGCTCTGGAGGCTGAAGGCAGCATTTTCCCCCAGTTCCATGGCCTCCCCGGTGTAGGCATCCCGCCAGGTCCCGGCGAGCTCTTCCGAGCCCAGGTAGACGGCCTCGTCCTTGTCCTCGTCGGTCTCGAAATCCCTGGCCGTGAGATTGGCCACGAGCAGGACTTTCCGGCCTTCCGCGATCCGCATCAGGGCGTAGACGGACTCGTCCTCGGTGGTGGGGATGCGCAGGGTGGCGGCCCCTGTAGCCAGCGCGGGATGGGTCTCCTTGAGCTCGTTCAGGCGCTGGTAAAGGGCGAACATCCGGTGCTCCCTCCAGTCGATGGGATCCCGGGTGAAGAAGGCCAGGCGCCGGTCCATTCCGGCCTCCTGACCATTGTAGATCAGGGGAATGCCGTCCAGTACGTAGCTCAGCACGGCGAAGGCCTCCACCCCGCCCCCGAGACGCTCGAAGGCGGTCCCGTTCCA
>CAJXMX010000288.1 GCA_913056355.1 uncultured Opitutales bacterium
TCGTCGACCCGGCCAAGGTGACCCGCAGCGCCCTCCAGTACGCAGCCTCGGTCTCCGGTCTCCTGCTGACCACGGAAGCCCTGATCACCGACCTGCCGGAAGAAAAGCCGGCCGGCGGCGCCCCGGACATGGGCGGCATGGGCGGCATGGGCGGCATGGGCGGCATGGGCGGCATGATGTAGGCCCGCGCCTGAACCGTTTGTAATTATTCTCCTATGACAAGGCCCCGGTCGGAATGACCGGGGCCTTTTATTTAATAAGTGTAGGGTGTGCCTGAGAGTCGCGGCTTCAGCCGCGAGGACCGTCGGCCCGGGTCTTCGCGCCCCGCGGCCGCGGGGCGCTACTTCGAGGTGTCAGCCGACTTCGTATCGAATGCCCTGCGGGTAATAAAAAAGCGCCCGGCTTGCACCGGACGCTTTGAAATTCAACCAGTAACTCGCGACCTCAGGAGGCGGCCTTGTCGTAATATTTGGCCACCTGGTCCCAGTTGACCACGTTCCAGAAGGCGGAGATGTAGTCGGGACGGCGGTTCTGGTAGTTCAGGTAGTAGGCGTGTTCCCAGACATCGAGGCCGAGGATCGGAACGCCGGCGCAACCGACCACGGACTCGCCCATTTCCGGGCTGTCCTGGTTGGCGGTGCTGCAGACCGCGACGCTGCCGTCGGGCTTGACGCAGAGCCAGGCCCAGCCGGAGCCGAAGCGACCGGCCGCGGCGTCCGAGAAGGCCTTCTTGAAATCGTCGAAATTGCCGAAGGCGGCATTGATCTTGTCGGCCAGGACACCGGACGGGGCTCCGCCTCCATCGGGGGAAAGAACCGTCCAGAAGAGGCTGTGGTTGGCATGCCCGCCGCCGTTGTTACGCACCGCGGTGCGGATTTTTTCCGGAACCTTGCTCAGGTCGCTGATCAGGTCCGAAATGCATTCCGGTCCTTCAATGCCGGCACTTTCCAATGCGTTGTTGAGCTTGGTGATGTAGGCATTGTGGTGCTTGGAGTGGTGGATCTCCATGGTCCGCGCGTCGATGTGCGGTTCCAGTGCGTTGTATGCGTATTCCAGTTCAGGTAATGTGTATGCCATAATATTTTCTGTTTTTTCGTTGAAGAGAGGTACTTAAAAGAAACCTCAGCTTCCGGCCATCGTCAACTGTCGGCACGCTTTCTTTGGAAGTAAACCTGCAGGACCGCCTTGCATTCGGCTTCCATGACCCCGGAGCGCACGGCCACCCGATGGTTCAGGCGCGGCAGTTCGTGCACCGAGCCGGCCCCGCCGAGACAGCCCATTTTGGGATCCGGCACCGCATAGACCACTGTCGAGATCCTGGCCATGATGCTGGCTCCGGAACACATCGGGCAGGGCTCCTTGGTGACATAGAGGGTGGCCCCGTTGAGGCGCCAGTCGCCAATCGCTTCGGTGGCCTGGGTGATGGCCAGGATCTCCGCATGGGCGGTGGGGTCGTTCAGGGACTCCACCTGGTTGAAGGCCCGGGCGATAATGGTCCCGTTGAATTCAATCACCGCCCCGATCGGCACCTCGTTGGCCCGCCAGGCCTTGAGCGACTCGTTGTAGGCGTGGGACATGTAGTAGCTCGCATCCCGGCAGAGCTCGGAGGGATGCAAGGGCTCGAAGGGGCAGGGCGGTGGTGGTTCGGATTTCAAGGGAGGTTGGTTGCGGGTTACGGGTTGCGGGTTACGGGATTATGGAATTTGATGGGTCCGGTGTGGCAATATTATAGATCCGGAAGGCGGTCTCCGCCTGTCCCGGGCTGCGGCTTTCCGCCTTGACATATGCGGTATTCAACCCAGTTATCTTACTTTCCGCTTAACCAAATTATATTCTGACCACTATTATATGACCGAATCCGAAGTTGTAGAAGTCGAGGGCAAAGTTGCCGCTGTCCTTCCCGGTACCATGTTCCGGGTGGAACTCAAGAATGGACACCAGGTCCTGGCTCATATTTCCGGCAAGCTGCGGAAGCACTTCATCAAGATTACCGTTGGGGACATGGTCAAAATGGAGATGACGCCGAAAGATATCGACAAGGCGCGCATCATCTACCGTCTCCGCAACGCTGCCTCCAACCGCAACGCCCCGATCCGCAGTTACGGCCCGAGGCGGCGCTAGGCTGGAATTCCCCCTCTTTTCAAGGCCGGAAGTCCCCGGCCCTATTATCTTGAGTTTTTTTCCCAATTTACTCTGGATTCTTGGGAAGGGATGTGCTAGGGTAAGCCTTTAACAATAGGAAAGGCATGAATATCTTAGCGAACAACATCATTGAGACGATAGGGAACACGCCGTTGATCAAGCTGAACGCGGCGGCGGAAGGCTGTGTGGCGGACGTGTTTGTGAAGTGCGAGTGGTTCAATCCGCTGGCCAGTGTGAAGGACCGGATAGCCCGGTCGATGATCGAGACGGCGGAAGCGGACGGGAAGTTGAAGCCTGGCGGGGTGGTGATCGAGCCGACCAGCGGGAACACGGGGATCGGCCTGGCTTTCGTCTGCCGGGCCAAGGGGTACCGGTGTATCCTGACGATGCCGGAGACGATGTCGATGGAGCGCCGGGTACTGCTGTCCCTGCTGGGGGCGGAGCTGGTGCTGACCCCGGGACCGAAGGGGATGCCGGGAGCCATTGCCAAGGCCAACGAGTTGCTGGAAAAGCACGGCGAGGGAGCATTCGGGCCGGGCCAGTTTGACAACCCGGCGAATCCGGAAGTGCACCGGAAGACGACGGCGGTGGAAATCTGGGAGGCGACCAAGGGCGAAGTGGACATTTTCATGGCCGGGGTAGGGACCGGCGGCACGATCACCGGCGTGGGCGAGGTGCTGAAGAAGCGCAAGCCCGAGGTGAAGATCATCGCGGTGGAGCCGGCGGCCAGTCCGGTCATCAGCGGTGGCAAGCCGGGACCGCACAAGATCCAGGGCATCGGGGCCGGATTCATTCCGAAGAACCTCAATGTGGATGTGATCGATGAAGTGGTGACTGTAACCAACGAGGATTCCTTTGACATGGCGCGGGCGGTTTCCCTCTCGGACGGCCTGGCGGTGGGCATTTCCTCCGGAGCGACCATATGGGCGGCCCTGCAGGTGGCCAAACGCCCGGAAAACAAAGGCAAGAAGATAGTCGTCGTGGCGGCCAGCCCGAGTGAGCGCTACCTGAGCACCCCGTTGGCGGAAGCGGCCCGGGAAAGCTCCAGCAAGCTGGAAACGGTCGAGGTCTGATTTTCACCGGAAACCGCTGGATTAAATTTAAGACCGCCTGCAACGCGCAGGCGGTCTTTTTTTTGAGAGCCCTTTACGGGGGCCGACCGGAGCCTATCTTGCAGGTGTGGATGCAGTCATCTTATGGTTTCGCCAGGATTTGCGGCTGGCCGACAATCCCGCATGGAAAAAAGCGGTCGAAAGCGGCCGTCCGGTTGTCCCGGTCTACATCTGGTCGCCGGAAGAGGCGGGGGCATGGGCTCCGGGCGGAGCTTCCCGCTGGTGGTTGCACCATGCCCTGAAGGACCTGGCAGGCCAGCTTGAGGAAGCGGATTCCCGCCTGATCCTGATGCAGGGGGACAGTTCCGAGGCCCTGAAAGACCTGGTTTCCGAAACGGGGGCCGGGGCTGTATACTGGAATCGATGCTACGAGCCTTGCCGGGTCCGCCTTGACGGCCGACTCAAGCAGGAGCTGAAAGAATCCGGGATTGAGGCCTGGAGCGGCAACAGCGCCTTGCTCAAGGAACCTTGGGAGATTTCCACCCAGCAGGGAAATCCCTACAAGGTCTTCACGCCGTTCTCGAAAAACTTTGCCGGAAAGCAGCTGCATGATCCGGTGGAAACAGACGGAAAGCCCGAGGCTCCGCCAGCCTGGCCCGAGGGCGAAGAGCTGGAGGCCCTGGGCCTGTTGCCGGAGATCCCCTGGGACGAGGGCTTGCAAAACTTCTGGGATCCCACCCGTGCCGGTGGTTTCGAACGTCTTGAGACCTTCCTTTCCGACGGCATGGAGTCCTATCATGAAAACCGTGATTACCCGGCCGTGGACGGCACCTCACGGATGTCCCCCTACCTGCACTTTGGGCAGGTGGGCCCGCGGGAGGCCTACTGGAGACTGGCCCGTCACCGGTCGGGCAAGGGGAGGGAAACCTTTCTCAATGAACTGGTCTGGCGGGAGTTTGCCTATCATGTCCTGTATCATTTTCCCGACACTCCGGAGGAGCCCCTGCAATTGAAGTACGCCCGGTTTCCCTGGCAGCGGAATGAGAGCCAGCTCAGGGCCTGGCAGCAGGGCAGGACCGGTTATCCCATTGTCGATGCCGGGATGCGGCAGCTGTGGCAGACAGGCTGGATGCACAACCGGGTCCGGATGATCGTGGCTTCCCTGCTGGTGAAGCATCTCCTGCAATCCTGGGAAGAGGGGGCCCGGTGGTTCTGGGACACCCTGGTCGATGCCGACCTGGCCAGCAACACCCTGGGCTGGCAGTGGGCCGGCGGTTGCGGGGCGGATGCCGCCCCCTACTTCCGGATCTTCAATCCCATCACCCAGGGGGAGAAGTTTGATCCGGAGGGGACCTATATCCGGAAGTACGTTCCGGAGCTGGGCAAGGTGCCGCTCAAGTACCTGCATCAGCCATGGGAAATGCCAGGCCCGGTCCAGGAATCCAGCGGGTGTGTGATCGGGGAGGATTATCCGGAACCGGTCATCGAGCACGCCAAGGGACGGGAGCGGGCCCTGAAGGCACTCGAATCGATCAAGGAAGGGGATTGATGGCACCTGTTCCGGAGAACTTGCGGAACCTGGTCATTGTCTTCGGCGACCAGCTGGATCCGAAGGGGGCGGCCCTGGAGAATTTCGATGAGGAGCGGGACCTGGTCTGGATGGCGGAGGCCGAGGGAGAGGCCACCCAGGTCTGGTCCAACAAGAACCGGATCGCCTACTTCCTCGCGGCCATGCGGCATTTCCGGGAGGCGCTGGAAAAGCGCGGTATGCCCGTCCATTACCGGGAACTTGCCCCGGAGCGGGAATCGCTTCCGGAACTTTTGGCCGGTGACTTGAAGCGGATGCAGCCGGACAAGGTTGTCTGCACCCATCCCGGCGAGTGGCAGGTGCTGGAGGACCTGCGCCGGACCTGCAGGGAGCCGGGGATCGCCCTGGAAATCCGGGAGGACAGCCATTTCCTGGATACACTGGATGGATTCAGGGAGTGGGCCGGGGGACGAAAGGAGCTGCGGCTGGAGTACTATTACCGGGAACTGCGCAAGCGTCATGGAATTCTCATGACGGAGGATGGCGGCCCGGAGGGAGGCCGGTGGAATTTCGACAAGGAAAACCGGGAGAGTTTCGACAAGAGCGGCCAGGGACCGGATGTTCCCGCAGTACCCGCCTTCAGCCCGGACAGAATCACC
>CAJXMX010000289.1 GCA_913056355.1 uncultured Opitutales bacterium
GAGGTCGACATGAGGCCCGTCGCGGTTCCGGAAAGCCTGGTCGAGGAGGGGACCGTCACCGTGCTGACTTATCCCAGCGGTTTCCTGGTCACCGAGCGGACCTCCATTCCGGACTCCGGCAACATGCCCAAGATCCTCGGCCTGGGTCACGGCAGGAAGGATTCCGAGGAGGAATTCTGGGCCTACCAGAAGACCCTTGAGGACAACAAGTACAACCTTTGGAAGATGGCCAGGCTGGCGGACGCCGATGCCCCCGGCCGGATCTTTCAATCCTTGCTCGTCCTGAAAGGGCTCCCGGCGGCCAAAAAGACCGATGCCCTGGTGGTCACCATCGGCAAGGTGAATGGCATCTACACGATGGTCGTGGTCCGCAAGTACGTCCGGACCAAGGAGGACGTCGAGAAGTTCGGCGACTGGGCCTATGGCATCCTGCGGGAAATGGGCCTGACCGCGGTCAAGGAGTAGGTCCTACTCCGACAGGTCCTCGTAGGCGTAGCGGAGGGTCTGGTTCCAGGAGCCGATTTCCCAATGCTCGTGGACCAGGTTGCTGTTGCCGTCGTACTCGTAGGTGATGGTGCCGGCCGGCTGGCCGTCCTTGAGGATGGCGGCTGACTTGCGCCGGCTGTGGGAATCGAATTCAAACTCGATCACTCCGTTCAACCAGCCCTTGTAGCCCTCGCAGACCATGCGGTGGGCGTTGCCGGAATCGTCGTATTCGTAACGGGCGGTGCCTGCGGCCCCCTTGGAGCTCTCGAATTTCTCCTCCACCAGGCGCCCTTTCTTGTCGTAGAAAAAGGTCTCCATGGTGCGTTCCCCGTCGTTGTAGACGCGATCCTTGCGGACGATGCGGCCGTCCTTGTCGAAGGTCTGGTCGTTGCGCGAGGAGCGGCGACCGGAAATCTGCTGGTAATGGGAACGGTCGTTCTGGCCCAGCCGGTTGTAGGTGAAACGGGTACTGGCCAGCTCGCCTTCGCTGTTCATGTAGTTCAGGCAATAGGGACGGTACTCTTCCGGGGAAAAGGTATGGTAGAGCGGAGCGAGGAGGATGGCTATTTTCGACATGACAGGTATGCGCACCAGCATGCGGGATCTTTTTGGGTGGTCAATCCTCCTTCGGTTTTTGCAGGTGCAGGAAAAACCGGCCATCCTCGGAGACCGCCGCCGGTTCCGGATCGAGGTTGAATTTCCGGGTCAGGAATGCCCGGTCGTTGGCATAGGCCGGGTCATCGGTGTAGACCGCCGCCGATACGGGCCGCCCCTCCGCCTCGGAGCGGGAGATGGCCTCCTGGAAGCCGGGGCTCCAGGACTGGCCGGGCCAGCGCTGCATGATGGCGTAGCGTTCGGCGTAATAGGGAATGAAGGGACTCCAGCTGTCGCCGAGAATCAGGACGACATCCCCGGCTGCGGTCAGCGCCCCGACTTCGCGGGAGAAAGCGAACTTGTAGCCTCCCCAGTCGTTGACCTGGGCCTCGTAGTAGGAAGTCTCCTCGTATCTGGAGATCATCCACAGGCACAGGCCCGCCAATGCCAGTTGCAGGGGGAGGCGAAGGTTCCCCCACCGCCTGGCCAGGGCCGCCATGGTGCCCGCGATCCAAGCCAGGCCGAAGGCGGCCGTGGCGTAATAATAGTAGTCGTGCACGTAGTACAGGTTGGCCCACACGATGGGACCGCTGAGCCAGGCGCCAAGCAGGCAGAGGCCGATCAATTTCCAGCGGGCCGGAGAAACAAGGTAGGCCAGAAATGTCACCAGCAGGGGGATGGCCGAATACACCAACCGGCCAACGCCACTCTCATGGAACCGGCTCCAGAAATCAGCGGAGAGCCGCTGTTCCAGGGATCCGAAATTCCATTGGGAAATGCCTTCGGCAAAATACCGGGTGAGGGGAGACTGGACCCAGATTGAGTGGATGTAGGCGTTCCAGACCAGCCCGGCCAGGATGGGCAGCCCCAGGAAAACCCCGAGGGTAATCCATTGCCGCCGGCTGGGTTGGTCCCTGGCCAGGAAAACCCGCACCGAGACCCAGAGCACCATGAACCCGAAAAGGATACTGAAGGTGGTGAACTTGGTCACCGCGGCCAGGGGGCCGAGAATCAGGGCCGCCAGGAGCAGGTACCAGCGGGGCCGGCGCAACCAGGCCAGGCAGGCGGTGGCAAATGAGAGCGCCAGGAAGAGGGCGGTCCCCTCGATGAGGAAACAGCGTGACCAGAAGATGTAGGTCGGGGAGGCGGTGACCAGGGCCAGCGTGAGCAGAGTGAAGGGACCGTCGAAACCCAGCTCGCGGAGCAGGAGGGCCAGGGGGATCAGGCAGAGGTAGAAACTGAGCAGGCTGACCAGCCGGCCCGACTGGTCGAGGGGGATTCCCGTGACCCGGTGCAGGCCGGCGACCAGGGTCTGGTAGGTGGGGAACTCGAAGGGAATGCGCCAGTCCGGGCCGAGGACGGGATCAATGGTAGCTAAAGCGGGTCCCTCCTTGTCGATGTAGTAGGCCGTGATGGCAGTCTGGCTCTGTCGGAAATCCTGCGGGCCGCCGATGGTGTGGTCCCATCCCTCGAGGGCGAAGGAGAGGTGCAGGGAAAGGGCCAGCAAGAGAGTGGTCACCCCGAAAAACCAGGGTGCCCAAGGCGAGTAGCGTTTGAAATCGAAGGGCTTCACCATCCGTTGCTGATTGAAAAGGTTCCGTCCTTGCGGAGGGTAAAGGTAATGGGCCCTTCCGAGGGGTATCGGCGGGCCTTCGGAAAATTGTTGGGATGGGTGACAAAGGTTCCCGCCTTTTCGGAATCGATGACAATTTGTCCGGTGGGCAAATTTTCCACAACCCGAATCCGGCCCAGGTGCGGATGCTGGTAGCCTTTGCTCTCAGTGGAATTGAAGAATCCCAGCCACCGTGAGTACAGCCATCCATCCTTCATCCGCTCAGCCGGTCCGAAAGGTGTATCCACCATGAACCTGCTCTCGTTGTGCCAGCGCTTGACGGGACGGGGCATATCGCCAAGGGCCTCGTAAAGATCCAGGTTGAGCAGCCATTCCTTGCTGGCTCCCTGGCCGGTATCGATGGTGATAATGGGAATGGTCTCCGGCCTCCGGACGGTTTCGTTTTCCCAGAGGATCATCTGGATCGTCGCCTTGGCGGTCCACGGGTTCCAGGTCGATGTGGTGGAAAATTGCCCGAAGCTTGGCAGGCTGCATCCGGGGACCCGGATGTAGTTCGGCTGGTAAACGGTTATCGGGGCCCTGGGCTTTTCCTTGATGCGGTTCTCGACGTAACTCCGGACCATGTTCAGCTCCATCCCCATGGGAATGGCGATGGCCAGGGTGGCGGCTGCTGCGGCCACAGTCGCAGCGAGGAAGATCGCCGCCAGCCGAAGGGGCCGGCGGAGCGCGACCACATTGGAGAAGGCGTCAAAAAGCCCCAAAACCGAGAGGTGGAAGACGACGGCATAGGCGAAGGGGAGGGCGCGCGGCGGGGTGTAGTTTTCCGAGGCGGCGACGAGGGGCATCATGCCGATGATGGCCGCGCCGGCGAGGACGGCGCTGCGCTGCAGACCGTTGCGGGACACAAGGAGGCGGACCAGGGAAAAAATGACCAGGGCCGCCGCGAAGATGATGATCCAGTAGCTCCTTTCCCGAAGAAAGACGGGTCCCCAGCCCGCGAGAATATCCCCCAGGGTCTCGTTCCAGAGGAAGTGGATCTTGGCCGGGAGGTCGAGTTGGGTCTCGGTCCGGTTGGCCAGCCAGGTCCCGGAGAAAAAGAGCCGGGTGGAAAGCTTGAGCAGGATGAAGTAGGCCAGGACCGTGGCCATGAAGGTTCCGGCAACTGCCGCGGCCCGCTTCCAGAGCCGGCCATCGGTTGAAAAGCTGGCCGCGATGATCAGGGGAAAAAGAAAGAAGGAAGCCGTTGGCTGATAGATGCACTCGCTGGCCAGCAGGACCAGGCCGGCCGTTCCCAATTCTCCCCAGTTTATCTTTTCCCGCAGCGCATCATAGGCCATGGCGCCTCCCAGCAGGCCCAGCAGGGCGGACCAGGCGTGTGCCGAGCAGGTCGCCCAGCCGATGAAAATGACAAAGGCCGGAGTCAGCGTCACGGCGGCGGCATAGGCCAGCGAGGTCAGCCGGTCGTTGAAGCGGCTGTAGAACCGGTAGTTCTCCGTCGCGAATAAGGCTGCGCCGATCACGCCCAGCAGGCGGATCCAGGAAAGGTCGTAAAAGGTCCTGGCCCAGGTGAAGAGGAGGATGTCGTACAGCCCCAGCAGCGGGCGCCCCCAGGCAAAGTGGGTGTTGGCGAAGAGGCTTTCGGTCCCGCTCTGGTAATTGACCAGCATGGAGATGTCGTCGCTCTTGCCATACTCCGTCAACAGGACCGGCAGGAAGAGCAGCACCAGCACGCCGCTGGAAAGCAGGTACTGATGGCCTCGCTTCATTCGCCTTGCTGATCGCTGCTGCCGCCTGTGGAATCCTTTTCCACCGGCTTCCGGTAATCGCCCCGGCTGAAGTATTTTTCAAACCAGCAGTACATGCAGATGAAAAAGTAGCGGGAGCCCATTTCCTTGATCTTCAGCTTGGCCACCCCGGAGCGGCGGTTGCGCCAGGTGATGGGGATGACGGTCCAGGAATAGCCGCGGACAATGGCCTTCAGGGGGATTTCCACGGTCAGGTTGAAATGCGGGGCGATCAGCGGCTGGATTCCGTCGATGACACTGCGCCGGTAGGCCTTGAAGGCATTGGTGGTGTCGTTGAGCTTGAAGTTGAAGAGCCAGCGGATAAAGGTGTTGGCCATGCGGTTGAAGACGTACTTCACGAAGGGATAATCGATGGTCCCGCCGCCGCGCATGAAGCGGCTGCCCATGACACAGTCCCAGCCCTCGTTGAGCAGATTCCAGTACTGCACCACGTCGCGCACGTCGTCCGACTCGTCGGCCATCATGATGACCACCGCGTCACCGGTGTAGTGCTGCAGTCCGCAACGGATGGCCATCCCGAAGCCGTTGCGGCCGGTGTTCTGGATCGGCTTCAATTCCGGCACCTCCTCCCGCACCCGCTGGAGGATCTCCCAGGTCCGGTCGCTGCTGCCGTCATCCACCACGACGATTTCATGCGGGACGTTGTGCAGCTCCAGCTCGAGGTGCAGGTGCCGCACGGTGGCCTCGATGCAGCCCTCCTCGTCGCGGGCCGGAAGGACCACGGACAGCAGCTTCAGGGACGGGGCTTCGGGAAAGGGTGGCGGTGTCTTCATAATTGTCCGGACGGGCGGGGCCGGGGAGAAGCACGACTCCCGTCAGGCCCGCAACCGTCCCATAATAGCTAGATCCGGGACCCTTGAGGTCAAGATGCAAGTCGCCCGGCGGGCGGG
>CAJXMX010000290.1 GCA_913056355.1 uncultured Opitutales bacterium
CCTAGACGAGAAGGCTGGGAACCCAAGCCCCACTAAGGCAGATCTGTTACGGCCCCAGTAGATGCAGAGCTCACCACTCGGGCATACTTGGCGAGCACGCCCCGGGTAAATCTGGGTTCCGGCGGCGTCCAGGCTTTGCGCCGTTTTTCCATTTCCGCGTCAGAGATCTCCAGCACAATCGAGTTGCTCACGGCATCAATGGTGATGGTGTCGCCGTCTTCCACCAGCGCAATTGGCCCGCCCACGGCGGCCTCTGGTGTGATATGGCCAACCACAAAACCATGGCTGCCACCGGAGAAGCGGCCGTCGGTAATCAAGGCTACATCGCTGCCCAGGCCTTTACCCATAATCGCCGAGGTGGGGCTGAGCATTTCCCGCATGCCGGGCCCGCCCTTGGGGCCTTCGTATCGAATCACCAGCACGTCGCCGGCCACCACGGTGCCGTCCAGGATGCGCGCCTGGGCTTCCTCTTCCGAGTGAAACACTCGGGCTCGACCGGAAAAATGCGTGCCTTCCTTACCGGTGATTTTCGCCACCGAGCCTTCCGGAGCCAGGTTGCCATAGAGAATACGCAGATGACTGTCGGCTTTGATCGGGTTGTCGAAGGCGTGGATGATCTGCTGGTCTTCGGGGTAGGGCACCACGGTCTCGAGATTCTCTGCCAGGGTCTTGCCGGTTACCGTGAGGCAGTCTCCATGCAGCAGCCCCCGGTCGAGCAGCATCTTCATTAGCGGTTGAATGCCACCAATGGCCACCAGCTCGGACATCATGTAGTGGCCGGAGGGGCGAAGGTCTGCCAGGACCGGTACCTGTTTGCCGATGCGTACGAAATCGTCCAGTGACAGCTCCACTCCCACGGTACTGGCCATACCCAGAAGGTGAAGCACGGCGTTGGTGGAACCGCCCAGCGCGATCACCACGGTGATGGCGTTCTCGAACGCTTCCCGGGTCATGATGTCGGAGGGCTTGATATCGGCTTCGAGCAGTTTCAGCACCGCGGCGCCTGCGGCTTCGCAATCCGCCAGTTTGCTGTCGGAGATGGCGTTCTGGGCGGAGCTGCCTGGCAGGCTCATGCCCATGGCCTCAATGGCGGAGGCCATGGTGTTGGCGGTGTACATGCCGCCACAGGAGCCTGGCCCGGGAATCGCGGTTTCCTCGATCTGTTTGACTTCGATCAGCTCCATGTTACCGCGGGCATGGGCGCCCACCGCCTCAAACACGGAGATGATGTCGGTATGGTTTTCGCCGGGCATGATGGTGCCGCCGTAAACGAAGACCGAGGGCCGGTTCAGCCGGGCCAGGCCCATCATGCAGCCGGGCATGTTCTTGTCGCAGCCACCGATGGCGACCAGTCCGTCGAAGCCTTCCGCGCCAACCACGGTTTCCACGCTGTCGGCGATCACTTCCCGGGAAACCAGGCTGTAACGCATGCCCTTGGTTCCCATGCTGATCCCGTCGGAGACGGTGATGGTCCCGAAGCTGACCGGCTTGCCGCCGGCCCCGGCCGCGCCTTTGGCGGCATGCCGGGCCAGGTCGTCGATGTGCATGTTGCACGGCGTGAGGTCGCTCCAGGTCGAGGCAATTCCGACCTGCGGCTTGGAAAAATCCCCGTCCTCGAAGCCGACCGCCCGGAGCATGGACCGGCTGGGGGCCCGGTCGTAGCCGTCGACCACGGGAGAGGAATAGGTGCGCTGTTCTGGGTCGCTCATGTTTGTGCTCCTTGTGCTCTGGGAGGAGAAAACTCCGCCCGCCTGTTGGCAAGGATGTTTGTTTTACTGGTTACTGGTTACTGGTTACTGGTTACTGGTTGCTGGTTGCTGGTTGCTGGTTACTGGTTGCTGGTTGCTGGTTGCTGGTAATATTTTGGTAGAGCGGGCGGTTGTTGGGTGGCTATGTCTAATATAGCTCTTGATTATGAAAGGTTACCGTAATTTGGAGGTATGGAAAGACGGATGTTTTTTGGCTAAGGAGGTATATCAGGCAACGGATGGAATGCGTGATTTCGGGTTGAGAAATCAAGTCACACGGGCTGCTGTTTCCATTGCTTCCAATATTGCCGAGGGCTCGGAAAGAGAGTCCAAGGCGGAATTCATCAGGTTTCTGAGAATTGCCAAAGCTTCCTGTGAAGAATGCCGCACGCAATTGTACATCGCGGACATGGTTGGATACATGCCTCACGACCGCTTCTCAGAGATTGATAAGCTGGCACATTCCGTCTCCAAACGGATCGGTGCCTTAATCAAATACCTGAAGTCCAGTCCGCAACCCGCAACCCGCAACCAGTAACCCGCAACCCGCAACCGATAACTCTTCTATTGCCATGATTCCGCCCCCGGCTTGAATGTGCCCCATTGCGATTACTTGAAGATGGAATTCGACCTTAAAAAGACCCTCCTGGCCTTGCTCCACTCGACCAATGAGCCCCTTTCGATCAAGGACGTTCAGGCCGTGATCACCCGTTACCACGAGCAGGCCGAACAACTCCTGGCCGAGCAGGAGGAGGAGGGGGAGAAATCCGGTTCCGCCGACGAGGACGGGCAGGGGATCATGCGTGACCTCCTGGACCAGGTGCCTTCCCTGCTGACATCCGCCCAGATCCGCGACGCGATGGGCGAGATCGCCGAGGAACTGGCCGGGAGCGAGGCCGTTTACCGCCTCCAGGAGGGACCCAACGGGTACCGCCTGGCGGTATCCCCGCGCTATGCCGACTGGGTGCGCCTGCTGCGCGACGAGCCGCGCCCCCAGCGCCTGAGCCCGGCCGCCATGGAGACCCTCTCCATCGTGGCCTACCGGCAGCCGGTGACCCGGGCCGAGATCGAGGCCATCCGCGGGGTCTCGGCCGACAGCGCCCTGAACAAGCTCCTGGAGCGGGAACTGGTCTACGTGGTGGGCCGGGCCGACCTCCCGGGACGGCCCTTGCAGTATGGCACCACCGATGTCTTTCTGGAGTACTGCGGCATCCGCAGCCTCGAGGAACTGCCGGCCAGCGACGTCCTGTCGCCGAACCAGATCACCGAGTGGATCCGGACCGCGACCATGCCGGAGGAGGAAATTTCCGACAAGGACGTGGGCCTGGTCGAGGAGCAGGAGTTTGATTCCCAGCTCATGGCCGCGGCCGAGGAATACGACGAAAGCCCACAGAATTGAAGCCCATGGACCTTGACGCACTGAGAAAGGAAATCGATTCGATCGACGCCAAGCTGCTGGAACTGCTCAACAAGCGCGTGGAACTGGCCCAGCAAGTCGGCCATTACAAGCTGGAGCGGGGCATGGAGGTCTATGTGCCCAGCCGTGAGGAGGAGATTTTCGGACGCCTCACCGCCGGGAACCGCGGTCCCTTGCCGGAAAAGGCCATCCGTTCCATCTACCGGGAGATTATTTCCGCGGCCATCGCCCTTGAGAAGCCGCTCAAGGTGGCCTACCTCGGGCCGGAGGCGACCTACACCCACCAGGCGGCCCTGAAGAATTTCGGGACCAGCATTCCCTACCTGCCGATGCCCTCGGTGCAGGAAGTCTTCACCGCGGTCCGCCGCGGGGATGCCGACTACGGCGTGGTCCCCGTGGAAAACTCGACCCAGGGGACGGTCATCAGCACCCTCGACATGCTGGTCGAGTCGGAGCTGACCATCGTGGCCCAGATTTACCTGCGCATCGCCCATTGCCTGATCTCACAATCGCCGCTGGACAAGATCCGCAGCGTGCACTCCAAGGACAACGCCCTCGGCCAGTGCCGGGAGTGGCTGGCCCGGATGCTCCCGGGAGTGGACCTGGTGGATTCGGCCAGCACGGCCGCCTCGGTGGAATACGCGGCCAGGAATCCGGAGGCGGCGGCCATCGCCAGCAGCGTGGCGGCCGAGTTGTACGGAGTCCCGATTGTCGCCGAGAACATCATGGACAAGACGGACAACGTGACCCGCTTCCTGGTCATCGGGAAGTCGCCCACTCCGATGCTGGGCAACGGTCGCGACAAGACCAGCCTGGTCTTCCTCCTGCATGATGAACCGGGCAGCCTCCTCAAGGCCCTGGAATTGTTCGGCCGCCGCGGGATCAACCTTTCCAAGATCGAGTCCCGCCCCAGCCGGCGGCGGCCGTGGGATTATTTCTTCTACGTCGACATTGTCGGCCACCGCGACGAGCCCCAGGTCAAGGAAGCGCTTACCGAACTGGAGCGCTTCTGCCCGATCCTGAAATGGCTGGGAAGTTATCCCAACACCACCCTATGACGGCCGGCGGCCAGCTCAAGGTCCGGGTCATTCCCAATGCCTCCCGGGACGAGGTGGTCGGTCTGGTCGATGATGTACTGAAAGTGAAACTACAGGCGGTCCCCGAGGGAGGACGGGCCAACAAGTCTCTCTGTGCCCTCCTGGCCCGGCATTTTGGTTGCCGCCCGCGCGAGATCCGGATTCTCAGCGGGGAGAAAAGCCGCCTCAAGGTGGTGGAGCTGACTGCCGGCGTGCCGCCCCTTTGACTTGCCAGAACCGCAGCCATCTCCAATAAAACAGACCAATGAGACAGCTCCTCCACGTTACCACCGCCCTCGCATGCCTGCTGGCCGGCCTGAGCCGTGCCGAAGCCCTGGTCCTGGCCGGATCGGACCTGCTCGGGGAACCGGTCCGGGAAGCCCTGCAGGCCGAATTGAAAAAGGCCGGGCTGGATGTCGATTTCTCCCTCGAGGGATCCCTTCTCGGACTTGAGGACCTGCAGTCCGGCGAATCCGACGCCTGCCTCCTGGCCGTTCCCGACGAAAGCGGCAAACCCCTGGAGCTGCGCAATTTTCCGGTGGCTTTCCAGATCGTGACCTTCCTGGTCAACGCCGCCAGCCCGGTGACGGAGATTTCCTACGTCCAGCTGGCCGGCCTGTACGGGGGCAAGGGAACGCTTGATGGCTGGTCCTCACTGACCAGTGATCCGGAATGGGCCTCCCGCAAGGTTTCGCTGTGGGCCACACGCGCGGAGAACAGCGTCGCCCTGGAAATTTTCAATTCCATGGTCCTGGGTGGCGGGGCGCTCAAGCCGACGGTCCGCTTTGTCAAGGGAGGGGATGACGCGGTCCAGGCCGTCCTCGTGGATGACGCCTCGGCGCTGGTGGTGGCCCCGGCCACCTTCAAGGAGGCTTCAGCGGTCCGTATCCTGGCCGTCAAGTCCGGCCAGGAGCGGCAGGCCTTCACGCCCAGCCCGGACAACGTCCTCTTCGGGGATTACCCGCTGCGGCTTCCCTTCCACCTGGTGGTCAGGGACGGGCTCAGCGACGAACTGGTCGCCAAGCTGGTCCGCGCGGTCTATTCTCCCGCCGTGACCAAGGCCCTGCAGGCCAGCAGCTGGATGCCGGTTCCCG
>CAJXMX010000291.1 GCA_913056355.1 uncultured Opitutales bacterium
TCATCATGATCACCGCCAACGAAGGTGGCCGCCACAAGGCCTACGCCGAAATGCTTGGCGTCGTCGAGTACCTCCGCAAGCCGTTCGCCATGGAACTGCTGCTCGACGCGGTCAGTCGTGCGTTTGCCAAGAGCGACAGCAAGACGTCGAAGGCGGCTGCCGGCAAGTCGGAGAAGGGCCCGCTGCGTCGCACGCGGACCACGCGCAAGAAGGCAACGTAATCGATGGCGGCGCGGGCCCGTCCTTCGGGCGGGCCGATCCGCAACAGCAACTCGGGCATTGCCCGGTCCCGGTCGTTCTCACGAACCGGACCGGTCAGTCGATTCCCAGATTGTGCTCGATGTCGCGGGCCCGCTCGGACATGAAGATGTTTCGCAGGCCGAGCGGATCGTTCGTCTTTTCCCGCGGGAGATGCTTGCGTGCCTCGGTACCGGCCTGATTGACCCACGGATCGTTGCTGCGGCCTTCGCTTTCCGCGGCCTCACTCTCTCCGGGATTGAGTGTGGAGAACAGACCGCCCGAGTCCGACTCCGAGACCGACGCGCAACCGACCGCCGCACCGAAGGCCAGCGCCATCGCAATTCGAAACAGATATTTCATGGTCAGCGACTCCGCTGCACGGACAGAATTCCGGGGCGAATGACGGCCCGGCCGTTCCTGAACAAGGTTGAGAGTTTCGGGAGGGGAATCGGTGAGAAGGGGGGAACGTCCTTGTGACAGATCCCCCGAAACGTGTCCAGACCAGTTCCCGCAGGCCGACCATTTCCAGGGCCTTGGCGGCCCGCTCGGCCCGTTCCTCGCGGCTGATCCCGGAATAGACCAGCGGCAGTTCCACGTTCCGCAGGATGGTGGTCCGGGGAAGGAGGTTGAAGCTCTGGAAGATGAAGCCGATCTGCCGGTTGCGGATATGGGCCAGCTCGTTGTCATCCATCTCGTCCACCGGTTCACCGGCCAGATGATAGGTTCCGCTGGTTGGCACATCGAGGCAGCCGATGATGTTCATCAGGGTCGACTTGCCGCTCCCGGAAGGCCCCATGATGGCCATGTAATCGTTCTGGTGAACGTCCACATCGACCCCGTTGAGGGCCACGACCTCGGTTTCCCCGAGGTGGTAGAGCTTGCGCAGGGAGCGAATCTTGATGACCGGTTCCATGGCTGAATTAATTGCCCGGGCCGCCGTTGCCCTTGTCCCCGAATCCGCCGAATCCGCCCTCGCGGCGGACCACATTGCTGCCATCCTTCAGTTCGCGGGTCAGGGCGGTGTAGCTGCCGGTAATGATTTCCTCGTCACCTTCCAGTCCTGACTTGATCTCGATGTTGTCCCGGTCGGCGATGCCGGTCTCCACCTGGACCAGCTTGGCCTGGTCCCCGTCAAAGAGGAAGACCACCCGGACGCGGTTGTCCTCGCGGCCGCCGCGCCCACCGTTGCCGCCGTTTTGACCGCGACCCTCGCCGGACCCTGCCTCGGCATCCTCGGATTGCGGCTTTTCAGCTTCGCCCTCCGGTTTGCCTTCGCCGTTGCCGGCCACCTCGCGTTTCGGACGGACCACGACCGCGCCGATCGGGATCATCACCACGTCGGTCACGGTATCGGTCTCGATGTCGGCGGTGGCGGTCATTCCGGGGCGCAGTTTCTTGCCCGGGGCCTCGATCTTGATCCGTACTTCAAAGGTGGTGATTTCCTCCTGGCTGCGCTCGTTGGCGGTTACCGCGGAGTTGGCGATCTCAGTCACGGTGCCCTTGAAGGTGTCCTTGGGCAGGGCGTCGATCTCGATCTCCGCCACGTCCCCGATCTCGACATTGACAATGTCGGCCTCGCTGACCTCGACCACGACCTCCATCTCGTTAAGGTTGGCCACCCGCATGATCTCGGTACCGGAAAACTGGCCGGTACCGACCACCCGGTCCCCGATTTCCGAGGCCAGGGCGACCACGGTCCCGGACATGGGGGCGAAAATGCTGGCCTTGGCCAACTGGTCGCTGGCCTCCTTGAGCTGCATCTCCTGCCGGTCGATGCCGTGCATGGCGGACTGGTAGGCGGCCTTGGCCACTTCCACCCGGGTCCGGTTCTGGTCCAGCTCGCCCTGGGTCAGGAAATCCTTGGCGGCCAGTTCCTCGGCCCGCTTCAGGTCCAGTTCGGCCTGCAGCATCTCGGCCTTGCGCTGGGCGGCGCTGGCCCGGGCCCCCGCGAGGGCGGCTTCCTGCTGCTTGAACTGGGCTTCCAGGGTGTCGGGGTTGACCCGGACCAGAAGGTCGCCCTTCTCCACGTAGTCACCGTCGCGGACCGGCAGCTCGATGATTTCGCCGGGAACCTCGGAGGAGATGACCACCTCCGTCTCGGGCTGGACTTTGCCGGTGGCCGTGACCACGGCCGTGATGTCCCCCTTCTGGGCTTTCTTGACCGTCACCTCGATGCCGTGTTCTCGGCCCTTCAGGCCGACCACGGCAATCACGGCCGCGATGACGAGAAAGGCGGCCAGGATGATCCACTTTTTACGGGATGATTTCTTTTTGGGCATGGGAAATGAGTATGGGAATTAAATCAGTTCTGTGCTTCCGGGTCGCCGGGGAGGTCCTCCTCGGTCACGCCGTGGCGTTGCAGGATAAAGCCGCTGAGACGGGCCAGTTCGATCTCCGACTCGAGTTGGTTGTACTTGGATTGCAGCAAGCGGATGCGGGCCTGGTCCAGGTCGCGCTGGGCTTCCAGAACGTCCCGGAAGGCGGAGAGCCCCTCGTTGTACTTGGTCTTTTCCCGCTCGAAGGCGGCTTCCTGGAGGCTGACTGTCAACTGGGCCGCCTTGACGCTTTGCTGCACGGCCTGGAGGCCGCGCCAGGCCGAGCGGACCTGCCGGGAGAGGATCTGCTTCAGTTCCTCGTAGCGGAGTTCCTCCTGCTGCAGGCGCTTCTCGGCCGCCCGGTAGTCGGCCTTTCCGGCCCGCATGCTCCAGGGCATGTTGAATTCAAATCCGATGGCCCAGGACTCGCCGTCGCGGTTGACGGCGTTGTCGATGGCGGTCTCCATGTCCTCGTCATCAATGCCCGAGTAGGCGCCGGAGAGCACCAGGTCCAGGGTCGGCCTGGTGGCGCTGCGGGCCGCCAGCCGCTCCCATTCCCGCTGCTCGATGACCGCCTGCTGGGCCGCCAGGTTGGGATCCCGCTGCAGGGCCATGTTCCAGATCTGCATGTAGTCGGGCAGTTCGGGGCTGTTGTCCTTGAGCGGGGTCACCTTGTATTCCGGCTCCAGGGCGTTGGACTCGGCCTCGGGAATGACCCCCATGTAGGTCAGGAGGAGGTCGAAGGCATCGCCCAGGGACTGGGTGGTGGAGATGATTTCCTCCGTCCGCTCGGCCTTCGAGGCTTCCGCCTGCAGGACATCGATCTGGGTGGCCAGGCCGACCCGGGCCCGCTCGCGGGTTTCGTTCAAAAGGGCGTCCGCCACTTCCTGGCTGGATTTGGCCAGCTCCAGCTGTTCCTGCCAGCGGGCCACCGCCCAGTAGGAGATCTCGGTCTGGGCGACGATTTGCTGGACCGCTTGCCGGTAGGTCTCGATGGCGGCCTGGTAGGCCGACCGCGAGCGTTCCAGGTAGGCGGTGTTGGCATCCTTGCCGAAGCCGTTCAGGAGAGGCTGCCGGACCGACACGGAAAAGTCGGCTGACTGGGAGAGGTTGGTGGTGTTGACCCCGGCGTTGCTGTCCCGGCGGTCCAGGTTGGTCTGGGCCGTGACGCTGGTCCCGTAGGCCAGGCGCTTGCGCACCCCGGCCACCCAGTTGCGGGTGTCCGAGCTGGTCGCCGTCACCTGGCTGAAGGTCGTGGTTTGCTCGCTCTGGGCCACCCGGCCGCTGCCAAACAGTTCAAAGTCAAAGGCGGCTTCCTGGATGATGATGGATTCCCGGGCGATTTCCGGGTTCAGCCGGGCCATCTGGTAGGCCAGGTTCTTGTCCAGCGACAGGCCGATGGCCTGGTCCAGACTGAGGAAATTATCTTCCGCCGGCAGGAGGCTGGCGGCCAGAAGGAGGCCGAGAAGGGCAGGTTTCAGAGATCTCATTTGATTGGTCAGGATGGCGACTTCAGTCCCGGGCTAAAGGTGGTTAGGTAAGCAGGTGGACTTTCTAATATCAAGCAAGGGCTTCATTAAAGAAGTTTGTCTAACCCCACTTATTCCAAGGCAATATTGTATACCTCCAGGATCTGGCCGCGAACCCGATGGTACCGGGCCAGGGAAACCGTGTAGTCGGCCAGGGCGTTGATCTCGCGAATCTCGGCCACGGCCAGGTCCCCCTGCAGGCGAAGGACCACGAAGGTGGTGGAGGTGCCGGCCTGCAGTTTCTTCTCCTCTGCCTGCAGGGACTGCTCGGACAATTCACGGGCCCGGCGGGCGGCATTGATGCGGGCCCAGTCCGCTTCCAGCTGGGTCGCTGCGTCGTCCAGTTGCAGGCGGATGTCCTGCTCCAGTTTCTGCAGGTTCAGTTCGGCCTGGTTGCGGCGCAGGTAGGCGGAAGTCTTTTCCGCGGAGCGGGTCCGGTTCGGGAAAGGCAGGCTGAAGACGGCTCCGATGGAGTAGCTGGCGTTGCCGTCTCCGAACGCCTGGTCGATGCTGTCGCCCAGGCGACTGTCCAGGCCGCGGCGCCCGACGGAACCGACCAGGTCCAGCTGCGGCAGGGCGTTGCGGCGCAACTTGCCCAGCTCCAGCTCGCGGATGTTCAGGCCGGACAACATGGCCAGGTACTCGGGACCGCCTTCCAGGGCCAGGCTGTAGTCGCGGGCGGGGTCCACCTCGAAATGCCGGGGCTCCCCGGGAGGAAGGATCTCCAGCCGCAGGTCCAGGACCGATTCGGGATCGTTCCAGATAAGGGCCTTGAGGGCGTTCTGGGCCTGCTTCAGGAGCGCCCGGGAACTGATCACGGAAACCTCGCGGAGGGCGGCCTCGGATTCCGCCTGGACCAGGTCCAGCGGCGCCAGGGACCCGGTCTCGACGCGCTTGCGGTTGTCCTTGAGCAACTGCAGGGCGAGGTCGCGGTTGCGTTCCGCGATACGCAGGCTTTCCTGGGCGAAATACAGGTTCTGGTAGGCCTCAACGGTGGCGGTCACGGTATCCATGACCCGGGCCCGGAAGAGCTCCCAGCTGGCACTGGCGGATTCCTCGGCGATATGGACATCGGCGTAGGTGCCCTTGAACCCGAATCCGCGCAGGATGGGCTGGGTGACCACGATCCCGGCGAAGGAGGTGATGAAGTCGTTGTATCCCCCGAAGTCATAATCCCCTCCTTCGCCGGGATCGTGGTCACCCAGCCCATCCTGCG
>CAJXMX010000292.1 GCA_913056355.1 uncultured Opitutales bacterium
TGGGGCGCATTCTCGAGGCCTTGGAGAAGTCCGGCCTGGCGGACAACACCCTGGTGGTCTTCACCTCCGATCATGGACTGGCCTGCGGTCACCATGGTTTGATGGGGAAGCAGAACATGTTTGAGCACAGCATGAAGCCGCCGCTCATTTTCAAGGGTTTGAATACCCCCGCCGGCAAGGTGATCGATGATCCGGTATACATGCAGGACCTGATGCCGACGACCCTGGAGTATGCCGGAATCGAGGTGCCGGCGGAAGTGGCCTTTCATAGTCTGCTTCCCCGCTTGCAGGGCGGAAGCACAAATCCCGGCCAGGCCATCTATGGGGCTTACAAGGATTCCCAGCGAATGATCCGGGAAGGGGACTGGAAGCTGATCTGGTACCCGGCGGCGGACAAGTACCTCCTCTTTAACCTGAGAATTGATCCGGAAGAAATGCACGACGTCGCCGGGAGTCCCGCCTGTCGCGTGGTGCTGGAGAGGATGCAGGAGGAGTTGAGGCGACAGCAGAACAAGTATGGAGATCCCCTTTCGCTGACAGACTGATTACTCCCTGAAGCGGAAGGAATACAGGTCGCACTCCGTCATGACAAAGCGGATACGGACCGGCCTTCCGGCGATGGCCGAAAGGTCCGGGCTGTTGGTCCACTCCACTTCCCGGGCGATCGCGTCCCCGATGACGGGCACGTTATCCTCGAGCCCGTAACCGGGCAGCGGGCGGCCGTCTGCATCCTGCAATTCCACCCGCAGGCTGCCTCCGGCGGAGGTGCTGACATTCAGGACCAGCTTACTCCCGGTAAAGATAACCGGCTTCGTCAGCAGCTCGCCCGGTTCGGAACCGGCCCGGATCGAAATGAACCCGTCCGTCCGCAAGACGTAGCGGTGGCCGTCCTTGTGGTAGATGGACATTTCCGACGGTCCGGTCGGAACCACGTTCAGGGCGACATAATTGGAGCGGTTGCCCCAGCGTTCGGGGTCCGGTCCCGGCCGGATGAAGGCTTCCTTGAAGAGACGCGAATAATGGTCCTCCCCGGCCCGGATGGACATGAAGGCGATGTCGGTGGAGTCCCCCCGGTCCGGGAAAAAGCGTGTCGGCAGGGCGATGTAGATATGCGGGGCCCGGAAGTAGGGCTGGGTCGCGGGGGTGTAGATATGTTCGCCCGGCTCGTTCGGATTGAGGGGAACCGGCTCGCTCCAGTGCAGGAAATCCGCGGAATCGGAACGGCTGACGGTACGCAATTCGCCATGGGGCGTATCCCAGGTGCGGAAGAAGCAGACGTAGCGTCCCTCCGCCACCGACCAGAAACTCGGGTTCTGGGAATCGAAGGCGAAGGCCTCCGAGGTCAGGACCGGCGCTTCCTGCATCTTCTTCCAGTGCAGGCCGTCCGCCGACTGGAAGGCGTAGAGCCCGCCGCCGGGATGGGTGCCGCCGAGGGCCTTGTAGCGGGCCTCCGGATCCACGCCCGGGCGGGTATCGATGAAGGGGGTGAAGTTGTGCGTCTCCGGACCGTTGCCGGCCAGGATGACATTCCTCCCGCGGGAGCTCTTCACATCGAGAATTCCCAGATCGGGAAAAGTCCATTCATGACCGTCCCGACTCTCCGCATAGCAGGTGAGCTCACCGGGGTGCCCGTCGAAGCGCTCGCCGTCGTATCCCGGAAGGATGTCGCGATAGTACGCCCGGTACCGGTCACCGTCCTTCAGGACAGTGGTGTAGGGAACGGGCAGGGGATGCTCCGGCAGGGGCATCCGGCAGGGCGCGTGCAGGTAAAATTCCACCCCCTCCATGTGGTCGACCAGCTTCGCATCGACAAACAGCTCCAGTCGGGTACCGATGTTGACCGGCGGTGCCGGTTCAACCGCGGCGGCAAGGCCGGGGACAACCAGGCAATGCCCGACAAGTAACAGGGAGAGCCATAACCTCAATCGCTGCATTCAGGAGAAAACAATGGTCTTATTGTTATGCACGAGGACGCGGTCTTCCAAGTGTAATCGTAGCCCCCGCGACAGGACGGTGTTCTCCACATCCTTGCCGAGGCGCATCATGTCCTCGATGGAATCGCTGTGGCGGATGCGCACCACGTCCTGCTCGATGATGGGTCCGGCGTCGAGGTCCTCGGTCACGTAATGGCAGGTGGCACCGATCAGCTTGACGCCCCGTTCCCCGGCCTGGTGGTAGGGCCGGGCCCCGATGAAGGAGGGCAGGAAGCTGTGGTGGATGTTGATCACCCGGTAGCGGAATTTCTGGCACAGCCATGAGGGAAAGATCTGCATGTAGCGGGCCAGCACGATGATCTCGGGCTCGGCCTCCTCGATCAGGCGGGCGGTTTCCTCGAAGGCGGCCTGCTTGGCTTCCTGCTCCCTGGGAACGGGCACGTGATGGTAGGGAATGCCGTACCATTCGACCAGTTCGCGCAGGGTCTCGTGGTTGGAAATGACACAGGGAATGTCGATCTTCAGGTCCCCGACCTTCCAGCGGTGCAGCAGGTAGGCCAGGCAATGGTCGAACTTGCTGACCAGCAGGACCACCCGCCGCCTCCGGGCCACGTCGGTCAGGCGCCAGTCGAGCTGCAACTCCCGGGCCACCGGCTCAAAGGCGGAAGTGAATTCCTCCACCGAATCACCCGTCCCGGGAAGGTCGAAGCCGTAGCGCATGAAGAAGCGCTTGCTGCGCTTGTCCTCGTACTGGTTGGCCTCGGTGATGTTGGCGCCCCGGCCGGCGATGAAATTGGCCACCTTGGCCAGGATGCCGACATGGTCCGGACAGCTGCCCACCAGGCGCATGCTGCCGGTCTCAGTCTTCATTGAGGCGACCGTACGACACTTTGGCCCGGATGCGGGTCTGCGCGTGGCGCTCGACGACCGGCTTGCGCGAACCGCCGTCCTCCTCGCCCCAGACCACGCTGACTTCCGCGCCGTCCGGCACATCCTCGTCCAGCATGGCCAGGGAGAACCAGGCCCGGACGTTGGAGGTGTAGACCGTGTAGGTGGAGAGGCCGACCATGCGGTCGCCGATCAGCACCTTGTCGAAGGGCAGGATGGAATAGTAGGCGTTGGGCACCTCCATGTACTTGTAGCGCTCCCCGTGGCCGAGCTGGCTGGCGAAGACCTTCAGGACGTCCTCGTCGTTCCACTTGAGCCACAGTTTGCGGCGGTGCGGCTGGTCGGCCAATTTCCGGAGGGCCTCCCGCCCGATGAATTCATGGTCGAAGTTGATATGTTTGCCGTAGCCGAGATCCCATGGCGTCTGGTAGTAATCCTCGATCTTGTCGGAATAGTAGCTGCCGCCGAGGGAGGCGCTGGCCTCGAATCCATCCCCGCTGAGCCATTCGCGGTAGGGCTTCATCTTGTCCCCGGCATAGATGGCCGGCATGGGGGAGGGGATCCAGCCGCTCTCGGGGGAAACCGTGGAGTAGGCCCGGCTGCCGCCCTGCAGGAGGCCAAACTCGGGACCCGCCTTGAGGATGGCCTCCAGGATCACTTTGCGGTCCTCCACCGGACCGTGCAGCTCCAGGCCGCCCATGCGGGACATGTTGTGGTTCAGGGCGCGAACCTTCCGGCCGGCGATCTTGAGGTCGCCGAGATTGAAAAACTTGATGTCCGGGAATTCCCCCTCGTGGACGCTCTTGATCAGCTCCAGGGCGTTGGGGCCCTGGAGCTGGTAGCGGTAGAGGAGGCGGGAGCCGTCGTTGCTGACGGTGCGTTCGTCACGCGTGACCTTGACGTCGTAGCCGCCCTTTTCGGCATTGAAGTGGACCCAGTTGGGGACGGAGGGACGGCCGACCACGCTGACTTTGTCCTCCGTGTGGCCAAACAAAATGGCATCGCCGATGACGTGGCCGTCGTAATTGCAGGCGACAATCTGCTTGGCCTTGTTGGCCTTGAAATTCTTGAGGGTATTGACCCCGACATCGGAAAGGAGGCGGCGCACGTCCGGCCCCTCGAAGTAGACGTCGGTCATGTGGAAGGACTGGTCGAAAATGACGACGCTGTTCTGCCAGGCTTCCTGTTCGTCCCGCCAGTTGGTGTACTGGCCGGGGAAGGGGAAATCGTAGCCGCCGGTCTGCGCGTGGCGCAGCATTTCAACGGGGCTGGGGTATTGCTGAAGCTTGGCTTCAAGGCTGGTGGGTTTTGTGGTGCTCATAATGGATAGAGGTTGGATGTTAATAAATGCTCACGCGGAGGCGTTGAATATTTTCTCACGGAGCCACGGAGGCACAGAGAAGTAAGACAATGAAGCAATGGTCCTCCGTGCCTCCGTGGCTCCGTGCGAGAATTTTGGGTAATGGTCCTCCGTGCCTCCGTGGCTCCGTGCGAGAATATCTTCAAATTCATTATACTTCGGTGGGGTTGAAGCGGACGCCGCTGCGGGCGCGCGCCTCTTTGGCGCGGTCCCGGATCTGGAGGAGGAATTCATCGATGAGGGCGGGAGGCATGCCGAAATTCATGACATGCACCCCGGCGGCCCCGGCCTCGATCACACCCTCGGCAATCCCGAAGGCCCAATCCAGGCTGGCCCGCTGGAAATCCTCCCGCTCCATGATGGCATGCAGCGAGGGATCGACGTAGACCCCCGGCAGGCGGCAGAGGACCTTGAAGAGCTTCCGGCTGCCGACCAGGGGCAGTGAAGGGATGGTCAGCTTGGGGGCGTCCTCCCGTCCGGTCCGGACCTGCTTGTACCACTCGACGAAGGTCGGCACATGGGTGATGGCCTGGGTCTGGCAAAAGCGGGCCCCGGCATGGCGCTTGAAAGCCAGGCGCTCGACGCTGACGTCCATCGGGACGGAAAAGGGATTCGCGGCACAACCAATGAAGGGCACCGTGCCGAGGCGCTGCTGCCAGCCTTCCAGCTCATGGTTGGCAAAGTGGATCATCTGGGAACTGTCCATCGGGAACCAGGTCTTCTGGTCGACCTTGCGCTCCTTGTCCGGGAGCCAGTCCCCGGTCAGGAGAAGGAAGTTCCTGTAGCCCATATCCATGGCCTTCTCGAGTTCCCGGATAAACTCCTCCCGGTGATGGTCCCGGCCGCAGAACTGGATCACGGATTCCACCCCGTGCGCCATGACCACCTTCCCGGTTTCCGTGGAGTGGAGCGAGGGGACGCCCCCGGCGTTGGTCGTGGTGTTGACCGCGTCGACATGGTCCCTTACCCGGGACATGATCTTTTCCACCCGCGGCAAACCCTTCTCCGTGAGCGGGGAGGCAATCTCCAGGGTGACGACAAACTCCCCGCGCCCCATCTTGTGGGCCAGCCTGGAACTGGCCGGGATGTGACGGGGGTCGATGAATTCATGGGG
>CAJXMX010000293.1 GCA_913056355.1 uncultured Opitutales bacterium
GCCGCCAGTCAGGCCGAACCCCACCGCTTCGAGCACGAAGCCATGGCCACCACCTTTGCCCTGCATGTCCATCACCCGGACAAACGCTATGCCCGGCAGGCCGCCACGGAGGCCTTTAACCTCTGCGACCGGCTTGAGGAGGAGCTGAGCCGCTTCATCGAGTACAGTCCGGTCAGCCGGCTGAACCGCGCCTCCGCCCGCGAAGAGCTTCCGGTCAGCGCTGATGCCTATCTTTGCCTGCGCCAGGCATTGAGAATAGCCGAGGTTACGGATGGCGCCTTCGATGTCGGCTTTCGCTCCCGCCCAAAGGGAAGTTCAGCTAGCTACCAACCGCCGGTCATCCTTTCCCGGACCTCCGTCAGCGCCTCCCCCGCACGGCCCCATGCCGATCTCGACCTGGGCGGTATCGGCAAGGGGTACGCCATCGACAAGATGGCTGAACTGCTCGTCGAATGGGGCATCGACCGGGCCCTGGTCATGGGTGGCTGGAGTACCCTCCTGGCAGTCGGGACGCCTCCCGGCCGGCCGGGATGGCCGGTCAGCCTGCCGGGGGCCTCCGACCGGAAGCATTACCTGCCTCCCGGCTACTCGGTCAGCGCTTCGGGATTCGAGGTCCGGGGAGAACATGTCCTCGATCCGGCCTCGGGTGAGACCGCCCGCCAGGCCACCCGGGCCTGGTCCATCGCCCCCTCCGCGGCCGTTTCCGATGCGCTCTCGACAACGGCCCTGGTCCTGCCGGAGGAGCGGCTCCTGGAACTGGTCGAGTCCTTCGGGGAATGCGGGTTCGTCCTTTACACGAATGCCGCTGAAACCCGTTTCCTGGGATACAAATTACCCCTCATGGGCTGATTTCCCGCATTGGTCTTGAAATAAGCGATGTTTCATTTCAATCCTCAGTAGTCTGATTTCGAAAAGCTATCTCCCTGAAAATCATGAACCCCAATCCCCCCGCCAATCCGAACCGTCGCGAATTCCTCAAGAAGACCACCCTCGGAGCCGGCCTGCTGGCATTCCCGACCGTGCTGAGAAGTGCGGACAGCAAGCCCAATTCCCGCCTCAACATCGCCATCATCGGGGTGGCCGGCAAGGGGCGGAGCGCCATCGTCGGGCTGGCTGAAGAGAACCTGGTCGCGTTCTGCGATGTCGACATGCGCGGGGTCGCGGAGGCCCGGGCGGAGATGGAAGACCTTGACGGGATCATCACCCGGGCTGAAGCCAAGGGTGCCAGGTGGTTCCGCGATTACCGGGTCATGCTGACCGAAATGGACAAGGAAATCGACGCGGTGGTCATTTCCATCCCGGATCACATGCATTATCCGGTCGCCCTCTCGGCCCTCAACATGGGCAAGCATGTCTATTGTGAAAAGCCGCTCACCCACACCGTTGAGGAGGCCCGCCTGCTGACCGCCGCGGCGGCCAGGGCCGGCGTAGTCACCCAGATGGGCAACCAGGGGCACTCCAATGCGGGGGCCCGCCTGGTCAAGGAATGGATCGATGCCGGCGTCATCGGCCCGGTGCGGGAAGTCCACTCCTGGACCGACCGGCCGCTCTGGCCGCAGGGCATGGAAAAACCCGATCACTCGAAAATGATTCCCGTGTTGCCCGAGGAGCTGTCATGGGACCTCTGGCTCGGGGTGGCGGAGCCCCGTCCCTACGATCCGGCCTACCTGCCCTTCTCCTGGCGCGGCTGGTGGGATTTCGGTTCGGGCGCCTTCGGCGACATGGCCTGCCACATCATGGACAGCCCCTACTGGGCCCTGCAACTGGACAACCCCGACTGGATCGAGGCGGCCTGCACCCCGGTCACCGGATGGGCCGCGCCCAAGGCCTCCGTCGTCACCTACCAATACCCGGCCCGCGGCAAGTTTCCGCCCCTCACCTACAAGTGGTATGACGGCGGCATGCTGCCGCCCATGCCGTCCGGGATCAGGGAATGGCCGGAAATGGTCAGCCGCAACGGCACCTTCATCATCGGCGAGGAGGCGGTCATGGTGGTCGACACCTACGGCCAGACGGTGCGGATCCTCCCGGACGGGAAGTTTGACGCGCTCAAGCCAAGCCTGCCGCCGCGCACCCTGCGGCGGATCAAGGGCAGCCACCTGCAGGAATGGACCAACGCCATCCGGGAAGGCCGGAAGGCGGTCTCCGATTTCTCCTACGCCGGACCGTTCACCGAGATGGTCCAACTGGGCAACGTCGCCCTCCGGGCCGGCCAGCGGATCCAGTACGACGGCCGGAACATGCGGATCACCAACCTTCCCGGGGCCAACCGGTACTTGAAAAAGGAATACCGTCCGGGCTGGATCCTTTAGGGCGCGGACAATCTTGAATCATAACCACAGCGAAAATGACAAACGATTCAAACATTCGACTGAAGAAGGGACTCTTCCAGATGTGGACCAACGAGGAACTGGGTTTCCTCCTGCTCCGTCTCTGGCTGGCCATGCGGGCCGTGATCACCGGCCTGCAGAAGTTCGCCGGCGTGGAGACCAGGGAAGTCGTCCGCATCAACGAGTTCACCGAGCTTGAGGAAACGGTTTCAGTGAGCTACCGGACGTATGGACTGGACCACTACCACGCCATCCCCGACAGCCTGAAGGAACAGTTCGCCGACCAGCCGCTCCTGCCGGCCTTCATGACGGGGCCCTATTACGCCGTCCTCGGCTACGTCCTTCTCCTGCTCGGCCTGATGCTGTTCCTGGGGGTCTGCACCCGGACCACCCTCTTCCTGATGGGTCTGCTCTACACCTCCCTGACCTTCGGGCTGATCCTGATCAACCAGGACGGAGGGATCGCCTGGCTGGGGATCCACATCCTGATGGTCGTGGCCGCCCTGCTCCTGGAAAAACACAAGCGCCTGGTCCTGTTTCCGAAATTTTAATCTGAAAAACCGAAATTCCCTGAAATGACAGAAAACGCTACCCCCCTTCCCGATAAATCATCCATCTTCAGCCGCCGGCAGTTTCTCAAGACCGGCTCCCTGGCCGGGGCCGGCCTGCTGGTCAGCTCCAGCCTCCCCAACGGCCTGCGCGCCGCCGGGGCCAACGAGGTCATCAACCTGGCCATCGTCGGCACCGGAGCCCAGGGCCGCGTCCTGATCGAGGCCGCCCTGAACATTCCCAACATCCGCTTTGCCGCCGTTTGCGACATCTGGGAATACAGCCTCCGCTACGGCAGCGGGATCCTGCGCAAATTCGGGCATCCGGCCGTCGCCTACACCGATTTCCATGAGATGCTGGAAAAGGAAAAGGATCTCGACGCGGTGCTCATCGCCACCCCCGACTTCTGGCACGCCCCGATGACCCGGGACGCCCTCCAGGCCGGCCTGCATGTCTACTGTGAGAAAATGATGTCCAACACCGTGGACGGGGCCAGGAGCATGGTCCAGGCCGCCCGGGACACCGGAAAGCTCCTCCAGATCGGCCACCAGCGCCGCAGCAATCCCCGCTACATCTACGCCAGGGAGAAAGTCATCGGCCTGGCTGGTCTCCTGGGCCGCATTACCAGCGTCAACGGCCAGTGGAACCGGGCCGTCTCGGAGGATCTCGGCTGGCCCGACAAGTACCCGATCGAGGAATCGGTGCTGAAGAAGTACGGCTATGACAACATGCACGAGTTCCGCAACTGGCGCTGGTACAAGAAATACGGCGGCGGTCCCATCTCCGATCTCGGCGCGCACCAGATCGACATTTACCACTGGTTCCTCGACACCAAACCGAAGAGCATCATGGCCAGTGGCGGGTGCGACTACTACACCAACCACGAGTGGTACGACAACGTGATGGCCATTTACGAATTCGATACCACGGCCGGACCGGTCCGGGCCTTCTACCAGGTCCTGACCACGACCAGTGCCGGCGGTGGGTATTGGGAGTACTTCATGGGGACCGAAGGCGCCCTCAAGATGTCGGAAAATCCCAGCTTTACCCGGCTCTTCCGGGAAAACAGCGCCCCGGAGTGGACCGACTGGGAAAAGCGCGGCCTGGTCAACAAGGTTGGCGGTTCGGAAAACCAGCAGGCCAAGACCACCATCGACATCCGGGAAACCGCAGCCCCTTCCGCCTGGAGCATGCCGGTCACCCTCGACAAGGCCATCCACCAGCCCCATATCGAGAACTTCCTCGACGCCATGCGCGGCCAGGCCGAGCTCAACTGCCCGGCCGAGGAGGCCTTCCTCACCGAGGTTACCGTCCTCAAGGTCAACGAGGCCATCGAGGCCGGCAAGACCCTTGAATTCACCGATGCCGATTTCACCATCTGATCCTGTTCACCCTTCGACCCATCCATTGACCATGAAACACAAGATCCTCTCCCTGTTCGTCCTCGCCGGACTGTTTACCTGCGCCATCGCCCAGGCCGATGACTCCATGAAGCCGCTCAATATCGAGCTGCCCAAGCCGCTTTTTGCCGGCACCCCGAAGCCGGTCGGCGACATTCCCAATCTCGAGGCGCCGCTGACAGAGCCCCGCCCGCCGCTCATGGTCCCCAAGGGGACGGAACTGCTTTCCCTCGGCAAACCGGTCAGCTCCAGCGACGACTGGCCCATCATCGGGGAACTGGATTTCATCACTGACGGCGACAAGGAGGGCGAGGAAGGCTACTACGTGGAGTTGGGACCGGACCTCCAGTGGGCCCAGATCGATCTTGAGGTGGAGGCCGTCGTCCAGGCCATCGTGGTCTGGCATTACCATGCCGAGGCCCGCGTCTACCATGATGTCATTGTCCAGATCAGCAACGATCCGGAGTTCAAGAAGGGGGTCGTCACGGTCTACAACAACGATCACGACAATTCTTCCGGAATGGGCGTCGGCAAGGACCTCGCCTACGTGGAGACCAACGAGGGCCGCCTGATCCCGGTCAGCGGTATCCACGGCCGCTACGTCCGCCTCTACTCCCGCGGCAACACCAGCAACCGGATGAACCACTACATCGAGGTCGAGGTCTACGGGTTGAAGTAGAGGGAATGTGCGACCCCTCCGGGGCCGAATCCTGCATTGTCGATCCTGTACCCCGGGTCTCCCCCGCATGCGCGGGGTCGACCCGCGGCTACCTTGTGGCATCCCTAACGGGATGCGGCAGAGACAATCCTCCGGGCAAATTCAGGAGAGATTTCGAACGATACCCTGGGCCGTATCCCGGCGATCCCGGAGAGATCGAACAGGGTAGCCGCAGCCCGTATCCCGGCGATCCCGGAGAGATCGAACAGGGTAAGCGCGGGCCGTTCCCCGGCGATCCCGGAGAGATCGAACAGGGTAGCCGCAGCCCGTATCCCGGCGATCCCGGAGAGAT
>CAJXMX010000294.1 GCA_913056355.1 uncultured Opitutales bacterium
AGGTCGTCGAAGGAGACCTTGTCGAAGGTGTCCCGGTTCGTGTGCCAGGTGTACTGCCGGTACTCCGGATAGCTGGACTGAAGGCGGAAGCCCGGCACCCCGCGGCAGATGAAGGCCATGTGGTCGGAACCCCCCTGCTCGGGCACCCCGGGGATGGCCAGCTCGATGTGCTGCGTGATCTCCTGCGGAATGGCCCCGAACCAGCGGCCGAAGTGGGCGCCGGCCCCGGTGAAGCCCTGCATCCGGATGTAGTCGATCCGCCAGGTGCCGTTGTCCTGATTGAAGGCGGCCTGGAGGTTCTCGGTGATCTCCGGATTGTCGATGGCGAAGGAGTGGGATCCGATCAGCCCCTGCTCCTCCCCCCCCCAGAGGCCGATGACGATGGTCCGCCGGGGGTTCGGGTAGACCTCCTTCAGGATCCGCATGGCCTCCATCATGGTGACCGTTCCGGTACCGTTGTCGGTGGCCCCCGAGCCGTCGTCCCAGGAGTCGAAGTGGGCCCCCGCCACAATGACCTCGTCAGAGCGGCCGGGCAGGACCGCCACCAGGTTCTCGACAGTCATTGGCCCGGGTCCGGATTCTGTTTCCATGCGGATCCGAACCGGCATCCCCGCTTCCATTTGGCGTTGCATCCAGCGCCCTTCCTCGACCGTTATGGAATAGACCGGAAAAGGCGGGGGATTCCCCTCGTGGCCGGATACGCGGGCCAGCAATTGGCCGCCGTTTTTCCGGTTGATCAACAAAACGCCAACGACCCCGAATTCGTCCGCGAAGCGCTCCAGCTCGTCCATGGCGGGGCGAAGATTGGGGGCCATGAGCACGATCCTCCCGCGCAGGGATTCGGGATTGATCTCCTCGAAATCGAGGGATTCGACAACGGCCAGGCCGGCCTCAAACGCCTCGTGGGGGGAAACGTAACCCAAAGCGGCGGCCCGCAGGGGCCTGGCCGGCTCGCTGACCAGGGAAACGGAATCGTTCCCGCGTTTCCATCCCGGAAGGGAGAACGCCTCGCGCCGGGTCTCGATCCCCAGCCGGTGCAGTTCCTCCTCCAGCAAATCCAGGGAGCGGCGATTTCCCTCCGTTCCCGCCATGCGGGGTCCATGCCGGGTGGTCATTGTCTTCAGCAGTTGATATCCCTCGTTGCGAAGGATGGCCTCCCCGACGATCGTTGCGCGGATGGAGGCTTCGGGGGATGCCTCGAGCGCGGTCAACAAGGAGCCCCGGAGGATGAGGGCGCAAAACAGGAATGTGATAATTCGGGCCATGGGTTTTCTGGATTCTGGAGCCTAAGGGGGACCAGCACCCTGTTCCGGTCAACAGTTCTTGAATCTATCCGTAAACCAGCATGTAGTCACCCCGGTGAAGAGCATTTCCAAGACACTGGCCAATCAACTCCTGACCCTGGCATGGCGCCCGCTTCCGGTCCGGCCAGACCGGCTGTTCTTCCTTCTCGGCCACGACCGCTCGGGCAGCACCTGGTTGGGATCGACAATCGGCTATGCCGAAAACCTGATCTACCTGCACGAGCCGATGAACGAGAAGACCAGCCTGCGGGGCAACTGGAAGCTTTACAACCAGCTCCTGGCTCCCGGCGAGGAATCCCCGGCCCACCGCAGGATCTACGACCCGGCCGTCCGGGGCCTGGGCACACGGGACCTGAACCTGAAGGAACTCCGCACCAGGGCCTTCGGGAGCCCGGCGGTGGTCATCAAGGAAACCGGAGGCATGCTGCTTGGGGAATGGTTCCAGAACCGGTACGGGGGCAAGGTGGCCCTGATATTCCGGCACCCCGCCCCGCTGGTCGTCTCCAACCTGAAGATGGGCAAGCCCAATGCCCTCAAGTGGCTGGAGGCCCTGACCGGGCAGGAAAAGATCATGGCCCTGGCCGGCGTGGCCCCGGGCGTCGAATCCGTCGACAGGAATGATGTGGTCTCCATTTTCACGGCTTCCTATTGTATCCGGTATCTGGTGACACTGGACCAGCTGGAGCGGAACCCGGAATGGATCCGGCTGCACTACGAGGACTTTTGCATGGACCCGGTCAGGCGCTTCCAGCAGCTTTACGGGGAACTTGGCCTTCCCTTCACGGACCGGGTCCGGGAACGGATTATGAGCGATTCCACCACGGACAGATCGGAGTCCTTTTTCGGCACCAGGCGGAAGACTTCGGAAATGCTGGCCAAATGGCACGGACAGGTGGACCCGGACATGGAAAGGGCCATCCGCAGCACCATGGAGGCCTTCTCGTTTCCCCTCTACAACCGCCGGGAGGACTGGGAGCGCTGAGCGGACCGGTCTGCCGGATCAGGCCGGGTCCAGCAGCGCGCGGACCCGCGCACAGGCTCCCGGCACCGCCGCTTCCACCTCCGGCGAAAGCGTCATCTCCATCGGTTTGAGTTCCTCGATGGACACGGTGACCACGGTCATTTCCGGGAGCGGGCCGGTCAGCGCCATGGCACTGATAAGGTCCTTCAACCCGATGTCGTGGGCTCCCAGGCTGGGCGGAAAATCGGATGGCAGGCGCGGGGTGAAGTCCGCCACCGTCCCGGGCGGGCGTCCGTCCCGGGTGGCGTCCACGAGAATCACCCGGGGATAGCCGCCGAGATGTCCGAGGAGGTGGAATCCCCCGGTCCCGCCGTCCAGCAGGTGGACGTGTTCCGGCAATGTCTCCTCCTGGAGGGCCTGGATGACGTGCACCCCGACCCCTTCATCGCCGACCAGCAGGTTCCCTACTCCCAGGACCAGGACCGGTTCACTCACGGTCCTCAGCCTTGGGTCGCGGGGTCATCATCAGTCCTGCCTCCTCGTCATCCGCCTCCACCGGAAGGAACTTCCATCCGCCCACCATGGACGACATGACGCCATGGCCCTCGACGTAATCGTGGTAGAAGACCAGGTAGACATGGATCAGGGTGAAAAGGATGAAGAACCACATGGCCAGGTAATGCCATTGACGTAGGGAATAATCGCTACCAAACAAGGGCACCACCCAGCTGAAGAGGTCCGCGAACCAGGAATTGCTCATCGGCGCATAGAGCCCGAATCCGCTGATGACCTGGAAGAGGAATACCAGGAACATGGCGAAGTAGGTGAAGTAGGCCAGCTGGTTGTGTCCCAGGGCGTGGATGGGACGGTTGCGCGACTGCAGGATGTCCACCGCGAGGACGCTCCCCACCCGCTTGAACTGCCTCACGCTGTGGGGCAGGAACTGCTTCCAGTCGGCGTACTTGTTCCCCACAAAGCCCCAGTAGATGCGGAAGGCGAAGTTGAACAGGAACACGTAGGCCGTGGCGAAGTGGATGAAGCGGTTGATGCCGAACCAGTAGCTGAAGGAGGCCTCGCTGGCACTGGAGATGGCCGGTGGATGGGCAATCAAAATACCGGTGACGGTCAGGACAAGGATGCAGAGCGCGTTGATCCAGTGATAGATGCGGACCGGCAGCTCCCAGACATAAACCCGCTTGTATTCATGTTCGTGCGGGTGGGCTTCCAAGGTGCTTGTTGTGGCCATGGCGGCTCTCCTTTCCTTCCTTTTAGATAGACGGGTTGACCTGGACCTCCGAGAGAGGCTGCTTCTGGTCGTCGTAGAGGTGGACCGCGCAGGCCAGGCAGGGGTCGAACGAATGGACCGTGCGCAGGATTTCCAGCGGCTGGTGCGGATCATGGACGGGGGTACCGACAAGGGAGGCCTCATAGGCCGACCGCTGCCCCTTGCTGTCGCGCGGGGAGGCGTTCCAGGTGCTCGGGACCACCAGCTGGTAGTTCTCGATCCGCTGGTCCTTGATGACAATCCAGTGCGCCAGGGCGCCGCGGGGAGCTTCGCTGGCCCCCACCCCCTTGGCTTCCGCGGGCCAGGTTTCCGGCTCCCAGCGGGAATTGTTGAAGGTCCTGGAATCCCCGTTGCGGATGTTGCTGTTCAACTGGTCGTAGAACTCCTTCGCCCAGCGGGCGATGAGGCGGGTTTCCAGGCCGCGGGCGGCCGTGCGGCCAAGGGTCGAGAAGAGCACCGTGGCCGGGGCGTCCAGCGCCTTGAGGGCTCCGTCGACGACTTCCTTGTACTCGTCGATGCCGGAGGCGTAGCCGACCAGCATCCGGGACAGCGGTCCCACTTCGACGGCATGCCCCTTCCAGCGGGGCGTCTTCAGCCAGGAGTATTTCTGCTCGGTATCCAGATTCTCGTAAGGCGGCTTGGGCCCGGTGTAGTTGAACTTGGTCTCGCCGTCCCAGGGGTGCAGACCCTTGGTGTCGTCGGAGGAATAATCGTACCAGGAATGGCTGACCTCCTCCTGCACCCCGGCCGGATCCTTGGGATCGACCTCGTGGATCTCGTTCAGGTTCCGCCCGAGGATGGCCCCGCGCGGGAACTTGAAGCCGGAGACGTCGGCAAAGCCGTTCTTCGGCAGGTCGCCGTAGCAAAGGTAGTTCTCGAGACCGCCGCCGATGTTGGTCCAGTCAAGGTAGTTGGGGGCGATCGCCATCAGGTCCGGGATGTAGACCTGTTCCACGAAGTTGGCCGCGTCTTCCAGCAGTTTCCCGACCATGGCCAGGCGCTCGGCATTGATGGCGTTGGCCTCCTCGATGTTGATCGCGCAGGGCACCCCGCCGACCAGGTAGTTCGGGTGGGGATTCTTGCCGCCGAAGATGGTGTGGACCTTGACGATCTCCTTCTGCCACTCGAGGGCTTCCAGGTAATGGGCCACGCCGATAAGGTTGACTTCCGGCGGCAGCTTGTAGGCCGGGTGGCCCCAGTAGGCGTTGGCAAAGATGCCCAGCTGCCCGCTCTCGACAAACTTGGTCAGGCGCTTCTGCAGGTCGCTGAAGTAGCCGGTCGAGCTCTTCGGCCAGTTGGAGATGGACCGCGCGATTTCCGAGGTCTTCTGCGGGTCGGCCTTGAGGGCGCTGACCACGTCGACCCAGTCCAGCGCGTGCAGGTGGTAGAAATGGACCACGTGGTCCTGCATGTACTGGGCGCAGAACATCAGGTTGCGGATCAGCTCCGCGTTGGGGGGGATCTCAATTCCGAGGGCGTCCTCCACGGAGCGGACCGAGGCCAGCGCATGGACGGTCGTGCAGACGCCGCAGACGCGCTCGGTAAAGGCCCAGGCGTCGCGCGGATCGCGTCCCTTGAGAATGATTTCCAGCCCGCGGACCATCGTCCCCGCGCTCCAGGCGTCGGTGATGACGCCGTCCTTGACTTCCGCCTCGATGCGGAGGTGTCCTTCAATCCGGGTTACGGGATCTACTACAATTCGTGACATGTCGTTCTCCTCTTACTGG
>CAJXMX010000295.1 GCA_913056355.1 uncultured Opitutales bacterium
CACAGCCATCATTCCGATGATCTGGATCCAGTTCTGCAGTTTATGGGAGTTCATGTGCACGCGGAACCGGCCATGTTGTCCAAATCCTGACGGATGATTTTTCTGTAAGCTGGTTCATGGACCGGTGGATTTCGGGGTTTCCGGGGGAAGACTGGGGATGTGAATCCCATGCTGTCTTTACGCCCCGGAATTGACAAGGCTGATATCCGGCATGGTTGCCTGCCAGGCTGCCCGGGACCGGACCCGCTTGCCAAATTGTTTTCCGGCTGTATTATTACCTGCGTTAATTCTATGAAATACCTGACCCAGCTTCTTCTTATAGCCTCCCTGATTTCCGCCGGTTGCTCGACCGGAAACCAGGAAGCCACCAACGCGGCCCACCTCGGCCATCTGCAGTATGCCATGCAGACCGACCCCGGTGCTGAAGCGCGTAACGAGTACCTGGCTGCCCTGGAAAGCGCCATTGGAGCGGCTGAGCTTGAAGGCCGTCGCGTGCCTCCCGGGAGGCACGCCGAACTGGGCTACCTGCTGGCCCGCCAGAGCCGCGCGGAGGAGGCCCGGGCGCAATTTCTCAAGGAACGTGAGCTCTACCCCGAGTCGGCCGTTTACATCGACCGCCTTCTGGGCGAGTCGACCGGTGCTCAACAGCCTGCAGCTCCGGACTGGCCGCGGGTGGTCGTGGTCCTTCCGCCGGTCAATAATTCCCAGACCGCCGAGGCCAAGGGCATCCTGATGGCCAGTTTGGCGGATCCCCTGATCCAGGCCGGATACTATGTGCTTCCGGTCCCGATTGTCATGGATGTCCTTCAGTCCGAGGGGCTGCTGGATACCCGCATGTACATGGATGGGACGATGAAGGGATTCCGCGACGCCTTCGGGGCGGATGCGGTCCTGATTTCCGAAATCCTCGAATGGGAAAAGACCTTCGCCGGGGAGGCCAGCGAGCTGACCATCGACCTCAAGGCCAGCCTCAAATCCACGGTTAATGACGAGATCCTCTGGGGCGGGGAGGGAAAGGTCCGGGCCGACCTGATGACCTCCACCCTGGCCGGCGCCTCCATGGAGGACGTCCTTTACCAGAGCCGTGTCCTGGAACTGAGCACCATCGCCACCGACTACTGGGATTACGTCGGCAAGGCCAATGACCGGATGTTCCGGTCCCTTCCGCCGGGTCCCTATGCCGGGAATCCCTGAAAACGGGGTTGAAGTCGGAAAGCAAATTGGCCTAAGAATTTCCCGTACCGGCCGCGGGCCGGACTCCGTTATCCCCGATGTCAGAGATCACAACCTCAACCCTGAACGGTCAGGAAAATCAGGATAGTGCCGACCAGCTGATCGGCAACATTACCCGCTTCCTTCGCGCCGTGGAACGGGGCGAGCAGCATTCCTCCGAACAGCTCCTGCCCCTGGTCTATGAGGATTTGCGCCGGCATGCCGCCGCGCGGATGGCCCAGGAGGCGCCGGCCCAGACCCTCCAGCCGACCGCCCTCGTGCACGAGGCCTGGCTCCGGATCATCGGCAAGGGGCGGAAGTGGGAAAACCGGGCCCATTTCTTCGGGGCCGCGGCCCAGGCCATGCGGCGGATACTGATTGAGAACGCCAGACGCAAGGCCCGGCAGCGTCACGGGGGCGAGCTGCAACGGGTGGATCTCGACAAGGTCCAGCTGGCCGCCGCCAGCCCGGAGGACAAGGTTCTCCTGATTGACGAGGCGCTGGAAGAACTGGAAAGGACCGACCCGGAAAAAGCCAAGGTGGTGGTCCTGAAGTTCTTCGGCGGCCACACCAACCGCGATGTTGCGGAGATGCTGGGATTGACGGAACGCACCATCGAGCGCCACTGGTCCTACGCCAGGGCCTGGCTTTACCAAACCATCCGCTCCACAAAGGAAACATGAAAGCAGGCCATCACCGGGAAGAAGACCTTTTTGAAGCGGCGCGCCAGATAACCGATCCTGCCGACCGGACCACCTTTCTTGATATTTCCTGCAAGGATGACCCGGGAATGCGGACCCGCCTGGAATCGCTGCTGACCGCCAATGAGGAGGCGGAGTCCTTTTTTGAGGACGGGGCCACCCTCTTCAACCAGGCCGAAACCGTGGGTCTCCTGCAGGAACAGGTGCGCAAGGCCACCAAGGCCAAGGATCCGCACAAGTTTCTCGTCACCGAGACTGTCGGTCAGCGCATCGGACGCTACAAGCTGACCCAGAAAATCGGCGAAGGCGGATGCGGTGTCGTCTACCTCGCCGAGCAGGAAGAGCCGGTCCGTCGCCACGTGGCCCTGAAGATTATCCGCAGCGGCATGGAGACCAAGAGCGTCATTGCCCGTTTCGAGGCCGAGCGGCAGGCCCTGGCCATGATGGATCATCCCAACATTGCCCGGGTCTTCGACGCCGGCGAGACCGAGGACGGACTCCCCTACTTTGTCATGGAACACGTCCGCGGGGTCCGGATCACTGAATATTGTGACGAGCACCGGCTGTCCCTTGAGGACCGGCTCAACCTCTTTATCCAGATCTGCCACGCCATCCAGCACGCCCACCAGAACTGCATCGTCCACGGCGACATCAAGCCTTCCAACATCATGATTGCCCAGCACGACGGCGTGCCCCTTCCCAAGGTGATCGATTTTGGCATTTCCAAGGCCACCGAATCGCGGCGGCCGGAAAGCCATCCCCATGTCTCAGTGGCCCAACTGGTCGGGACGCCCGCCTACATGAGCCCGGAGCAGGTGGAGTTCGGCGGCCTCGAGATCGATACCCGCAGCGACATCTACAGCCTGGGCGTCCTCCTTTATGAATTGCTGACCGGCAAGACGCCGATCGAGGGCAAACTGCTGGCCACCGGCAACCTGGAGGGAATCCGCAGGATCTTCCGGGACCACCGGCCCGTGCATGCCTCCGACCGGCTCCAGGCCCTGGCCCCCGACAGCCTGGACCGGGTTGCCTCGGCCCGGCGGATACCCTCCCGGAAACTGGTCCAGATCCTGCACGGGGACTTGGACTGCATCCTCTCCAAGGCCCTCCAGCCCGACCGGAGACGGCGCTATGAAAGTGCCGACGCCCTGGCCATGGATGTTGTGCGCTACCTTCATCTGGAGCCGGTGACGGCCCATCCGCCCAGCTGGATCTACCGCACCTCCAAACTCTTCAGGCGCAATCGCGGTGTCTTCCTGGCCAGTGCCGCCGTCGCAGCGGCCCTGGTCCTCGGCACCGGAATCTCAACCTGGCTGTTCCTCAAGGAACGCGATGCCCGGCAGCGGGCGGTCGCCGCGGAGCAACAGCAGGCCCGCCTCCGCACCGAAGCCGAGACCCGGGAGCGGATCGCCCAGGCGGCTTTCCTGGTCAGCCAGGAGCGGTACGAGGAGGCGGATGATATTATCCGCACCATTTCCCTCGATGACTCCACCCTCGAGGGAGCGGCCGTTTTCCGCTCCATCGGGGAATGGCATGCCACCAACGGTCGCTGGAAAATGGCCGCCGAGCGCTTTGAAGTCCTCCTCCGGATCAATCACCTGGAAGGCGCGGACGTCTCCAGCCTGGACTATCTGGAACTGGGCCCGGCCCTGATCGAACTGGGGGATATGGTCGGCTTTGACCGATTCCGCCGGGAGGCCATCAGGAGGTTTTCCGGCAAGCAGAACCCGTTTTCGGACCGGATCGTCAAGATCAGCCTGCTGCGGCCCGCCGACCAGCGGCTGCTCAATGCCATTTTCCCCCTGGCCGAGATGAACGCTGCGGCCGCGCGCGACGCCGAACTGCGCGGCGATGCCTTCACCATGGCCTGGCGCTCCATGTCCATGGCGCTCTACGAGTACCGCTGCGGCGGTTACGCGGCCGCCGCCCGCTGGTGCCGGAAGTCGCTGGCGGCCCCGGATAACAACGGACCGCGGACCGCGGCCGTGCGGACCATCCTGGCCATGACCCTGTACCACATGAATCTCCAGGAGGAGGCCGGCCGTGAGCTGGAAGAAGCCTGGGCCCTGACCCGGCCCTACATGGAGGGACCCCTGGAACGCGGCTCCCCGGTCAACGGCTTCTGGTTCGACTGGGCCTTCGCCCGGATCCTCATGCGGGAGGCCGAGACGGTCCTCTCCGGCCAGGAGCTTGCCCTCGCCGGCCCGGATGCCTGAGGGGGCCCGCAAGGGGTTTTGCGGACTTTTTTTCGACTTCCTGTCGGGTTTCGGCCGGAAAGGGCGCATTAGGTTATGACGGGGACGGATTCAGACCCGCTCTCGTCGACTCCAAACTAACCTCAGTCTGTTAACACCCTTACTCCCATGAACCGAAACACATCCTGTGAATATCGGTGCCTGTCCGCAGGGAAATTGCGGCGCCAGGCATTACTCCCCCTCGCCGCTTGTGCGGCTTTGTTTGCCTCTACCGCTGCCCTCAGCGCCCAGGACGATGCGGTCAACGACGATGAAATCATCACCCTTGATGAATTCGTGGTCACGACCGGTATCCGTGACAGCTTGATGGCTGGTATCGAGATCAAGAAGAATTCCTATCAGCTGGTCGACGCCATCATCGCCGAGGACATCGGCAAGTTTCCCGACAATAACGTCGTGGAAGCCTTGCAGCGTGTCTCCGGGGTGCAGGTCACCGACCGGGCCGGTGCCGAGGTCAACCGAGTCTTTATCCGCGGTCTGGAAGACGTCACGACCACCATCAACGGGCGGAACATCTTTATCTCTTCCGGCCGCGCGATGGCCCTGGCCGACATCCCGGCCGCCCTGGTCAACCGTATCGACGTCTACAAGACCCGCTCCGCCGAGCAGATCGAATCCGGCATTGCCGGCGTCATCGACGTCAAGACCCAGCGCCCGTTCTATTTTGGCGGTCCCCGCGTGGTCATTGCCGCCCGCGGAATCTACCTCGAGGAAGCGGACGAGATTAATCCCGTCGGCAGCGTCCTGGTCAGCGATGTCTGGGAAACCGATTCCGGCTCCCGCTTCGGGGCCATGATCAACGTTTCCTACGCCAAGACCAAGTACCGCGACCAGAGCCTGACCGCAGGCGCCATGGTGCCCTTCATGACGGAAAATCCGCCCGAGGGCTGGGTTCCCTACGAACGCATCTTCCCGGATGACGGCCGCGTTGCCGAGCAGCCGGTCTGGACTCCCGGCACCGAAACCGGCCTGCCGGACGAACCGGGATCCACGCTCATGATCAACGGAGTGCCCACCGAGTACTACCTTGGACGTGACGCCCTTTTCGGTACGGATGTCTGGGGTGACCGCGACCGGC
>CAJXMX010000296.1 GCA_913056355.1 uncultured Opitutales bacterium
TCGCGGCCAGCCTTTTCATTTCCGAGGAAACCGTGAAGTCACACCTGAAGACGCTCTTCGGGAAGCTGCAGGTCCGGGACCGGACGGAGGCTGCCATCGCGGCCATCCGGCACGGCATCGTCCATTTGGATTGAGGAATTCCACGATTGGGGTTTTCCTTGGGATTACCCTCGAATCCCTCTCCTTATGAAAACCCTGGAATCGCACCCCCGGAAATCTTGCTTACCCATGGTGGCACTGGCCATCGCCTCCATCGGGCCCATTACCCTGGCCCAGGCGGTTGACGAGTGCCAACCGGCCGAATTGTTTCCCCTCGAGCAGGTAAGCCTGCTGCCGGGGCCCTTTCTACACGCCCAGGAGCTGAACCTGCAGTATATCCTGGAACATGACGTGGACCGCTTCGTCGCCCCCTACCGGCGCGAGGCCGGCCTGCCGCCCAAGGGGGAGCCCTACCCCAACTGGGAATCCACCGGACTGGACGGACACAGCGCCGGGCACTACCTGACCGCCCTGGCCCAGCATGCGGTGGTCAGCCACAGCCAGGAGGCCGCGGACCGCCTGGCCTACATGGTCTCCGAGCTGAAAGCCTGCCAGGACGCCATCGGGACGGGATACATCGGGGGCATTCCGGGAGGCGTCGAGGTCTGGGAGGAACTCAAGGAGGGCCGGCTGGATGTCGACAATTTCAGCCTGAACGGAAAGTGGGTGCCCTGGTACAACCTCCACAAGACCTTTGCCGGCCTCCGGGATGCCTGGAATCTGACCGGCAACGAGGAGGCCCGCCTGGTCCTCGAACGCATGGGTGAATGGTGCCTGGGCGTGCTGGAGCCCATGACCGACGTGCAGGTCCAGCTGATGCTGCGCTGCGAGCACGGCGGCATGAACGAGGTGCTGGCCGACCTCTATATCATCACCGGGGATGCGCGCTACCTGAAGGCGGCCGAGCGCTTCAGCGACCGCTCTATACTTCGACCGTTGCTGGTCCGGGAAGATCACCTGAACGGCCTCCATGCCAATACCCAGATCCCCAAGGTCATCGGATTCGCCTTGATTGGCGAACTTGAGGCGAACGACGATTGGGCGGAAGCGGCGGAGTTTTTCTGGGAGCGGGTTGTCCATCACCGGTCCGTCTCCATCGGCGGGAACAGTGTCCGGGAACACTTTCACGCCGCGGACGATTTCTCCTCCATGATCAGTTCCCGGGAAGGCCCGGAAACCTGCAATACCTACAACATGCTGCGCCTGAGTGAACGGTTGTTCAGAAGCGAACCGGCGGCGCAGTATGCGGATTACTACGAGCGGGCGCTGTTCAACCACATCCTGTCCAGCCAGAATCCCGAGACCGGCGGATTTGTCTATTTCACCCCGATGCGGCCGCGCCACTACCGGGTATACTCCCAGCCGGAGACCTGCTTCTGGTGCTGTGTCGGTTCCGGCATGGAAAACCACGGGAAATATGGAGAATTCATCTATGCCCATCAGGCCGACACGCTATTCGTGAATCTCTTCATGGCCTCCGAACTTAACTGGGAGGAGCGCGGCCTGGAGCTTCGACAGGAAACCACATTCCCCCGCGAGGAGGGCACGACCCTCATCCTTAACCTGGAGCAACCGGATACCTTCACCCTGGCTATCCGGCATCCGGCATGGGTGGCGGAGGGAGCGTTCAAGGTCAGCGTGAATGGCGAGCCGGCAGCGGTCGGTGTACTGCCTTCCAGCTTTGTCCATCTCACCCGCACCTGGCAGCCTGGCGATTGCATTGAAATATCCCTCCCCATGACTCCCCGGCTGGAGCCGTTGCCCGACGGAAGCGACTATGCCTCCATCGATTACGGACCGCTGGTCCTGGGGGCCCGCATCGCGGAAGGTGACACGCCGGGGCTGTTCGCCGACGACTCCCGCATGGGGCACGTTGCTCCCGGAGCCTACCTGCCGCTCGATTCGGCACCGATGCTGGTCGGGAGCCCTGGGGATATCGTCGGGGAAATTGAACCAGTCCCCGGGGATCCGCTCCATTTCACCGCCTCGGCGGCCATCCGCCCGGATCACTACAAGACGCTTGAGCTCGAGCCTTTTAACCAGATTCACGACACCCGCTACATGGTCTACTGGAAGGTGGTCCCGGAGGCGGAATATGATCAGGTCGTGGCCAGCCTGGCCGCCAACGAACGGGCGCGCCTGGCGCTTGAGGCCCGCACCCTCGATCTGGTCCATCCCGGAGAACAGCAGACCGAAGTGGAGCACGACTTTGCCGCGAAAGGCCCCCAACAAGGTGCGAATCTGGGCCGAACCTGGCGGGCGGCGGAATCCTGGTTTGAATACAAGCTGGATACCGGTGGCAAACGGGCCGCCATCCTGCGTGTCACCACCTATGCTGCAGACCGGGGCAAGCATTTCGAGGTCCAGATCAATGGACGGAAGATCGCCACCCTGGACCTGAATGGCGGTGATCCGGACAAGTTCATCGACCGTGAATTCGAACTTCCGGCAGATATCGCGGACGCCGGCGAGGAGGGTCCCCTCACCGTCCGGTTTGTTGCCCACGAGAATTCCAGCGCCGGCCCGATCTACGGGCTGAGGCTGCTGGCTGAAGAGTAAGCGCTTACTCTGTGGCGGTAATCGGTTCGCCCGTGTCGTACAACTGAAACGGGGTCTGCATGGGATCCATGGGAAGAATATTCCCTTCGCCATCGAACTTCATGCGGACCAGGCAGGTTTCCCTCTTGTAACCACCGCCCCCGGGGATGGCGTGCCGGTGATAAGCGACATACCAGCGGTCGGTGCCGGGGACCTCGACGACGCTGTGGTGGGCGGTCCCTTGCGCCGGGCCGTGTTGACGCAGGACGATAAAATCCTTTTCTGCTTCCGGACTGACAACGGGGCCGTAGGGGGAATCGGAAACGCCCCAGCCAACCCGGTAGTCGGGGCTGCGGGCGTCGTCGATGGACCACATGAAGTAGTACTTTCCATTCCGCTTAAAGACGGCGATGCCCTCGCGGAACTCGCGCAGGGGGATCTCCTCCGGCTCCCCGTCGAGGGAAATCATGTCCTCATTCAGTCGATACACCATGGGGATTCCATTGCCGAAATAGAGGTAAGCCTGTCCGTCGTCGTCGATTAGGGCGTAGGGATCGATACTGAAGGTCTTGATCTTGTCATTCTCGATCAATGGATGCCCGAGGGCGTCCCGAAACGGGCCGGTCGGCGAGTCCCCAACCGCGACACCGATATTGTGGTTGGCACAGAAATAGAAATAGTACTTGCCGTTGCGTTCGATGCAGTCGGGCGCCCAGGCCTTGTTGTCGGCCCAGCTGAGGTTCTTGGTGATGTCCAGAGCGATGCCGTCCTTCTTCCAATGGACCAGGTCCGGAGAGGACCAGACAGCGAACTCCGTGGTGTTCCAATAGGGACGGTCGGAAGTGGGGTAAATGTAGTAGCGGTCCCCAAAGGCACGGATCGCCGGATCGGCGGTGAACTCACCCCGGAGAATGGGTTGGGGAGCAATCTCGGCGGCTCTGGACCGCAGGGATTCCACCATGCATTTGGACACCTTGAAAATAGATCCGTGGCGCTGGCCTTCCGGGACGACCACTCCTTCCTCGACGGGAGTCCATTTGATCCAGTCGGTGGTGGAACGAACCCCGTAGCGGTGCTGCGTGTAGTAGTCGAAGTAGACGAGGACTTCATCCCCGGTATCCGCCACGGCGGGTCCCTCCGCCTGCTCCTTGTTGAGCACGACTTCGTCCAGCAACTTGTATGGACCCATGATGTCGTCCGCCTTGGCAACGTGAATCGACCCGTAATCCTTTGCCGGCTGGTCGTCGGCTTCCTTGATGATGGCGTAATAGAGACCACCTTGCTTCAGGAGGGTCGTGTCCAGATTGTTGAATCCCGGATCGAAAAAAATCTTTGGATCGCTGAATTCCTTGAAGTCCCTGGTTGTCGTGCAGTAGGCCCTGAAGTCAGTATCCGGCGACCCCTCCTCCTGCACCGCTGTAGTCCAGACAATGAGGAACTGTTCACGGCCATTGTCGAAGTAGATCTCCGGAGCCCAGCAGAGCTTCGCTCCCGGAAAATCCTCCATGAGCGGTAGAAAGCGCTGCTCCGACCAGTCAACGAGGTTGGTCGAGGTGGCATAGCCGATACCCAGATCGCCCCAACCGGTCGTCCAGACCATATGGTAAGTACCGTCATCGGTTTTGAGGATGTCGGGATCGCGCATCAGCCCGGATCCCACGGTTGGTTTTAGGTAAACCGTGTCGAGATCGGTCCAGTCCTTCCCATCGAAGGAATAGGCCAGGTGCAGCCCGTCCCCATCGCCCCTGAAGGAGGTCAGCAGGTAGGCGTCGTTGCTATCGGCCATGGTAAAAGAGGAGAGAAGGGGCAGGCAAAGAGTGAGTAGAATTGAGGATTGCATAGTGATTCAGATAATAAGGTTGGATTTGATAATTGATTGATTGGTAGATAATCGCCGTTCGATCGTTCGCGCAGCCGGACTAGGCGCTTGAGTCCGAATTCTTCAAAATCTAAGCCGACGACGCTGGATCATCGAATGGGTTCCACCCCCTCGGAAGTCATCCGCACCCTTTTCAGGGTCCCGTCGGAATTGTACTCCAGGTCGTCGATGCATACGGATCTACTGTAGCTGCCACCATCAGGGTTAATCCCTCCATTGTGGTAAATGAAGTACCAGTTATCCTTGAATTCAACAATGGCTTGATGGTTGGTATTACTATTGCCGGCGATTTCATTGAGGATTCCCTGGTACTCATACGGCCCCTCTATGCTGTCTGACATGGCGTAGGCGATCTTCTCCGGAAATCCGGTGGCATAGGATAAATAGTACTTGCCATTCTCCTTGTGAATCCAGGGGGCTTCCGTGAATTCAAAGCCATCGAATTGCAACTGCTTGATGGCCCCATCGATCTCGACCATGTTGTCCTTCAACCTCGCAAAGTAGCATTGCCCGTTTCCCCAAAAGATCCAAGCTTGCCCGTCGTCATCGATGAAGATCGCCGGATCGATACAGGCCCAGGCATGGCTGGAGGCAAAACAGTCCTCGTTCGTCAATAAAGGTTTGCCGAGGGCATCCTTGAAAGGTCCCTCCGGACGATCGGCCACAGCCACGCCGATCCCGGACCAATTGGTGCTGATGTACCAATAATACTTGCCATTTCGCTCAA
>CAJXMX010000297.1 GCA_913056355.1 uncultured Opitutales bacterium
TGCCGCGGGAGAGCAGGCCCACGGCGATCAGCGTGCCCCCCATGGAGGGCGGCGGATTGAGAAACACGGTGGCCCCGTTGCGGCGGATCATCAGCGGTTCGCGAAGCGCGACCCGGTAATGGACAAAGTCATCCCGGGACAGGTGGCCGTTGTGCTGTTGGCAGTAGTCCCCGATGATCCGGCCGATATCGCCCTCGTAAAACCACCGGGAACCCTCGGCGACGAGCATTTCCAGGAAGGTTTCGAAGGCGGGGTTGGAGAAGGTTTCCCCCTCCCGGAGGCAGGCATCCGGCCTGGATGGGGAAGAAAAGAGGGCGGCGGATTCGGGAGTGGAACGGTACAATGCGCGAACGACATCCAGCAGGGTCGCGGCATGTTCCGTAACAGTCAGGCCGCTACGGCTCAACTCGAGTGCCGGAGCGGCGCATTCACGCAGGGGGAGCCGACCGAGGTCGGCATGCATGCGGAGGATACCGGCCACGCATCCGGGAGTGGCCACCGAGCCGGGTCCTAGATGAAAGACCTGCCGGGTGCTTCCGAAGTCGGCTTCAAGGGGATGGAGGGCGGCCTCCGGATTGATCCGCCTGGGGGTCTGGGCGAAGAAATCGTAAAGGCGGGGCTTCCCGCTGGCCGGGGCCACCATGGCGAATCCTCCTCCGCCCGGCGATGTCAGGACCGGCTCGGCCAGGCAGGCCGCCAGCCAGCCGGAGCAGGCGGCGTCGATCGCGTTGCCGCCGCAGCGGAGGGCATGCTCGGCCGCCTCGCCGGTCAGGGGATGTCCGGCGGCGATGATGTATCCTCGGGCCATGTCCCCCACGATGGGAAATTTTGACCGCTTGTGAATCCAAATTCCGGTTGGGGAGTTTTGCTGTTGAATGTGCAGGGGCCTTCTCCTTAGACTCCCCAGCATGACCATCGGATCGTTCTGATGCCGGAATCAGGGGAGATGCCGGCGGCTCCACAGGAGTAAACATGAAGCGCAAACAAATGAGTGCAGTGATGCTCGGCCTCGGCTGGCTGGCATCCCTGGGTGCCGTTTTCATACTGGGAATTCTATCCGCTTTCGCCTTTCACCTCGGGCCCGGTGCCGCCGGGACCGGCAACAGCGACCTGACCCTGGAGCAGCGCGAGCTGATGCTGGTCCTCGAGCGCTACACGGGGCAACCGGCGGACATCGCCACGATCATGTCGGTCGGCTCCGGGGAGGATCTCCCGGAACAGGTGGAGCAGGCCCTGCGGGCGATCATGCGCAATCCGGATCCGGAGACCCGGCAGATGGATGCCCGCCGCCTCGTTCGCGGGCTGCCCTCGCGACGGGTCATGGCGGGCATCAAGTTTATCCAGGAGATTCCCGCCGATCCCGGCCGGGACCAGGTCCTGGGCTGCCTGCTGGAAGCCTGGGCGGAGGAGGACGGACGCCGGGCGGTCGCCTTTGCCGCGTCGCTCAACAGCCCGTCCGAGCGCGAACTGGCCATTCGTTCGGTGCTTCGGGGGTGGAGCAAGGAGCAGCCGGCCGATGCCTGGCTCTGGGTTCGCGAGCAGGCCGGCAACAGCCGTCGCTCGGAACGCTGGCTGGAGGTCATCGTTTCCAGCCTGACCGCCGCCAGCCGCGGCACGGCCTTTAATTTGCTGGAGCGAATGCCGGACACGGACTTCCGAAACCGGATGGGGATGGTGGTCATGGAGCAGGTCCTGGCCAATGAGACGCCGCGCGAGGCCATCAACTGGCTGGGTGAATTTCCGGCCACAGCGCGCCCCCTGGCGGCCGTGACCCTGGCCCAGACCTGGGCCGCGACCGAGCCGGAAGCGGCCGCCTCCTGGATCCACCAGGCCTTTCCCCGCGAGATCGACGGTCTCGGGCAGGTGCTGGCGGAATGGACCTATACGGATCCGGTGGCGGCGGCTGACTGGACCTGGCGGACCTTCTCCGGGTCGCTGCGCTCAGAGCTGCTGGACATCCTGAGCGCGGAATGGGTGGCCAACGACGGGCCGGCCCCGCTGGCGGACTGGCTCAACGAGCAGGCCGCGGATCCGACCCTGGACGGGGCCATCCGCAACCTTGCTCTCAATACGGCCGCCTATGATCCGGCCACCGCCCTGGTTTGGGCCCAGTCGGTCTACGATCCCGACACCCGCAGCATGCTGGAAATCTACATCGGCCAGCAATGGATCCGCCAGAATCCCGATGAGGCCGCCGCTTCCCTTCCGGGATTGCTCGAGAGTGAATCCGCCCGCGCGGCCCTGCTGGCCCCGGTGGAGGAGGAATACTACGAGGAGCCGGTGCCCGTGTCCGAGGAGGAGATGGTGACCGCGGAGCCCGGCGAGCCGGTTCAGTAGCGCGGAACGGACGCATCCACGTCCTGTGCCCAGGCCTCGATACCGCCCTTGATGCTTTGGGTATGGGTCCGGCCCATCATGCGCAGGAAGTGGGCCACCCGCATGCTGCGCATGCCGTGATGGCAATAGACCAAAAGCTGCCGGTCGGGTGGCAGCTCCTGCCAGCGGGCCTGGATCTGGCCGATGGGAATATGCAGATGGTCGGGCAGGCGGCAGAAAGCCCGCTCGTCGTCTTCCCGGACATCGAGGACCAGCGGCGACCCGTCCGTTTCCGCCTGCATCAGGCGGGCCGCCTCGCGGACATCGATTTCAAGGGGTATCTGCGGTCCATCGTTTGTATTCATGGGCGGGAAGATGAGGGAATTCCCGGGATAATTCAATCATCAGGGAAGACAAAAGGCCTCCTTTCCGTTGCCTTTTGCCGGGATCCCCGCCACCTTGGAGGCATGAGTCAAGGAAGGTATGTGGTCATCATGGCCGGGGGCAAAGGCGAGCGCTTTTGGCCCCAGAGCCGGTTACGCAAACCCAAGCACCTGCTGCCGATCGTCGGGGAAACGCCGATGCTGACCCAGACTGTGGAGCGGCTGGAGGATCTGGTTCCCCCGGAAAATGTGCTGGTCATCACCAATGCCGAGCAGCGCGAGGCGGTCCTCGAGGGCTGCCCCATGCTGCCGGCGGAGAACGTCATCGCCGAGCCGGTCGGGCGCGATACCGCGGCCGCGGTGGGCCTGGCCACGGTGCTGGTCGCCGACCGCGACCCGGAGGCGACCTTTGCCATGTTGCCGGCGGACCATGTCATCAAGGACAGCAAGGGATTCCAGTCGGTCCTCTCCGCGGCATTCGCGGCGGCCGGACAGGAGGATGCCCTGGTCACGGTGGGTATCCAGGCCGCCTATCCGGCCACCGGTTACGGATACATCCACCGCGGCGACGTGGCCGGGGAAGCCGAGGGCCGCAAGGTGTATACCGTCAAGGCTTTCCGGGAAAAGCCCGACCAGGAGACGGCGACGCGGTATGTCGAGTCGGGAGAGTATTACTGGAACGCCGGCATGTTCGCCTGGCGGGTGCCGGTCATTTCCCGGGAATTCGAGCAGCACACGCCCGGACTGTGGGAAGCCCTCGGGGCCATCACCGACGGATTGAAGCAGGATCAGCCGCTGGACAAGCTGCTGGCCGAGCACTACCCGAACCTGGAGAAGATCTCCATCGACTACGCGGTCATGGAAAAGGCCTCCACGGTGCGGGTCCTGGAATCCGATTTTGACTGGGACGACGTCGGCGAGTGGCCGGCGGTGGAACGGCATTACGACAAGGACGAGGCCGGCAACGTGACCCGCGGCCGGATCGTCATCCAGGACGGCAGCGGAAACATCGTGGTCAACGACGGGAAGCACACAACGGCCCTGATCGGGGTGGAGGACTTGATTGTGGTCCAGACCCCCGACGCCACCCTGGTCTGCCCCAAGGACCGGGCCCAGGAAATCAAGGCCCTCGTCCGCAAGCTGGGCGAGGATCCGGAATTCAGCCACTTGTTGTAGCGATCCGTCCATGCATTGCCTCGGGATTGACTACGGTGAAAAACGCATCGGCCTGGCCTGGGGGGACGAGCTGGGCGTGGCCACGCCCATGCCCGCGGCGGTGCAGCCCGACGCGGCGGCGCGCATGGACCACATAGCCGGCATCGTCAGGACCCGGCGGGTCGATCAGATTGTCGTGGGATATCCCTACAACATGGACGGATCGGTGGGATTCAAGGCGAAGGAGGTGGACGCCTTCATCGCCCTCCTCGAGGCCCGGCTGGGTCTGCCGGTGCACCGGGTGGACGAGCGCCTGACCTCCCACAAGGTGGAGTCCGACATGGGCCTGAGCGCCCGGCGGGAGCGCGAGCTGCGCCGGAAGGGGGTGGTCGACTCGGGGGCCGCGGCGGTCATCCTGCAGGACTGGCTGGACATGAACCTGCCGGCCCCGGAGCTGCTCCACGACGATTCCGAGGAGGACTGAGCGATGCGCTGGAAATGCACCGTGGCCTACGACGGCACGCAGTTCGAAGGCTGGCAGTCCCAGCCCAGCGGTAACACCATACAGGACTTCATCGAGAACCGCCTGCGCGTCCTCTTCAACCGGAGGGTGCCCATCCACGGTTCCGGCCGGACCGACAGCGGGGTCCATGCCCGCGGGCAGGTCTTCCATTTCGACGGCGATTGGGCGCACGGGTCTGAGGCCCTGCTGAAGGCCCTGCGGACCGGTTACCCCGACGCCATCCAGGTCTACCGGGCGGAGGTGGTGGATGACGATTTCCACGCCCGCTTCTCGGCCGTCGGGAAGCGCTACGTGTACCAGTTCCTCGAGGGGCATGCGGATCCCTTCCTGACCCGCTGGCACTGGTCCACCGGCAACCGCCGGCTCGACGTCGACCGCATGAACGCCGGGGCGGCGTACTTGACCGGCAAATACGATTTTTCCGCCTTCACCGCGAATCCCCGCGACAACCGCGAGGACGACCCGGTCAAGGACCTCCGCGTCCTGCGGGTCGAAAGTGAAGGGCCGCGGGTCCGCCTGGTGGCCGAGGCCGACGGCTTTCTCTTCCGCATGGTCCGCAGCCTGGCCGGCTGCCTCTTCGATGTCGGGACCGGCAAGCTCGAGCCGGAGGCCGTAGCGGAAATCCGTGACAGCCGGACCCGGACCAACGTCGTCCAGACGGCGCCCCCCGAGGGCCTCTTCCTGGACGAGGTGTGGTATTGATGAAGAAGCGATGGAGTGAACCCGGCAGCCGGCAGTGCAATGTGATGGGGGAACCCGGCAGGACGGCAGTGCAATGTGATGGGGGAACCCGGCAGGACG
>CAJXMX010000298.1 GCA_913056355.1 uncultured Opitutales bacterium
CCCGCGGCACCCGCCGCTGCGACATGACCTTCGGGATCAGCTACAGTGACGACATCGACAAGGCCAAGGGCATTCTCAAGGACATCATCACCTCCGATGAGCGCTGCCTGAAGGATCCGGAGCCGCAGATCGTCCTCAGCGAGCTGGGTGACAGCAGCGTCAACTTCTTTGTCCGTCCCTGGGTCGACGCCGAAAACTACTGGGGCGTCTTCTTCGACACCCACGAGACGGTCAAGAAGCGCTTCGACGCGGAAGGCGTTTCCATTCCCTTCCCTCAGCGCGACGTGCACCTGTTCCAGGAAAAGGCTGAATAGCCGGGACCTGTTTCCGTTTTCAGCGCCCCGGTTCCACCCAGGACCGGGGCGTTTTTGTGTCCTATATGCTCAGGCGGGACTTGAAGGTCTGGGCCGCCCGCCTCGACATCTGGATCCGGCTGCCATCCTTGAGGGTGACCAGCAGGCCACCGTTGAACCAGGGCTGGATGTTCCGGATCCACTTCAGGTTGATCATCTGCTTGCGGTTGGCCCGGAAAAAGCTTTTGGCCGGGAGTCGCTCCTCCAGGTAGTTCAGGGTTCGGCTGACCAGCGGCTTGTGTTCATCGAAGAAAATCCGGACATAGTTGTCCTCGGATTCCAGCAGGCGGATCTTGTCGAACTCGACGAACCAGCAGCTTTCCCCGTCCTTGATGAAGATGTACTCGCTCTCGATATCGTCATCTGCGCTGAGGGCGGCTTCGGAGATCCGCTTGTATTTCTCCAGCCGCGTCCGGATCGAGTCCAGCAGGTCCTCGTGCTCGAAGGGCTTGGTCAGGTAATCATCGGCCCCGAGCCCGAGCCCTTCCCGGATGTCCTTGGGATCTGTCTTGGCGGTCAGGAATATGAAGGGAATGACGGCCGTCATCGGATCGGACTGGAGGGCCTCGAAGACCGCGTAACCGTCCATCTTCGGCATCATGATGTCCGAGACGATCAGGTCCGGCTTTTCCTTTTTGGCCAGGGAAAGCCCCTTCTTGCCGTCTTCCGCGGACACGACCGTGAATCCCTCGGATTCCAGCAGGTCGACCAGGGGCAGACGGACGTTTTCATCATCTTCAAGGATCAGGATTTTGCTCATTGTTTGTCGTTGTTGGAGGGGATCTTGGGCAGGCGGACGGTAAAGGTGGATCCGCTGCCTTCACGTGAAGTGAAACGGATATCGCCCTCAAGGAGTTCCACCGCGCGCCGGACGATGTTCAGGCCGAGACCGGTTCCGTGTTGCTGGCCGACGTTGTCTGCCCGGTGGAAAGCCTCGAAAAGCTTGTCCTGGTCCTTCAGGGGAATGCCGATTCCCTCGTCTGAGACGTCCAGGATCAGCCATTCCGTATCTTCCCGGAGCTGGCAGGTGACCACGCTGCCGGGGGGCGAGTACTTGATGGCGTTGCCGATCAGGTTCTGCAGGATGTGGTCCAGCAGGTGTTCATCGAGCATGAAGGAGGCCGGCGGCTCAAGGCGCAGATCGAGCGTGACCTCCCGGTCCGGATAGACCAGGGAGAGGCTTTCCATGAGGGCCGGCAGGTACTCGGCGAGAGCGACAGGCCTGCGTTCGACCTGCAGCTTTCCGGATTCGGCGCGGCTGAAGAATAGCACGTCGTCCAGTAGGCGGTTCATCCGCTTCAGGGAGGTGGCGATATTGGCCAGGTGCCGGTCCTTCTTGTCCGCCTCCAGGCGGTCGCCGAATTTCTTCAACAGGGCGGCGGAGGCCATGATGCCGGTCATCGGGGTGCGGAACTCGTGGCTGACCATGGAAATAAATCGGGTCTTGATCTCGTTCAGTTCCTTTTCCTGCTCGAGCGCCTGGCGGTAGCGCGCTTCACTGCGCTCCAGCGATTTCCTGGCCTCAACCTGTTCCGTCACGTTCAATTGGATTCCCACGAAATGGGTCAGTTCCCCCTCCTCGTTGTGGACCGGGGAAATATGCAACTCGTTGATAAACTGGGAGCCGTCCTTGCGGTAATTGCGGAGCTGGACGATACAGGCCCGGCCGACCCGCAAGGCCTCGCGCAGCTTGTCCAGGTCGGGCTGGTCACGGTCCCGGCCCTGCAGGAAGCGGCAGTTCCGTCCAACGGCCTCGCGCGCGGAATAACCGGTGATTTCCTGGAAGCCCTTGTTCACGTAAATAAGAGGCTGATCGGGCAGGCGGGCATCGGCCACCGTCACCCCGGAAGTCACGTTGGCGATGGCGATGTTCCGCAACTCGATGTCCTCCAAAGCGCGGACCCTTTCGGAAATGTCATGAATGGTGGCCAGCCAGATATCCGGAGCGACCTTACGGATATCCATTTCGCTGTGGAAGGAGCTCGAATCCGTCCTCCGCAGCCGCCCGGAAAAGTGGGCCGTTTGGCCTTCTTCCCCAACTTCCTTCAGGACCTTCTTGAAGGCCCCCCTTTGCTCGGGCACCGGGAGGCTTTCCAGTACCGGACGCGCTGTAAGAAGGTTCTTGCCGAAAGCAGTGAGGGCGCTGGGATTGGCCGAGATAATTTCCCCGCCGGGATATCTGGCCAGAAGCACCAGGTCCCGGGTCTGCTCGAAAAGGGCGTTGAAGGAGCCGGGTGGGGATGGGTCCTGCAGGGATGTCTTAACCATGGATCAGGGGTTAGTTATACCCTACACTGGATAATTCGCAATGCCCAAGCGCCGGTTGTGTTAAAGCCCATTGCCAATTGCGAAGCAGCCTATACCGTTCGGGCATGAAATCCTTACCCAAAGCGATCAAGGAAACCCTCGACTGGGTCCACGCCCGCAATCACAGCGAACCGGTTTTCATCCAGGCGGTGGATGAAGTGCTCCGGTCGCTGGCTCCGGTTATCAGCGCTTATCCCGACATTCTGGAGGAAAACCTTCTCCAGCGGATCTGCGAACCGGAGCGCCAGCTGATCTTTCATGTGGTCTGGCAGGACGACCAGGGACGAACCCAGGTCAACCGCGGCTTCCGGGTCAAGTTCAACAGCGCCCTGGGTCCCTACAAGGGAGGGCTGCGTTTCCACCCGACAGTCAACCTGGGGGTGATCAAGTTCCTCGGCTTCGAGCAGATTTTCAAGAACAGCCTGACCGGCCTTTCGATCGGGGGCGGCAAGGGCGGCAGCGACTTTGATCCCAAGGGCAAGTCGGAGCGGGAGGTGATGCGTTTCTGCCAGTCCTTCATGACCGAGCTGTACCGCCACATCGGGCCCAGCGAGGACGTCCCGGCCGGGGATATCGGGGTCGGCGGACGCGAGATCGGGTATTTGTTCGGCCAGTACAAAAGGCTCACCAACCGCTACGACCTGGGGGTCATCACCGGCAAGGACACGGCATGGGGAGGTTCGCTGGTGCGGAAGGAAGCCACCGGATTCGGGGCGGTCTATTTCCTCGAGGAGATGCTGAAGACCCGGGGGGAGGGGATTGAAGGGAAAACGGCCGTGGTCTCCGGTTCCGGCAATGTCGCCCTGTACGCGATCCGCAAGCTGATGGATCTCGGCGCCAATGTCGTCGCCTGCTCCGATTCGGACGGGACCGTGCACCAGCCGGGCGGACTCGACTTCGACCAGCTGCGGCAGATCAAGGAAATCGAGCGCGGCCGGATCCGCAGCTATGCCGAAAGGTGCCCCAAGGCCAAGTTCATTCCCCGCAAGAAAGGAAGCATCTGGACCATTCCCTGCGAGCTGGCGCTTCCTTGTGCGACCCAGAACGAGCTGACCGGGGTCGATGCCATGGCCCTGATCAACAATGGCTGCATCGCGGTCAGCGAGGGGGCCAATATGCCCTCCACGCCGGAGGCGATCAACATTTTCCACAAGAAGAACATCCTCTTCGGTCCGGGGAAGGCCGCCAATGCCGGCGGAGTAGCCGTTTCCGCGCTGGAAATGCAACAGAATGCGGCCCTGGCCAGCTGGACCTTCGCGGAGGTCGACAAGCGCCTGCGGGACACCATGGCCGGAATTCACGGCACCTGCGTCCATTACTCGCGCAAGTTCAGCAAGCGGGGTAACTACGTGGACGGGGCCAACATCGGCGGTTTCCTGCGCGTGGCCCAGGCCATGCTCTCACACGGCATCATCTGAGCCCGGGCCGGGATCAATCGGAAACTCCTCCACGGGAATCAGGTCGGGATCAATTTTGTCCGGCTCCTGGTAGAAATAGGTCCAGGCGCTCAGGCGCTCGCCCTTGACCCAGACCGGCTCCACCCGCCGCTTGTACTCGAAGGGATGGTCCTCCAGCTGGTCCAGCACCTTCCAGTCCTCCGGATCGTGGACCCGGAAGACCTCACCCCTGACCCCGAGCCCTGATCCGGGCTGGTCGAGCAGGCACGGGTACCTGGCCAGGTACAGCGGGTAGGGGATGACCAGCTGGCCCGGACCGATGAACCGGGCCCCGATCTGCTCGATCAGGTGATGGTACTGGCCGCCCCGCTTGAGGGTACCGTAGGCAAAGACGAGGTCGCCGCCGTGCGGGGTTTCTTCCGGGAATTGAGGAGCCATTGGGAAAAGGATGGGTACAGCCGGGCCGGAACTCAATCCGGCATCGGCTCATGGAAATTGTCCCCCGGTTGGTAGGGAATGACAATGCCAGTTCTGACACAGAAATCGCCGAAGCGTTCACCCTTTTCACGTTCCTTGGCGTAACGGTTGATGATCGGGGACAGGACCTCCACGATTTCCTCGGACTTGACCGAGGTCCGGTAGAGCCGGTTCAGGCGTTCGCCGCTGAAGCCGGCCCCGAGGTAAATGTTGTACTTGCCCGGGGCCTTGCCGACCAGGCCGATTTCCCCCAGGTAGGGCCGGGCACAGCCGTTCGGGCAGCCCGTCATGCGGATAACGATGGCATCGTCGCGCAGGCCGGCCTTTTCCACCACCTGCTCGATGTCGCCGACCAGGTCCGGCAGGTAGCGTTCGGATTCGGCCAGGGCCAGCCCGCAGGTCGGCAGGGCCACGCAAGCCATCGAGTTGAGCCGCAGACCCGAGGAATTGAGGCCCGCTTCCAGGCCGAATTCCGAGACCAGGGACTCGATCCGGGCCTTGTCCTCGTCGGCGACTCCGCCGATGATCAGGTTCTGGTTTCCGGTCAGGCGGAAATCCCCCCGGTGGACCTTGGCAATTTCCCGCAGCCCGGTCTTCAGGGGCAGGTCCTTGTAATCCTTGATCCG
>CAJXMX010000299.1 GCA_913056355.1 uncultured Opitutales bacterium
CCCCTTCCGGCTTGAAGAAATTGTCCACCTGCCCGGCCTCGATGGCCTCGACCCCATCGACCTCGACATTGCGGTAGTAATTTCGCGGACCCGGCTCGCAATGAAAGCGCAAGGCGACGATTGCGGAATCCGGTTCATCCCCGCTGAACTGGCCGGTGAAGGGAAAGGACCAGGTGTAGGAGGATTCCGTCCCGTCGGCAAACGTGACCTCCGTGACCAGTTCCGGATCCGGATATCCGTCGCTGCGGAGCTGTTGCAGGGTGATGAACGCGGTGTCCTCCAGCTGCATCAGGTTCATGGCCGTTTCCTCCCCGCCGGGTCCCGTGCCGCGCAGGAACTCCAACCGGCGCTCCATGTTGAGGTTCTCGAAAAGCCCCAGTCCCCGCACGGAGATATCCAGTGCTGCCGCCCATCCGGGAAGGAGGGCCGCGGCCAGCAGGCAGGCTGTCCATTTGCCCCGGAAACTCATCGTGAGAAGATCTCCCATTCCAGGTTCAGGTTGTGGGCGTCGTACTTGTCGTACTCCCCGTGCAGCCGCCACCGGTCGGTGAGATCGTAGTAGAGGTCGATGGTTTCCTTGCTGGATTCCGTGACGTCCCGCCCGATCTCGATGGAGATCCGGTCCCAGAGGCTGTCGTCCGAGGCGGGGGCGATGAATCCCTTGCCGATATAGAGGCCGACCGAGCCGACTCCGGAGCGGTTGGTGCTCCCGGTGGCCAGGAGGCGGAGAATCTGAGAATTGGAAAGCTCCGGGGTTGAGGCGAAGCTCAGGTGCGGGTCGTCGGTGGTGCCGGTCACGCTCATGCTGATGACGTAGGAGGCCACCTGGCCGATGGAGCTGATGGCCAGCTGGAGCTGGTCCTGGCGCTGGCGTGTCACGAACAATTCACTACGGGAGAGGGAGGTGCGCAGGCCGGGAAAGTCGATCGTCCCCTCTGCCGAGGAGATGTTCCCGACCCAGACCGGGTTGCCGAGGGTCCCGCCCAGGTCCAGCTGCACGGAAAGCAGGGCCTTGGCGTAGGCGCTCTTGAAGCGAAGACAGTCCTGCCCGTGGATCTTGACGGCCAGCGTCCATTCATCGAAAGGCTCCTGCTCGATGCTGAAAAAGGGCGGCTTGGGCAGGCTGCGTCCGGCGGTCTGGGCGGCGAGGGGATCAAACTCCATCAGCATCAGGCTGTCCATGAGACGGATTTCCCCGCTCACGCTGGCCGGTTCCCCATCCTCGGGGCTTTTCAATTCCAGGCGGACATCCCCGAAGAGGATCATGTCCGGGGTGCGGAAAAGCGAGATCCGGTCGCCGGTCAGGCTGAGCTGGAAGGCCGGCTCCCGGAAATCGGTCAGGTCGACAAAGCCGTCCATGGCAAAACGGCTGCGGCCGATGGTGGCCCCGGCTTCCCGGATCCGGAGACGGGAATTCTCGACGCTGAGCACGGCCGTGATCCCGGAAATGTTCGGTGAGTAGAGGGTGGGGCGGAGGCTGAATTCCCGGACCCGCAACTCGCCCGAGATCTCCAGGCCCTTGCGGATCAGCAGTTCCCCGTCGACCAGTCCGGTGGGACGCATGTAGGCCGGCAGGATTTCCGAAAATCCCTCCGAGCGGAAGTTGCGGAACTCAGCCTCCAGATCGGCCTGGCGGGCCAGGGTCAGCCAGTCCGCGGCGGGGTCCTCCAGGTAGGCCTCGACGCTTTTGGTGGACAGACCGCCGGTAATGTTGATCCGGGCCTCCAGCAGGCTGGCCCGGAGGCGTTTCAGCTCGATCTGATCCCGGGTCAGACGGAGGGAAAATTCAATATTTTCAAACGGATACTCGTCCAGCCGCGGATCCAGGATCTGGAGGATCCCGAGGTTGGCCAGGTTTCCGCTGATGGTGGCCTCGGGTTCCTCCGGCGTGCCGCCGGTCTCGATATTGAGCCGAAGCGCCGGCACTTCCTCAAGGTAGGGGATCTCGGGAAACTCCGCAGCGAGGTCCCCGGAGATATCGGCCCTGAGGAATCCATCCAGCCGGCTGTCCGGGATGGGGCTGTAGTAGCCTTCCTCGGCCGCCTGCAGGGGATGGATCCGGACCGGGACAAAGAGCGATCCCTCCCCCAGCCGGTCTTCCCCCAGGATGGACTCGATGGATTCAATCCGCAGGCCCGATTCGTCGAGGCTTCCCCGGGCCTTGAAGGTCACCTCTTCCGTCCCGGCAAAGGCCTCACTGACTTCCACCGCAAAGCGTCCTTGCAGGAACGGGTCCAGCTGCTGCACTTCCGTGTCCAGTTCATTCACCACGACCGAGGGGACGGTCCGGTCCAGCCAGCCCTCCAGGGGGCCGGCTTCCAACTGGCTGCCCTTGATATTGAGCGAGAACGGATCCGCCTCGAAATGCATTTCAAGCCGGGACCCTTCCCCGTTGATCCGGAATTGCCGCACATTCCGCAGGACAGGCGAGGCGGCGGGATCGATGGCGGCCGTGAAAGGTCCGTCCGAGGAGAAGACTCCCCGGTCGGGATCGACCAGGACCAGGTCGTCGACGCGGATGGAGACGAGACCGGACCCGGGGGTCCGCTCGAGTACCACCTCCGCCTCCGCCTCGCTGGACTGGTCGGACTCCAGAGCCAGCTGAAGGGAGAGGTTGCTGTCCCCGGTTCCGCTCCATTTGGCGGAGGCGGTTATCCGGTGCCATCCCTCCAGTTGCAGGTCCACCGGCCGGATTCTGCCCTGGTGCTGGAGCTGTTCCGGGGTCCCTTGAAAATTAAACTCCCCCTCGACCGGGCCGGCCTCGGCCAGCCCCGGCACCGAGTGCTGCAAAAGGACCGGATCGACCCCGAAGGCGCCTCCCCCGGCCAGGTTCTGGTCGGCGAAGGAATAGGAGCCGTTGGCCAGGAGGTGTCCGGTCTCAGGAACCCGGACTTCCAGCCGGTCGATCGTCAGGACCGGCCAGGCCAGTTGGCCGGTCGCCCGGGCCAGCTTGATGACCTGCTCCCGCACGGAAAGGTTTTCGGTTTCCAGTTCGAACTCGACCACCGAACCCTTGCGGAACTCGGGCTGCAGGCTGGCCTTGGCCCGGACCTGGCCGGTGGCCGGAATCCAGTCCTGCCCGTCGAGATCGGCCTGCAGGTCGAGGCTGGCCCGGCCCTCGAAGCGCTGTTCCGCGATATTGATCCGGACCGGGTCGGAAAGGCGGCACTCCAGCCATGCTGTCTGTAGCTGCAGACTGGATACATCCAGATGGTCGTAGTCCCCGGAAACCCTGAGGTCGGCAACCGATTCCCCCTTGGTGTAGCGGGCAAAGAGGTCCTGGCTGCGGAGGTGGAGGTCCAGGTCATACCGGGAGCCCGACCAGTTGACGTCAAAATCGGCCATCACTTTGCCCGCGGGCAGGTCCGCCATGGTCGAGAGGACATCGGGAACCCGCCAGTCGCGGGCCTCGGCCTCCATGGAATCGGGCACCCAGGTTCCGGGGGCGAAGCCGGCCCGGACATTGACCGGGGACCCGTCGGCGCTGAGGCGGCCCTCGATGTCCGAGCGGCCCTCCGCGTCGGCGGTCAGGGCGAGATTCAGGTTCAGCGCGGGACCGGAGTCGTCAGTGGATCCGCTCAGGACCAGGGAATCCGCTTCCAGCAGCAGGGCCAGCCGGGCCGGGGGGACATGCCACTGGGCCGGATAATGGCCGGTCAACCGGTTTTCCTCCAGCGCGAGGTCCTCCAGCTGGATAATGGAACTGCCGTCAGCGGCCAGCACCTCGATCCGGTCCAGTCTGGCCGGGGGAATCCAGGGAGCGTACTCCCTCAGCGTTGCCCTGATGTCCTGCAGGAGGGCAATGCCCCGGCCGGGTTCGTCGTCCGCGGTTGTCGGTTCCGTGTCCAGGATGGCGACCTTGAGCCTTCCCGCCTGCAAGGCCTGCCCGTCACCCTTTCCCATCCGGTACAGGAGCCAGGGAATGGGCTGGGGAAGGCGCGCTTCATCGAGCGTCACCTCGCAGCCGGGGGTGTCCACGCGGATGCCCCGCACCACGAAGGCGGACCAGCCCTGCGGGTCGATTTGCTCCCACTCGATCCCGAAGTGGCGGGCCACCGGTCGCGCGGCCCACGGAATCCACCACGGGCTCAAGGCGACTGTGGCCACGGCAAGGCTCAACAGGACGATAAAGGCTGGGATTAACTGGCGACGCTTCAGTTTCAATCGAATAGAATATTGTTCCCATGCACGGATTGTCCGCAACAGGGATCCGGTGCAATATTAACTATTGGGTTGTCTAGGTCAAAGCGGCATGGGATTCTTGTCAGCGGACCGCCATGAAATTACCTCTCCTTACGTGTTTTGCATCAGTCTTTTTCACCATTTCGGCAAATTGCCAGACTGACCTGTCCGGACTCCCGCCCTGTGGCAAGGCGGCAGCCGGTCGGCTGGTGGCTGAAAACCTGCTCGGCCGCGACTACATGACCTATGAAGGCACCTCCCATGAAGAGGGATTGCACTATGCAGAGGCCTGCGCGGCGGTCGGGGCCCTCCGCCTGGCCGGCCAGCTCAAGGACGAGGCGCTGCTGGAAAAGTTGATCCGGCGCTATGAAGCGTTTCTCAAGGAAGACAACAATCTGGCCACCACCGGTCACGTGGACCGCAACGTGGTCGGGATCCTGCCGCTGCAGATTTACCTCCAGACGGGGGATGAGCGCTACCTGAAGGCGGGCCTGGCCCTGGCTGACCAGCAGTGGGAGGATCCCCGGGAGGACGGCCTGACCGGCCAGTCCCGGTTCTGGATCGACGACATGTACATGGTCGGGATGCTCCAGGTCCAGGCCTACCGGGCCACCGGGGAGCCCCGGTATGTCAACCGGGCGGCCCGGCAGCTGGCCGCCTACATGGGCAAGCTGCAGCAAGGCAACGGGCTCTTTTACCACGGGCCGGATTTCCATTACCATTGGGGCCGGGGCAACGGCTGGGTGGCTGCCGCCATGGCGGAGGTGCTGGATTCCCTCCCGGACGGCCATGAGCTGCGCCCTTTCCTGATGGAAGGCTACCGGCACATGATGGTGACCCTGCTGTCCTACCAGGCGGAGAACGGCATGTGGCGCCAGGTCATCGATTACGAGTACGCCTGGACGGAAAGCTCCTGCACGGGGATGTTCGCCTATGCCATGGCCGTCGGGGTGGATAACGGCTGG
>CAJXMX010000300.1 GCA_913056355.1 uncultured Opitutales bacterium
TCCCGCCGATCCCAGCTGGAACAGCCTGGCCAGTGACCTGGAGGTCCGGCCGGACGACACCGTTGAAATGCTTTTCGGGGAGGATCGACGCTTCAGCCTGACTGTTGTCCCATGAGCTTTTCCCGCGCCTCCGGATCGATCCTTCCCGGATGCCACGGGATGTCTTGACGGAACTCGACCATGACCGTTTCCACTCCCGGAATGGAGCGAAGCACGCTGTGGATGGCCTCCTCGATGTTGCCGCTGAGCGGGCAGCCCGGGGAAGTGAGGACCAGGTGGACCCGCAAATGGCCGTTCAGCTCCTCGATCTGCTCGACCATGCCGAGCTCCACGATGTTGAGGCCCAGTTCCGGGTCGGGAACCAGGCGCAGCCTGTCAATCACTTCGGAAGTCATGCCGTGGGAAAATTAAGCGGTTGCAGCTGCGGGCAGCGCAGGTGGCGGCCCGACAGGATGAAGTTTGTCATGGCGCAGCCGATACCGACCCCGAGCATGATGGCGGCCGTCCGGATGAGGAACCCGGACTGCTCGCTGAGGGCCCCCACGAGGATGATGATGCCGAGGGTGCTGCCGGTGCTGGCGAGGAGGAAGAGCCGTTCATGGACCAGGCTGGACAGGGGCGGGACCCGGGACCGGCCGAGATGGCGTCCATAGGCGGCCTGCCAGACCAGGAAGGGGATGATCTTGAAGCTCATGGCAAGGACGGCCGTGGTCAGGCATCCCAGCAGGTAGACCGTGAAGACGAGGACCGCGCCGGCCTCCGGCTCCAGCATGGTCAGGTTGAGCCCGGTCCGGTTCATGAGCAGGAGCAGGCCGGTCATGGCCAGCGGCAACCAGAGGAAGGACCCGGCAAACCAGTTCAGCGGTCCGTCCAGTTGCCGGTGACGGCGGGCCAGCTGGGCCAGGATTTCCCACAGGAAGAGCAGTTGCCCGGACAGGATGAGGAGCCCGCTGAGCCAGAGGAGGGGACTGAAGTGAAGCAGGCTGGCGGGAGCCACCAGCAGCAGGCCGGCCTGGGTCTGGACCAGCGAGGTCCAGGTCCTGGCGTTGGATTGCCGGGTGGTAACGGCGAACATCGGTACCAGGCGCAGGCTGACCGCGTTGAAGACGGTCAGGAAGAAGCCGGTCGTCCCGAGGATGGCATGGATGCGCAGCCATTGGGAGGGGGCGGACTCCAGTCCGGCCAGGCGGTTGCCGGTCATGAACAGCCCCAGTCCAAGGGTCACCGCCAGCCAGAACCAGCCGATGACCAGGGCGCAACCGACGGGATCCCCCCTCCAGCTGGCCTGGGCCGTGGCCAGCTGGGTAATGACAAAGGCGATACAGCCGCTGGTCACCAGGACCCCGCCGGCTAGGATCCAGTGGTAGTTGCCGGCCGCGAATCCGTACACCATGCAGGGGAGGCCGGTGAGATGAAGGGCCAGATGGAACCAGCCCAGCAGGGGAAAGCGGAGGGGGCTTTCCGCGATGACGGGTCCCAGCTGGTAGGCGGCGCCGAGGAAAACCGAACCCAGCCAGCCGAGGACCAGCCAGTGGGCCAGGGCCAGGAGCTTCGGCTGGTAATAGGGACCGGTCAGGATCGCCGGATCCAGGGCCACGGTCAGGACGCCTCCCGCCAGGGCCAGGAAGCCGGCGGCGAAAAAGCTCAGGGTCAGCGCGGGACGGGCCTGGACCTTGCCATTCATCGGTGCGAAATCTCCAGGCGGCAGCCGGCGCCTTCCTCCCGGGCCGTATCCCAGGTGAACCCGCGTTCCTCCAGGAGGGGAAGCAGGTTCTCGGGATAAAAGGGGGTCCTGGCCACCAGGACCTTGCCCCTGGGCAGCAGGGAAAGGCTTTCCAGGATGCGTATCATCGGTTCCGGCGGGGCCAACTGGCGCAGGTCCAGCTCGAGGAAGCAGTTGTCACAATTCGCGGGGGCGGTCATGGTCGTCGGCCTTCCCGGGAACTCAATGTGAACAGGAGCCGGCCAGCTGGCGTCCGGCACCCTCGATCCGGACCTGCCAGTGGGCCTGGCCCATTTCCTCGGCCCTGACGGACCAGCCTTCGCGCTCCAGGCGCTCGACCAGCGGACGCGGGTAGAACGGCGCCGAGAGCAGCAGGCCCTGGCCGGCCCCGAGGGCGTTGATCTGGTTCATGATGATGGAGCAGGGCTCCTTGCCGGCGGCCAGGATCGGCCGCACATCCAGTTCAATCCAGTTGTTATCCATGGCTTCATAATATCCGTTCCCCCCCTTGCCCGGCCTTGATCTGGATCAAGTCCCGTGCAAGATTCCTGAGCCGTGAATGACTCCTCCCCAGACCAGGCCCGGCGGCTGGTGTTGTTGAACACCCTCCGCGAGTGCCCGCTGTTTTCCGACATGGCCCCCACCGATCTGGAGGCGATTGCCGAAACCTGCCAGACCGTGCGCCTGGACCGGGGAGAGACCCTGTTCCGGGAGAATGAAAAGGCCCTCGGGTTTTACATTGTCCAGCAGGGAGCCATCCATGTCCACCGCCTGACTTCCGAGGGACGCGAACAGGTCATCGCCGTTTTCCGGCCCTACAACTGCTTTGCCGAGGTCTGCCTGACCACCTTCCAGACCTATCCGGCCAACGCCGTGGCGCTCGAGCCCAGCGTGGTGGTCCTGGTCCGCAAGGAGGACTTCAGGGGCCTGATCCTGCGGACCCCCGAATTGGCCCTCCGGATGCTCACCTCCATGAGTTTCCATTTGAAGCACCTGATCCAGACCATGGAGGACCAGAAGTTCAAGCGCATCGAGAGCCGCCTTGCCAACTACCTCCTCCGCCTCTGCCCAATGCAGGGGCGGGAACAGGGCTTCGTTATCCGGCTCAGTTCCAGCAAGAAGGTCCTGGCCGGGCAGCTCGGGGTCTCCAGCGAGACCCTCTCCCGGACCCTGGCCCGCTTCCGCCAGGAGCAGCTGATCGAGGTCAACGGCCCGGAGATCCGCGTGCTGGATGCGACCGGTTTACGCGCTTACCTGGACCCGGATTGAAGAAGATCCACTCACGAAGAAGATCCTCTCACGGAGACACGGAGCCACGGAGAACCCTGAAATTATCTCACTCCGTGGCTCCGTGGCTCCGTGAGAGGAATCAAATCCAAATTTGAGCAGGCCTTTTAAATTCACTTGACGGTATATACCAAGTGTGGAATATACCATTCATGGAATTTAAAAAGCTGTACAAGGGGCTCAGCGACGGACACCGGGTACGGATCCTGAATCTGCTGGAGGATGGGCCGCTGTGCGTATGCCACCTGATGGAGATCCTGTCGCTGGACCAGGTCAAGGTCTCGAAGCAGTTGAGGTACATGAAGGAACTGGGGCTGGTGGACGGGGAGCGGCAGGCCCAGTGGATGGTCTACCGGTTGCTGGAGCCGGAGCATCCCTTGTTGGCGCGCAACCTGGAATGCCTGCGGGAGGCAGGGGAGGCGGAACTGCCGCTGGTGGAGGACCAGAAGAAGCGGGCGGCGATCCTGGAGCGGATCGAGCGGGACCAGGACCCCTGTCCTGACCTTGAAGGCGCCACCTGTTGTGCCCGCTGATGGGCAGAATTTTGAATCATTGAAGGAAAAGGAAACCGAATGGAAAAGACACTGGAAGAGAACACGCGGGACCTGGTCCGGAGAAAGTACAACGAGATCGCGAGCGGGGAGGGCGGTTGCTGCGGGCAGCGCTCCTGCGCCGGCACCTATGCCGAGGTGGGGGAATCCTACGCCGGACTGGAAGGCTATGTGGCCGACGCGGACCTGGGGCTGGGCTGCGGCCTGCCCACGGAGCTGGCGGGAATCCGGCCGGGGAATACCGTGTTGGACCTTGGCTCCGGCGCGGGCAACGACGTGTTCATCGCCCGTCGCGAGGTGGGGGAGAACGGCCGGGTAATCGGGGTGGATTTCAGTCAGGAAATGATTGCCCGGGCGGAGGCCAACCGCGCCAAGCTGGGCTTTGCGAATGTAGAATTCCGTTCCGGGGAGATCGAGGCCCTGCCGGTGGAAGAGGAACAGGTCGATGTAGTGATTTCCAACTGCGTGTTGAACCTGGTCCCGGACAAAAGTCGGGCCTTTTCCGAGATTCACCGGGTCCTGAAGCCGGGCGGCCACTTTTCGGTCTCGGACATCGTCATTGACGGCGAGTTGCCGGACAAGCTGCGCCAGGCGGCCGAGTTGTACGTGGGCTGCATTGCCGGGGCCCTGTCCCGGGGACAATACCTTTCGGTCATCAGGTTGCAGGGATTTGAAGGGCTGGAGGTCAGCAAGGAACGGGAAATCGTCATTCCGGACGAGAACCTGCGGAAGCATCTCGACGATGAGGAGGTCCGGGCCTTCCGGGCGACTGGAAGCCGTATCCTGAGTATCACGCTCCGGGCGGCCCAGCCGGGCTGCTGTGGCAAGACCAACTGCTGCTCCGATCGATGAGCCCGAAGGTCCTTATCCTTTGTACCGGCAACTCCTGCCGCAGCCACATGGCGGAGGGCATCCTCCGGAAGGCGGCCGGGGATCTGCTGGAAGTCCACAGTGCTGGGTCCAACCCGGCCGGCTACGTCCACCCGCTGGCTGTCAAAGCGCTGCAGGAGATTGGCATCGACATCTCGGGCCACCATTCCAAGCACCTCGATGAATTCCTGAACACCGGTATCGACGTGGTCATTACCGTCTGTGACAACGCCAACGAGTCCTGCCCGGCCTTTCCGGGACAGGTTCAGCGCCATCACTGGCCCTTCGAGGATCCGCCCAAGGCGGCCCGGCCGGGGGAATCGGAGCTGGACGCCTTTCGCCGAATCCGCGACGAAATCCGCCGGGTCTTCGAGGCCTACGTGGACGGCTGGCGCGACGGTTCGGGAACCACAGTGTAGCGAACTTTTATTACATTCCGAAATATGAATACCAAGCGGCGCATGCAGTTCTTCGAGCGGTATCTTTCGGTCTGGGTGCTGCTCTGCATGGTGGCGGGAATCCTCCTCGGGAAGGCTTTCCCGGAGGCCATCCACCTAATCAGCGGGATGGAGTTTGTCCGGGATTCCCATGTCAACGCCCCGATCGCGGTCCTGATCTGGCTGATGATCTACCCGATGATGCTCAAGATCGACTTTGCCGGGATCAAGGGAGTGGCTCGTCGACCCAAGG
>CAJXMX010000301.1 GCA_913056355.1 uncultured Opitutales bacterium
TTCCAAGTCACGCTGCAATTGCTCAATACCCCGGGATCCGGTTCGGACGGAACAACGTCGTCCGACTTCAACATCCATCGGAGCACGGCAATTTTTGATGTGGCGGTCAGCTTCTACGAAACGGGCAGCCATCTCCGGGCGTGTATCGAGTACAACACCGAATGCTTCGATGAATCGACCGTGCAGGGCATGTTCGAAAGCCTGCAGAGCCTGCTTCATCACGCAGTCCGGGCTCCCGATACGCCAGTTGCGGAAATTCCGCTTTGCCAGCCAGAAGAAGAGGCGCAGTTGCTTCAGCAAGGCATGGGGCCGGAGAGATCCTACCCATTGGACACCGGCCTGCACGAGTGGTTTGATGACCAGGTCGAACGCACTCCGGACGCGGTCGCCGTCGTTGACGACAGCAGGAAATGGACCTATAGGGAACTGCAGTCGAGGGCCAACCGGATCGCCAACGTGGTCTGCAGCCGCTGGGACCATGAGGAGGGACTGGTGGCGATCCTGATGGGCCGGACCACAGACCTTGTTGCAGCCATCCTGGGTGTATTGAAAAGTGGCTACGGATATATCCCGCTCGACATCGATTACCCGGCTGAGCGCATGGCCTTCATGCTGGAGCAGTCAGGCGCCGTCGGTATCCTGGCGGACGACAGGAGTAGGGGTATGTTCGATCTGCCGGCGGGGAAAACGGTATGCCTGGATTCCGATCCGGCATTGGAGAAGGAGCCGGATCATTTTCGCTTCGAGGCCGGAGCCTACGGTGAAGATACGGCTTACGTTATCTACACATCCGGTTCTACCGGGGAGCCAAAGGGCGTGAAGATCCCGCACCGCGCAATCGTCAACCACATGCACTGGATGAACGAAACCTTCCCCCTGACAGCGGAGGATGCCGTCCTGCAGCGGACCCCGGTCGGGTTTGACGCATCGGTGTGGGAGTTTTTCGCCCCCCTCCTGTCGGGGGCCCGCCTTGTCATGCCCGGCGATGAGCGCCGGTTCGATGCGAACCTGACCCTCGCCAGAATACGGAAATTTGAAGTCACCACGCTCCAGCTCGTTCCCTCACTCCTGCAACTGCTTCTCGACGAGCCGGACGTGGAGGAGATGCCGTCGCTCAAGCGGATATTCTGTGGCGGTGAGGCGTTGTCCGGGCGCCTGCGGGAAAGGTGTCTCGATCGACTGGACGTACAATTGGTCAATCTCTACGGGCCGACCGAGGCGACCGTTGATTCGGCCTGGTTCGATGCGACTGAACCGATCGAGCGCGAATGGATCCCGATTGGCAGGCCCGTTTCCAACACACAGATTTACATACTGGATCCGAATCTCAAGCCGCTTCCTGCAGGCGTTCCGGGAGAGCTGTATATCGGCGGAAAAGCCGTTGGCGGAGGCTACCTGCATCGTCCTGAAATGACGCGGCAACGGTTTATTAAGGACATCCTCGGCGGGCGAGGGGAGTCCACCCTCTATCGAACCGGAGACATGGGGCGCTACCTGCCGGACGGCTCAATCGAGTTTCTCGGACGGATGGACCAGCAGGTGAAAATCGGCGGGGTCCGCATTGAGCTTGGGGAAATCGAGGCCTTGCTCAACCGGCACCGGCTCGTGAGCAGCGCCGTTGTCTCGGCCATCGAGGACGAATCAAAACAGAAGCAGCTGGTGGCCTATGTTCAGCCCCTGAATCCGGCCGAAAAGACGGATTCCGCCATTTTGGACCGGCAGGAGGACCACGTTTCGACCTGGCAAAGTTTCTACGACGAAATGTATGCTTCCGGGCACGCCGGGGAAGATGAAACCTTCGATACCAGCGGCTGGATCAGTACCTACACCGGCCAGCCGATCCCCCGGGAGGAGATGGCTGAATGGCTCGACACGACGATTGAGCGGATCCTGCAAATCCAGCCGAGGCGGGTCCTGGAAATTGGATGCGGAACCGGAATGATCCTCTTCCGGGTGGCACCCCATGCCGAGTCATACTCGGCAGCGGACTTCTCAAGGCCGGCAGTCGATACCCTTCGGGAAAAGGTGCAGCGGAGGGACTGGGTACATGTGTCCGTCAACCATGGCGCCGCCCATGAGCTGGATCCAACCCGTATTGAGAATACTGATATGGTAATCCTCAATTCGGTCGTACAGTATTTTCCGGACATCGCCTATCTGGAAAATATCCTGGAGCAGTTGTGCCGGCACCTCGAATTCGGCGCCCGCATTTTTCTCGGCGATATCAGGAATTTCGCACTGCTGGAGGCATTTCATGCCAACGTTGTCCGCCACCTGTACGGTTTGGATCTGACCGCCGCCGAGTTTCGCAAGCGGGTCCGGGACCGTGTTGCCAGGGAGAAGGAGTTGCTGATCCATCCGCGATATTTCGCCGCCCTCAAATCCCGTTTCCGGCGCATCCGGGGGTGTTCCCTCCAATGCAAGGCCGGGCGGGCCGTCAACGAACTGAGCCAATTCCGCTACGACGTGGTGCTCTACCTCGACACTGTCCCGCAACCAGGCAGGATCACATGGGAGGATTATGATGACGATGAAGGGAATGCAGGGGAACGTTTCGGCAAGGGTGGGCGGCGCGGCATTCGCCGTATCCCTGACCGGCGGTTGCTTCCTGTTCTCGCGCTATGGGATGCTGCCCAGGCGGCTGAGGATTCCAAGCGCGTGGCCGACCTCCCGGCTGCTCGTGACCTGAAGGAAAAGTCCGGCTGGTTCGACCGCCACCCGGGCCAGTCATGGGCCGCTGGCTGGTTTTTCCAGTCAACGGGCGAATGGGCGCCGGGGTATTTCGACGGTGTCGAACTGGACGGTCGCGGCGATAAGGCTGACCTTCCGCTCAGCCCTTCCACCTCACCGGGCAAAGGCAACGACTGCAACGTTCCGGCCGCTGCGCAATTTCGCAACAGGTTGAGCCTGGACCTGCGGGAATATATGCAGGACAAGTTGCCGACCATCATGCAGCCCTCGCGTTTCATCTTCATTGATGACTGGCCCCGGACCCCCAGTGGAAAGATCGACCGCTTCCGGTTGCCCCGACCCGAAAGCGCGGTGAGGCAGTTGCGCACCAATCCTGTTGAACCACGCACTCCGGTTGAACGCAGGCTTGCCGAAATTTGGGGCACTGTGCTGAAGATCGAGAACGTCGGGATCCGCGACCATTTCTTTAATCACCTCGGAGGCCACTCGCTGCTGGCGATCCAGGTGGTGTCCCGCATTCGGAAGGAATTCGGTATCGCCTTTCCGCTCATGAAGCTGTTCGAAAAGCCGACTGTCGAGGCCCTCGCCGGGGAGCTTGAACTCGCGGAGGGAACTCTGCCTAATGAATCGAGGGAGGACGGTTCCGGCGTGATCGTCGAGGTCGAAGGGGAAGAGTCGGAGATCGTCCCGGTGGCTTTGGCATCAGGGAAACGGGATACGGGCCCGGTCAGGGAATACCCGGTATCCTTTTCCCAGGAACGGCTGTGGTTCCTCGACAAGCTGGCTCCCGGCAATACGTCCTTCAACATACACCAGGCCATGCCCATCAGGACCGCGTTGAATGTGCCCGTGCTGGAACGTGCGCTCAATTCAATCGTCGCACGTCATGAAAGCCTGAGAACCCGGTTTGTCGAGGAACAGGGCCGACCGCTCCAAAAAGTGGTTCCGCCCAAACCGGTTCCCTTCCATTTCACCGACCTCTCGGGGCTTCCTGCAGACGAGCAGGAAACCACTACAATGCAAATGGCAGCGGATGAGGCTGGCAAATCCTTCAACCTTTCGGAAGGCCCGCTCATCAGGTCGCAGCTGATCAAGCGCGGTCCACAGGACTACGTGTTCCTGCTTACCATCCATCACATCGTCAGCGACGGTTGGTCGATGAGCATATTTTTCCGTGAACTCACCCAGCTTTACGAGGCCTTCGCCCTGGGCCAACCGGACCCGCTTCCGGAACTGCCGATCCAATATGGTGATTTCGCCGTCTGGCAGCGCCGCTGGCTGGTTGGCGACAAGCTGGACCAGCAGCTCGCCTATTGGCGGGAGAAGTTACAGTCGATCGAGCCGCTCAATCTGATCCCTGACAAGCCCAGGCCGGCCATCCAGACGACCAACGGCGCCTCATGGGTTCTGCGCCTCCCCAAAGGTCTGACAAAGGATCTTGAAACCCTGTCAAGGCGGCATGACAGCACCTTGTTCATGACCGTGCTAGCCTGCTTCAAGGTCCTGCTGTTCAAATATACCGGCCAGCCGGACATCGCGGTGGGCACCTACGTGGCCAACCGAACGCGTCCAGAGATCGAGCCCCTCATCGGATTTTTCGTCAATACCCTGGTCCTGCGGACCAGGTGGGAGCGCACGCCGACCTTTCGCGAACTGCTGAAGGAAGTGAAAGCCACGGTCATCGGTGCCACCTCCCACCAGGAATTGCCGTTTCCCCGATTGGTGGCCGATCTCCAACCCGGACGGGACTTGAGCCGTAATCCGCTGTTCCAGGTGATCTTCCAGTTGTTCAAGACGGCGGACGGGGTCGCCGACACCAGCCGTGATGACCGCGGGATGCTGGCGGTCGAGGGGGGCACCTCGAACTTTGACCTGTCTGTGAACATGTGGGAGAGCCCTGAAGGAATGTGTGCACAGTTTGAATACAATACCGACATCTTCCACGGAGACACCATCCGCCGGATGGGCGGACACTTTAAGAATTTACTTGAGTCAGCGGTCCGGCAACCGGGGTGCCCCATCAACCGTATGGAATATTTATCCTCCAGTGAAAAGCAGCTGGTCTATACGGATTGGAATGCGACGCGCCGCGACTATCCGCATGATTCATCCGTCATCGGGTTGTTTGAGGAGCAATGTGCCAGAACCCTCGACAGGGTGTCCTTCTCCGTGGGCGACCATTCGCTGACATACCGCGAGTTGAAAGCGTCGGTGGACGCGCTGGCCGCTGCCTTGTCGGCGCACGGAATCCGCCCGGGATCCGTCGTCGGGGTCTATCTCGAGCGCTCACTGGACGTTCCCGTGGCCCTCCTCAGCCTGTTCAAGGCCGGTGCCGTCTACCTGCCTCTTGATCCATCATATCCGGAAGAGCGGATTGCCTTCATGCTGAGGGACAGCGAAGCTGAACTCGTTATCACGGATGC
>CAJXMX010000302.1 GCA_913056355.1 uncultured Opitutales bacterium
GGGCGGACTGCCTGCTGGAAAACAACGAAGTCGTCGGCCTGTGCAGCCTGTACGGCATGCCGGGGGACCAGACCGGCGATCCCAGACAGTTCGCCAGCCTGCACAAGGCCCTGAGCCCGGGGATCCAGACCGGAAAAATCACCTTCGCCCACACCGGCCGCACGCTCCAGCTGCGGAACAACCAGCTGGACCAGCTGGTCGTCTCCGGGGAAATGATCCAGCAACTACAGCAGGTGGCCGGTAACGGCGGCCAGATCCGGTCTCTCTTCGAATCGGCCAGGCTCAGCGACAACAGCTTCAGTTCCGGACTCAACCTTCTCGTCTGCGTCGGCAACAGTTTCACCGCGACGCGATTCGACCAGCCGTCGCAGGGAGACAACTCGGACCCGGCCGGCCTGGTCATCGGCGACAACGCGGTCTATGTCGGGACTGTGGGCAAGGCCGAGAACGTGGTTGTCGAGGGCGGCACCATCCGGGATGCGGAGATCCGCCTCTATGATGCCACCCGCCGCCAGCCGCCGGGCGCTCCCACGCAAACCGGAACCTTTCGCCTGCATATCGTCTAGACGGAGATGAATTCAGAACAGGAAACACTATTGAGTCAGGCCCATGCGCACGCATGCATTCATTAATAAATCCCGAAATCATCCGGCTCCCCGGGGCACTGCACCGGACCTGAATCGGGCGTTCGAAGGACCAGCGCCAGCAGTCCGCAACATTGTCCGCGGGCCGGCTGTCCAGGCCAAGCTCAATGTGGGGGCTCCCAGTGACAAGTATGAACATGAGGCTGACCGCGTCGCGGAGCAGGTCATGCGAATGCCGGAGGAGCAACTCGCGTCTACAACTGAAAACTTAACGGATCAAGAGGAGAAACTGCAAACCAAGGTCGACGTTGCCGGCCCAACAGCGATCAATCCGGGACTGGAGGCCGAAATCCACTCAATGAGGAGGGGCGGACAGCCTCTGCCACAGCCTGCCCGACAGTTTTTCGAGCCCAAGTTCAGCCATGACTTCAGCAAAGTACGTCTCCATACAGACCCGAAGGCAGCCGAGACAGCCGACAGGCTTCGCGCCCGTGCCTTCACCATCGGCCCCGACATCTTCTTTGCCGCCGGCCAGTATAATCCTTATGACCTTCAGGGGAGGAAGCTTTTGGCACACGAGCTGACACATGTCGTGCAACAGGAGGGACGGACAGGAAGAAGCACCCGGGATGCACCGGGACTCTCTGATCGATGGTGTCGGAGATCCGGGAATTCAGGACTGAATATGAAGCCCCCCGTCCCGGCTTTAAAGGTGGCTGACCGATCAGGCCGGACCACAACACCTGGACCGGTCGTGCAGCGCCAGCAAGCACCCGCGCCAGCCCAGGGGGTCGCGAATATGGCCGTGCAATACCTCCGGGGCATGGTGACCTTCATTGCCGAATTGCGGCGCTCGGTAACCCTGTTGTTGCAACCCCCGACTGGTGGCCAGGTAACAGCGGCCCAGCGCAATCGTGCCCACCAGATTTTAAACCAGGAACGCATCGAGCGATTGCTGCAGCAGGCCAGCACGACCTACAATGCCCAGGTAGCATTACTGGGAGGAAACGATCCACTGAGGACCCAATTTCGGGATGCATATGTTTCAGTTCTGAATGAGATCAGGCAGGCGGCAGAGGTTGCCCTGATGGTGTCCGAGCCGATGGCCGAAGCTACCCGGGCCGACGAACGGCAACGCTACGCTGCAAACATGGCGGCATGGATTGAAGCCAGTCCGATGACGTCCGCAGGTCTGGCCCAAACGACGACCTTCCGGCAGGCCGATGCGAACACGGGCCGGGCTTACGAGGCTGCGCTGGAAGCTTACCTGGACGATCTTCTCCAGCGGCTTCCCGGCCTGAACCTTACCCAGGCGCAGAAGGACCAGATTTACCAGCGCCTCCTGACCGCTCTGCGCCGGGCCTTTGTCACGATCGGAGCCGGCGCAGGCGGGGCAATAGACGTGCGGGGCATCTCCAATGCCGCAATTGCCGAAAAGTACCAGCGGGTGACGGCAATGCTGGCGGGCGGCCTCTCGAATCAACCGCAAATGAACATCATTACGGATTCGTTGCCGGTCTACCAGCTTCCCAATCCCGTACCCAATGTCAGCCAGCAGCTTGCGGCCAACGCCAACATCGGGAACGTTGATGTGAGCCATGTTCCCGCCGACGAAGTGGCCTCGGTCCGCTACGGAATCTTGCAGGCCGCCAATACCATATTCCCTGCCAACTCGACTGTCCGGTTGAGCAATGCCTACTGGCCGGTCACCCTGCATATTCGAAGCGGGGGCAATGTAGTGGATGTTCGCTACGAACTGGTCTTCGATGCCAATTCGAATGTCAGGGCCGAGCGCCTCGGCGCGGCACAGTCGAGGGAAACCGACCCGGCCTTCACACAGCTTGGCCTGGCCGCCAAAAAGGCGCAACTGGTACAGGACTTCGGACTGGCGGCCGTTGACGACCGGCCGGCGGCGCCCAACCGCCCGGCAAAGGCCTGGACCGGACCGGAACTTGACCAGGTAAAGGCGGCTTTCGATCTGATTCCCCAGAGGGACCGGGCGGCCTTGAACGGGGTGACCCTGGTGAGGGACAGCCAGGGGCCGGCCCAAGCGGGAGCGAGTGTATTGGCGGGCTTTGCCCACACCGGTACGAGTGCCGCCCATGACCAACCGCGGCCTCCCGCTCACAATCCGCCGCATATCCATTACTACGATGCCGCCTTCGCCCAGAATGCCGTATCCTCAGTCGGCCCCCCGGGGGCGACTGGCCCCGGAGGAGATTGGACCTTGCTGCACGAGGTCGGACACACCCGGATTTTTCAGGCCACCAGAGCAGCCAGTGCGGCAGTAACGGCTGCCAATCAACAACTGGTACAGGCGCAGCAGGCACTCAATGCAGCGCTTCGCGGCGTTCGCGTGAATCAGGCTCAACGCCAGGCATGGAATGCCTGGAATCAGGCAAATTCCACCGCCAATCAGGCGATTGTCGCCTTTAACAACGGCCTCTCATCGAATCCGCCGGCAGGCGCGGCACAACAGGCCCAATTGCTGCAGGCCGCTCAAGCCGCCGTACAAGCCCGCCAGCAGGCCCATCCGGGACTGGGAGCGGCAGGCCTGCCACAGGGCCTTGTCCAGGCTGCTGCCAACCTGGGTGTTGCCAACGATGGCTTGCTGACCGCCTCGATGCAAGTGGCCGCAGCCCAGGAGCAAATTCCAATATTCGTGTCACTGGCCAACCGATTCGGCTTCCATAGCTTCACCGATTACGCTCGTCGGGGAGGAAATGACGAGTGGTTTGCCGAGACCTATTCACTTTATCTGACGGATCCGAACCGGCTGAACCAGATGAATCGGAATATTTTCCTATGGTTCGAGGCGGGAATGCCGATGGACCGGAACTGGAATCCAAATCCCTGACACCCTTGAGCCGGCCCACGGAAGCACCGGACTTGAATTGTATCTTCAATGCGCACTCACCAATATCAAAAGCGAAACCGGCCCCGGGCCCAGGGGTCGCCCGGGTATCCGGGCCTCGGAGACCCAAGCCGAAGCGCGGTGCGCCACATCCTCCACGGACCGCGCCTGCAGGCCAGGGGCAATGGGAAATCCAGGGCCGCCGCGCCCAAAAACTCACCACCGGTCGTTCAGGAGGAATTGTCGCGCCCCGGCCGGCCTCTCGAGCCGGAAATCCGGGCCTACATGGAGCCGCGGCTGGGACACTCCTTTTCCAGGGTCCGTCTGCACACCGGCGAGCGGGCGGCGGAGTCGGCGCGCGCCATCGGGGCCCGCGCCTACACGGTCGGGAATCATATCGTGCTCGGGGAGCGTGAATCGGCGCAATCGGCCTCCGGACGCCGGCTCCTCGCCCACGAGCTGGTCCACACCCTGCAGCAAGGGGACGCGCCCATTCCCCGCGGGCCCATTCCCATCGCTCCGGAAAGCAGTGCAGCCGAACGGGAGGCCAGGACCGCCGAGGATGGAATGGGACCGCTGTCGGCAAGGTCGGAGGTCCCTGGCCCTCTGGTCCAGCGTGATTTGCTGGGCGCGGTGGGAGAGGCCGTTTCCCAGCCCTTTGAAAACCTCAGGAGTCCGCTCGACATGCTCGGGCTTCCCCTGGCCGCGGTCTTCGACTCGGTCGTTACCACCAGCATCGCCGGAGCCACCGCGATTCCCATCCCGGGCAACTGGCGCAGCCTGGTGATGCAGTATGCCGCCGCCAACCCGGCCGACGGTGTCATCCTCCTCGGAGGCCTGGCCCGGCTACCGAGCTACTGGGACGGTGGCTGGATCATGAACCTGCAGCCGGGGGCTGCGGCCATGACCCTCGACGACGACGTCTTCGTCTCCGGCAGCCTCAGCCTCGATACATTCGTTCACGAGCTGGTCCACGTCTACCAGTACACCCTCGCCGGCAAGGTCGGTTTCCTGGAAAGCTACTTTGGCATGAGTGCGGCCACCATCGCCTACCGCTGGGCGACCGGACAGCCGATCAACGCCATGAGAAGCAGCCCCCACGAGGAGCAGGCCTACAACATCGAAGCGCGCTTCAATGCGTGGAACTCATCCCCGTAAACCATCATGAAAACCGGCGACCAAATGCACATCGCCTACCCGTACGCGGTCCATTACAAGGAAAAGGGCGGAAATAACTCAACGAAGGGCAAGACGGCCATCAACCAGTTGCTCTGGGGCGACTGGGCCCGGATCGAGAAAATCGAGGGTAACTGGGTGCGGATCCGCTCCCGCAACCGGAGCGGCTGGGTCCGCCACGAGAATCTCCAGCCAAACCGGATCCTCGAGGTCAACTTCGTCGACATCGGGCAGGGGGACGGCTGCCACATCCAGACCCCCGGGGACAAGGCCATCATCCTCGACGCCGGGGAGGAGGACAACATGTACCGGTTCCTGCGCTGGCGCTTCGGGCGCTTCGAGCGCAAGTTCACCTTCGAGTCCTTCCTGGCCAGCCATCCGGACATGGACCACTACTATGGCTTCCGCTACCTTCTCGAGGACGAGAACGTCCATGTGGAAACCTTCTACCACAACACCATCGTGGAGCAGGTCCTCGGCGGCGAA
>CAJXMX010000303.1 GCA_913056355.1 uncultured Opitutales bacterium
GTTGTCCAGGCTGGTCCGCATGCGGCTCCCGGCCAGGGTCTGGGTGGCCGTCCAGCCGGTGTCGCTTTCTTCCACGATAAAGGGGGAAAGTTCGAAGATTTCCTCCTGGTCCTCGTCCTGCCCCAGCGCAGGTCCGCTGAACAGGGCCGCCGCCGCTGCCACCGAACAGGTGATCCGCAGCAGACGGGAATTACAGTTGGGTACGGGTAACGATTGGTTTTTGAAGAGTCGCAGTGCCTTCATTGTTGTGTTGAGTTTGGAGTTTTGCTTCCGGTGCGGGCCGATATGGCGTTGTGGGCCCGCTGCCGGGGGGGGGAGTCCTTTTTCAAGTCTTAATCCGGCCAAGAAATGAAGTAATCGCTCGAAATGGTCAATAATATTGTTACTATATTAAAAAATAATTCCGAAAACGAAATTAAGCTATCGAATATGCAACCAATATACTATCGATTTCTTGACGGAAACGAATGCGATGCTCCTCGCCGATACCGGGGTTGAACGCGACTCAGGGGTGGCGCCTGTGGCTCGCGCGACGATTAAAAAAACCGGCCCCGCGTTTCCACGGGGCCGGTACCTCGAAACCCTTGCTCAACTCGGCAAGGATCTACAACTCAATGTCAAAGGTCACGACGAAGAGGCGTCCATCGACCCGGACCTCGCTGAGGGTTTCTCCGGTGTAGAAGTCGATGTGCTTGGGCACGTACTTGCCTTCGTCGAGGACATTACGGACATTCAGGGAGATGTCGTAGCGGCGGTTGCCGAGCCAGCTGGCGCGACCCCGGTACCCGATGGAAAGGTCGAAGTACTTCTCCTCCTCACCCGTCAGGATGACGGAGGTATCGGGAACGAGAACGCCGTTGACATCCTGGACCCCGAAGCCGAGGGCGGGTGCCTCGCGCCAGCGGTAGCCGCCACCGATCCGAAGCCCGTCGAGGGAACCCTCGGTGAAGCGGTACATGACGTTGAAGTTCCAGCGGTTCTGGCGGACAAACTCATTGGGGCGACCGTCATAGGCCAGCATGACCGGAATGGCCGCGTTGCCGTTGTAGACGCCCTGCATGAACTGTTCCTTCATGGTGTTGCGGGTCCAGCCGCCTTCCACGAAGTCGTCGTTCTGGCCCCAGGCGAAGTTGTCCAGGGTGTTGGGATTATTCCGGCCGTTACCATTCCCGGTCGGGATGGCGTCCCACTTGAACTGCTCGATGATACCGTTGCCGTCCATGTCGGTGCCGTTCGGATCATCGTATCCACCATCGGGATTGTTGGGGATGTAGCCCTCGGTGAAGGTGGTGTTCTCCATGATGTCATACATCGCCTCCGCGAACTCGATCCACTGGGTAGCGATGTCGGACTGGATGACCTCTTGCTGGTTCCAGGTGAACCGGAAGTTCCAGTTCGGGGTGGGGGCCCAGCTGACGAGGATTTCATCCCCTCCGGCCTCGGTGTTGGCCGACATGGCGTAGGGATCGCCGTAGTTGAAGAAGTTGCCGGTTTCCCAGCCACCGCCGGACTCGAAGGGATAGATGCGGTCCAGGACGGCCCCGGGGGCATCCTCCAGCGGCCAGACCGGGAACTTGGCCCGCCATTCGGCTTCATTGGCGACGAGGCCCTGCAGGATGTCTCGCATGACCGGGCGCAGGGCGAAGCGGAAGCGGCGGAAGGGCAGGTTCAGGTTGGTCGGGCCGGCAGTCACCTTGTAATGGTTGTAGCGGATGTTGAACTTGCCGTCGGCGAGGCTCAGGCGGACGCCGTAGTCCTTGCCGTCGCCAACTTCACCCTTGCGGAAATTACCGTCCGGGTCGAGGTCGGTGCGGTTGGGCTGGAAGGTATCCGACTCCGAGTAGGAGAAGGAGACGTCCGCTCCCAGGGGCAGGCGCCATCCCCAGTTGCGGAAGGGGTGGACGACGATGCCCTTGTACTCGGTGTCGCCCGAGGAAGACGGTTCCCAGTCCTGGTAGCCATAGAGGCTGCGGTGGGGCTGGTAGTTGGCGTCGCCGGCCGGTACGATCTCGCCGGTTTCCGGGTTCTGCCACATGACCTCCGGGGCCTGCTCCTTGGCCGACTTCAGCTTGTCGTTGCGCCAGCCGTAGGTGAGGACGATCCGGTCATTGAAGAAGTAGCCTTCATAGGCGATCTGTGCCGTGTCGAACTGGCTCTTGGTCCCGTTGGTGTTACGTCCGGTGATCAGCGTTTCCCCGTTGGTGCCGGTGGCGGCATGGAAGGGATCGGCGATCCACATCTCCCCGTTGGAGTCCATGATTTCCAGCGGCTGGCTGGGGTCGTAGCTGCCGATTTGCGGGACCAGGCTGCCGCCATCCTGCGGGATGTAGATCCGCATCGAGGGGCGGCGGGCGCCGTCGCTGGAGTTGAAGTCGGCTCCCAGTGCGGAGAGGGCCGGGCGGCCGAGGGAGTCGGTCGCCGTATAATCGTATCCGGCGAAGTAGGGATCCCGCATGTAGCCGTTGCCATCGACCTTGGGGGCAATGTAGTGCCAGTATTCCTGGTTGATCTGCTCCTGTCGCCAGGTGGAGAGGAGTCCGGCCAGCCGGTGGCGTCCCAGCCAGCGGATAATGCGGTTGTCGAAGTGGTCGCGGAAGTCGAACTCATAGGAGAGGGCGATACGGCCTTCATCGGAGGTGTTTTCACCACCACCGGCCTCCGGTGAGCCCTGCAGGTAGACCTGACCGGCATAGGGGTTGGGTTCCCCGCTGCCAAGGTACTCGTTGGGATCGACGTGGACCGTCACGCTGCTGCGGAAGCCCATCAGATTGGCATTGTTGTTCTCGTACTCTTCCCGCTGGAGGGCGACTTCCAGGAACAGGTTGTTGATGATCTCCTGGTTGTAGAAGAAGTTGTAGATCGTCGCGTAGTCCTTCTGCCAGTCCATGTTGTACATGGTATTGACGTCCCTCGGGTAGATGGACGGGTCCTGGATGGTCAGGCCGTCGATGTCGCTGTTGACCGGGTCGATCAGCGGGGTGCCGTCGGCCAGATCGTAGTTGTCGAGGCGTTCCACGTCGACCATGCCGTCGGAACCGAAGGCATTGACGCCGGCCGGATCGTAGCCAGCCACGACCACGACATTGTTGCCGGACAGGCCAAACACCTGGTCGTCCTGGATCAGGTCGTTGCGGCCATTATTGTCGGATTCCCGGAATTCCGAATCATTTGGAAAGATGGACTGGTTGCCGTAGACCGAGCCAAGGTCGCCGGACCGGTACCAGAGGGAGGCCTCGTCATAGGGCGTATTCCGGGCCGGGCGCCGGGTCTCGATCTGGGCCCGCTCGAAATGGAAGGAGAACTGGCCGCTCTTCCAGGGGCTGTACAGGACCGCGGCATGGAGACGGCGGCTCTTTTCCACGCTGGGCTCGACATAGAAGCCCCGGTTTTCGCTCATGACGTCCACCCGGACGGCGAGCTTGTCCTCGGCCAGGACCACATTGGCGTGGAATTCCCCGCGCAGGCCGTCCCAGCTGTCTGCCTGGAGGCGGACCTTGAAAAGGTTCTTGTTCAGGAGGGGGCGCGAGAGGGTCACATCCAAAGCCCCGGCCGGGCTGCCGGTGCCGAAGAGAATGGAATTCGGACCCGAGGAAATGGTCACCCGGTCCAGGTTGTAGTTGTCCAGGCGAAGCTGGGTGCGGAAGAAGTTGCGCGAGCGGGTGGCATTGCTCAGGCCGCGGATGCGGATGTCCCCGGCGTTGCCGACCTTGCCGGCCCCGCTGGAGGCGTACTCCTGCTGGTTTTCCGCGTTCATGGTGTAGATGGCGGCGTCCTCGATGGAGTTCAGGCCGTAGTCGTCCATGAAGTCCATGGTCACGATTTCCACCTGGGTGGCCACGTTGTCGAGGCTGGTCCGCATGCGGCTCCCGGCCAGGGTCTGGGTGGCCGTCCAGCCCACGTCGTCCTCCTGGACGATGAAGGGGGACAATTCGAAGATTTCCTCTTCGCTCTCCTCCTGGGCGCTGGATATTGCCGGGAAGAGAGCCGCCGCTGCCAGGCTGAGGGTGATCAGGGGCAACGTCCGGTGTCGGTTTACGGGCAGCCGCAAGCCGTGAATACTCTGTAGTTTCGGTATTTTCATTATCTGTTGAGGTGTGGAGTTGTGTCTTAAGGCCGTCCCGCCTTCGTGAGTCGTGAAGACGGGGATTGGAGATTTGGTTCTATATCCGGATGGGATTTTTCAAAATTGAAATGGAACCGGGGTGGGGTCAACCTTTTTTGGGCAAAAAAGTCCTACAGATTAGCAATAATGAAATAATGCTATCGAATATGAAACCAATTTAGTCCGCTTGCCGGACACCTGACCGGGCCGCTTGGTCCATACGGCCCGCCCTCCGGAAACTCAGGGGAGGGAGATCACCTGCGGGGTATAAGTTGGACCCTCGGCGTGAAGATCGCCCCCGGAATCGAACTCGATGGGATCGATGACCAGGAAGGGGACTCCGTTCTCCTTGTCGATACCATGGCAGGAAAGCCACCATCGCCCGTCGGGGCCCTTGAATATTTCATTGTGGCCGACCTGGTTGAAGTACTGCCCGGGATCACCGGTAAAGGGGAGCCCGTTTTTCCGGCAGGCGCTTTCACTCTGGGCGCCGTAGAAGGGATTGCCGGGATGCTTCTTCCAGGGACCGGTGACCGCCGGGGCGGTGGCATAGCCGATCTCGTAGCCGCGGGTCCAGGAGGAATAGAAGAGGTAGCAGGTACCCTCGTGCCTGATGACGTAGGCGCCCTCGATGCCAATGCTGTCCCATGCGTGGTAGGTCTTGACCTTGTCCCTGGGACGTCCGTCGTAGCCGGGTTCCTGCAGGGGCTTGCCGTCCGGTCCGAGGTCCCAGGTGACCTTGCCCGGCTGGATGGCGCTTTGCGGTTCAGTGAGGAAACTGCCGCTTTCGAGGTCTATCCGGGCGAAACCGATCCCGAAGTCCCGGCCTCGATTCCAGAAGGCCCAGACCGAGCCGTCGTCGTCCTCGAAGAAGGTGAGGTCGTTGCCTTGGGAAAGGGGGGCTTTTTCAGTGACCACCGTGTAGGGTCCCTCGATATGGTCGGCCACCGCGTAGCCGGTATGCTGGCCGACAAAGCCCAGCT
>CAJXMX010000304.1 GCA_913056355.1 uncultured Opitutales bacterium
ACAGTCCTTCGAACAGGGCCGTCGAGACGTAACGCTCCGCAAAGCTCGGCAAAATCACGACCAGAGTCTTGCCCGCCATGTCGTCCCGGCTGCCGACCTTGATGGCGGCCGTCGCCGCTGCGCCGGAGGAAATGCCGCCCGGAATGCCTTCCAGTTTGGCGAGCTTGCGTGCGTTTGCCATCGCGTCGGCATTGGAGACCTGTACCACTTCATCGATCAGGCTGGTGTCGGCATTGCCGGGAATGAAGCCCGCGCCAATGCCTTGGATCTTGTGAGGTCCAGGCACGCCGCCTGACAGAACGGGGCTGTCCTCCGGCTCTACGGCGACCATGTGCAGCGAAGGCTTGCGTTTCTTGATCACTTCGGCGACGCCGGTCAGGGTGCCGCCGGTACCGAAGCCGGCGACGAAGGCGTCCACGCGGCCTTCCGTCTGCCGGATGATCTCCGGGACGGTGTGTTCCTCGTGGTCGATCGGGTTGAAGGGATTTTCAAACTGGCGGGGCAGGAAAATGGCGGGATCTTCCCGGGCCCGTTCCTCGGCGATGCGGATGCCGGTGCTGTAGCCGTCAACCGGCTCGAATAGTTCCACCGTGCCCCCGAACTGCTCGATCAGGTATCGCCGCTCGACACTGGCGGAGCCGGTCATGAGGATGTGGACGGGATAGCCTTTCATGGCCCCGATCATGGCCAGGGCGATGCCGGTGTTGCCGCTGGTACACTCCATGATCCGCGAACCCGGCTTCAGCTCCCCGGATTGCTCGGCCGCCTCGATGACCCCGCGGGCCAGCCGGTCCTTGATGGAGCCCGAGGGATTCAGGTATTCCGCCTTGGCCCAGATGGTCCGCCCGGCTTCCGGAAAACAAAGGGGCAGGAGAGGGGTGTTGCCGATCAGGTCAAGCACGCTGGTGGCCGAGGCGCCGGGGACAGGTGGTTTTTGTGATTGCATGGGCAAGGGACAGGTACTTGGCGCCAGCCTTGAATCCGGAATCGAAACCGACAAGCGAAAAGGCAGTTTTGGTTGCCGTCCCGATGGATTCTGTCTTGGGTAAGCCCATGAGCAGCAGTGGTCTACCCAGTGCGGAGGCATGGCGAAAGCGTAGCCGGGAACTGGCCGCCGGTTTTGTCCGGACAGCCCTGGAAAACCTGGATACGGAATACCCGCATGCGGCCATCGGCGTCGAGTCGGAGGATACTCCGTTTCTTCGTCCCCGCGAGCGGCACCCGGTCTTTTTCGGAGCCTACGACTGGCATTCTGCGGTGCATAATTGCTGGCTTCTGGTCCATCACCTGTCCCTTGATCTTCCGGACGACTTGTCCGGGCGTGCCGGCGAATTCCTGGCCCGCCGGTTTACCTCCGCGAACCTGGGCCAGGAAATCGGCTTCCTGGAACGGCTCGGCAATACCGGCTTCGAACGCCCTTACGGCCTGGCCTGGGTGCTGCAGCTGACCACCGCGCTCCGGCGTTGCCCGGTGCCCGCGGCGTCAGGCTGGCTGGAGCCGTTCCTTCCTGTCGAGCAACTGGCTGTGGAGCGGCTGACCGATTACTTCACGGCGCTATCCTGGCCCTTCCGGGCGGGGGTTCACAACAACACCGCCTTCGCCATGCGGTTGTCCTACCTGCATGCCTGCGATACCGAGCACGAGGAGCTGGCCGAGCACATCCGGGCGGAAGCGCAGCGTTTCTTCCTCGAGGACCGGAACTACAACTCCAATTTCGAGCCGGGTGGGGAGGATTTTCTCAGTCCGGCCTTGTGCGAGGTCAGCCTGATGGCGGAGATCCTGTCCGCTTCCGAATTTCAGGATTGGTTCCGGGCATTTTTGCCGGACCGCTACGACGAGGAGCTCAGCTGGCTGCAGCCGGTGGAGCACTTCAGTGAGTCCGATGGACGGATGGTCCACCTGGCCGGTCTCAACTTTAGCCGCGCCTGGTGCCTCCTGGGCCTGATCGATTCGGGACGACTGGGGGAGGCCCTGGACGTAAAGTGGCTGATGCGCGCGGACCTGCTCCTTCAGACGGGCCTTGGCCAGCTGGAAGCGGGGGGCTTCCGGGGGCGTCACTGGCTCCCGACCTTCGCCGCCCTGGCCCTGCAGGCCAGGCTCAAGCTGGGGGACAAGTGAGGGAGCCCGCCCTGACTCTGCCGAAGGGCTAATCTGCGTTTTCGCGGATGAAGGCGGCCAGGTGTCCGGCTATTATTTCCTGGCCTTTGGCGTTGGGATGGATGCCGTCGGCTTGATTCAGCGCGGGCCGGGCCGCGACTCCCTCCAGGATGAAGGGATAGAGCAGCACCTCTTCCTCCTCCGCCAGCTCGGAATAAATCCGGCCGAATGCCTCCGTGTAGGCTTCCCCCATGTTGGGCGGAGCCAGCATCCCGGCCAGGACGATGCGGATCTGTGGATATTTTTCGCGGGCCCGGCGAATGATTTTCCGCAGGTTCTCCCGGGTGGCCTCGATGGGCTGGCCCCGCAGGGCGTCGTTGGCGCCGAGGGCGATGACCATCCAGTCCGCGGGCTCGCCCAGGACCCAGTTCAGCCGGCGCAGTCCGCCGGCCGAGGTGTCCCCGCTGAGCCCGGCGTTGGCCACCTCCAGATCGAGCCCGTCCTGGCGGAGCTGCTTTTCCAGTAAAGCCGGCCAGGCCTGCTGCGGATCCAGGCCGTAACCGGCGGTCAGGCTGTCGCCAAGGGCCACCAGCCGGTCGGCCCGGAGGCAGAACGGCATTAAAATCATGACCAGCGTGGAAATCAGGAACCAATTGCGCATAATGCTTGCAGGTTAGGGACAGGTGAATTGTCCGGCATCTTAACTCGATGTCCCGATCAGGCAACCTATTCGCGAAAGCTGATGAAGGCCGGAGCACGAGAACCGTAAAGTTAATGCAATGTTGGTATTGAACAGCATCCACAAAACCTACCGGAGCGGGGGACATCCCCTCGAGGTCCTCGCGGGCATCAACGCCCGGGTTGAGGCGGGGGAGTCGCTCTCGATAGTGGGGCCCTCGGGGAGCGGTAAGACGACCCTGCTGGGCATCAGCGCCGGGCTGGACCTGCCGACCAGCGGCGAGGTGGTCATCGGGGATACCTCCCTGACCGAACTGAATGAAGACCAGCGGGCGGCCCTGCGCAGCCGGTCGATTGGATTTGTCTTCCAGAACTTCCAGCTCATACCGACCCTGACCGCCCTCGAGAACGTCTGTATCCCGATGGAGCTGAAGGGCAATCGCCATCCGGAGGGCCCGGCCCTGGAATGGCTGGAGCGGGTGGGGCTGAAGGACCGGGCCAGCCACTACCCGGTGCAGCTCTCGGGTGGCGAGCAGCAGCGGGTAGCCATCGCCCGGGCCTGCGCCGGCGGACCGAGCCTGCTTTTTGCCGACGAACCGACGGGCAACCTCGATACCGAGACCAGTCTCCAGATCGAGGACCTCATCTTCGAGACCCACCGGCAGACCGGCAACACCCTCGTCATCGTGACCCATAACCCCGAGCTGGCCAGCCGCACCGACCGTGTCCTGCGGCTCCGCAGCGGGCGGATCATGGATCAGGACCCGACATGAGCGGAGCACCCCCAGTCGCCGGCCCCGGCTTGGGCTGGATTCTCCGCATGGCCTGGCGGGACAGCCGGGGCAAGCGGCTCCTGCTCCTCCTGTTCACCTTCAGCATCCTCTTCGGGATCGGTTCGGTGGTGGCCATTCATTCGGTGCGGGAAAACATGCAGCGGATTGTCGAGGAGCAGGCCCGCAGCCTTCTCGGGTCCGACGTGGTGCTCCAGACCCGGCGGCCGCCGACCCCTGAACTGGAGCAGTTTATCGACAGTCTTCCCGGGAACAAGGTGCGTGAAATGAGGTTCCGCTCCATGGCCTGGTTTCCGGATCAGGAGGAGTCGCGCTTCGTCCAGGTCCGGGCCGTCGACGGGGCGCTGCCCTTTTACGGGGCGATGGAGACCAGTCCCAAGGGGCCGCCGGCGCGCCAGCCGTCCCGGGGGAAGGCGATTGTCGAGGAAAGCCTGATGCTCATGCTGGACCTGAAGCCGGGGGATCCCGTCCGCATCGGAGAATCGGAATACCAAATCGAGACGGCCCTCGTGCGCATGGCCGGTGAATCGGAAATAACCGGTTTTTTCGCCCCGCGAATCTACCTGCCGATGGAGGGCATCGAGGCAACGGGGCTGGTCCAGACCGGATCCATCATTCGCTACCGCACCTACCTGGCCGCCGAGGGGGACGGGCTGGAGGCACTCGAGGCCCGGATCGAGGCTGGGCGGGACAAGCTCCTGGTGCAGTCGGCGGTGGATGTCGAGACGGTGGCGGACCGCAAGCGCAGCCTGGAACGTATCCTCGATAACCTTCTTGATTTCCTTAACCTGACCGGCTTCGCTGCGCTCCTCCTGGGAGGAATCGGGATCATAGGGGCGGTCAATGTCTACCTTCAGACCAAGCGTGAAACGGTGGCCATCCTCCGCTGCCTGGGAACCCCGGTCCGGATGGCCTTCAGCATTTACCTGGTCCAGGTCATGGCCTTCGGTCTTGTCGGGGCCCTGGCCGGAACGGCTCTCGGGACCGGTGTTCAATTCATCCTGCCGACCCTCCTGCAGAGTTTTCTTCCCTTTGAGGTCGTGATGCGCATCAGTTGGTCGGCCATCACGACCGGATTGGTGTTCGGCGGATCGGTGGTCTTTCTCTCGGCCCTGATCCCGCTGTTGGGAGTCCGGCATTTCAGCCCGCTGGCGGCCATCCGGTCCATGGTGGAGGACGCATTCCCGGGCTGGCGGGACCCATGGAAATGGCTGGTCGGGGTCCTCCTGACGGCCGGCCTGCTGCTGTTCCTGGTCCTGCAATCCCGGCGTGTGGGCTTTGCCCTCTCCTTCATCATGGCCCTCCTGGCCTGCCTGGGGCTGCTGGCCGCGATCGCCCTTGGCCTGCGGTACCTGATACGGCGCTTCCGGCCGCGGCGTTCCCCCTACGCCTTCCGGCTGGCCCTGAGCAACCTCTACCGGCCCAACAACCGGACCCTGCTCATCGTGGTCTCCCTGGGAATGGGCGTGTTGCTGATCAACACCCTCCTCCTGGTCC
>CAJXMX010000305.1 GCA_913056355.1 uncultured Opitutales bacterium
TAGGTGGCCTGCCGCAGCTCGGCCGGGACATAGGGAACCGTGATGGCGTGCTGGTCGACGATGCCGAAGTAGCACTCCCATTCATCGATCATGGAAGCCCAGTTGCGGATGGCGCCAAAGTAATTGCCAAGGTGCAGATGCCCTGACGGCTGGGCGCAGGTCAGGATGACTTTGCGGTCTGCTTCGGACATCGCTTACCGGGGCAGGATCTTCTTGGCGGCTTCCAGGTAGCGGGCCTGGGTCTGGCGGATCACTTCCTCCGGAAGCGATGGGCCCGGGTAGGTCTTGTCCCAGTCAAGGGTTTCCAGGAAGTCGCGCACATACTGCTTGTCAAAGGCGGTCTGCGGCCGTCCCGGTTCATAGGCGTCGGCCGGCCAGTAGCGGGAAGAGTCGGGGGTCAGGACCTCGTCGATCAGGAACAGGTCCCCCTTGTCGTCGGTCCCGAACTCGAACTTGGTGTCGGCCAGGATCAGGCCGGCCTTGCGGGCGGCAATGACCCCCAGCGCGAACAGCTTGAGGCTGAAGTCCATGACTTCGTGAAAGCGCTCCTCGCCCAGTAGTTCCTCGCCCTGCTCATGCGATATCGGCATGTCATGCTCACCGGCGTCGGCCTTGGTGGTCGGGGTGAACATCGGGGCCGGCAGGGCGGAGCTGTCCTGCAGGCCGGAGGGGACCTGCAGCCCGAAGAGGGTGCCGGTCTTGACGTAGCTTTTCCAGCCGCTCCCGGACAGGTATTGGCGGACCACGGCCTCCATCGGCAGGGGCTTCAGCTTGCGGACCAGCATCGAGCGGGGAATCAGCTCCTGGTGGTCCTTGAGCAGCTCGGCCAGGGCCTCCCGGTGGTTGGGGACGAGGTGGTTCCGGATCATCTCCCGGGTCTCCTCGAACCAGTAGAGGCTGATCTGGGTCAGGATCGTTCCCTTGCCGGGAATGCCGTCCGGAAGGACCACGTCAAAGGCGCTGAGCCGGTCCGAGGCGATGAGCAGGAAGGCATCCCCGGTGTCGAAGATTTCGCGGACCTTGCCGCTCTTGATCCTCTTGAACGGGAGGCCTTCGATCTCCCGAAGGGCCTTCCCGGGCATTGCACTTTCCAGTTCCTTGCTGTCCATGTGTAATCTCATTGTCTGTCGGAAATTTGCCTCAAGGTGAGGATATTTCCGGCACACGCAATTTTTTTTAGAAAAAGCTTGCGAGGCCATCGGCCAAGCCTAGCTTGCAAGGTTTTTCAGCGTGTCCCGTTCGTCTAGCCAGGCCTAGGACACCGGGTTTTCATCCCGGCAACAGGGGTTCGAATCCCCTACGGGATGCCATTTTAAATGGCATCGCTGAGGGTCATTTCAATGGAAGTGCCCTCGCCAATCCCGGATTCGATGAAGAACCGTCCCCCGTACCGGCGGCAGACATTGTAAGCCTTGGTCAGCCCGAATCCGCCGCCCATGGTCCGCCGGTCCAGAACATTGGTCGCCCGGTACCCGAACCGGACCACCTTGTCGATTTCCTCCTCTGGAATCCCGACGCCTTCGTCCTCCACCCGGAGCTGCAGCTGACCGGGGGCCGGACTGGCCAGTTGAATCCCGATCCGGGATCCCGGTGGCGAATACTTGCGGGCATTGCCGACCAGGTCCCGTATCGTGTCATGGAGAACGGGCGGGGCCATCAGGGGGTGTCCGTTGGTTTCTATCCGGAAATCAATCCAGTAGGCATCCCCGCGGGGCGGTTCCGGGGTGAAGGCAACGGTAAAGCGGTTGCCGCTGACCCGGCTGGTGGCCTGCAGGAACACCTCCAGGTTCTCCTTGAATTGCTGCGGGTCGGTTTCCTGCCAGGCAAACCGGTCCATCGTGTATTCCTCCAGTCGGAGATGGCCGATCCTGATGATGTCCAGGACCCCGTTGAGAAGGAGGGCCTGGTCGGGATGGTGGTCCAGGAGGTCCCGAATACGCGCCTTCAACCGCGAGCAGTGGTCCATCATTTCGGGAGTCAGCTCCTGGATTCGGGTCCGGGGCAGATGGACCAGCACTTCAAGGCAGAAGTTGGTGTACTGCCGCAGGCCGGTTCCCGGAATCGCCTGCATGATCCGGGACAACTGCGCCTCCAGGACGTTGAACAGGTTCAGCAGGGAATGGTGGTCCAACAGTGCCGCTTCATTGCGGTCCAGCTTCAGCTCAACCCGTATTTCCTGCCGCATACCAAGTACGCATAGTACCTGTCGGCGGCGCTGGCAATTCTGTTCTTCGGTCCCGGCCCTAGCTGCTGACGACTCCGGCCAGGTTGAAGATCGGGAGGAACATGGCCATGACGATGGAGCCGATGACAATCCCCAGGAAGACGATCAGCATCGGCTCCAGGAGGGAAGTCAGGGCATCGACCGTGGTCTCGATCTCGGCATCGTAGAAGTCCGCGATCTTGCTCATCATGCCGTCGACGTTACCCGTCTGTTCCCCGGCCCGGGCCATGTGCTTGACCGTGGGGGGGAAATAGGGGATTTCGGCGATTGTTTCCGAGAGCTGGCCGCCCTGGCTGATGTTCTTGCTGATTTCCTTGCAGGACTTTTCGATGTAGGTGTTGCCGCTGGCGTTGGAGACAATCTCCAGGGTGCGCAGGATGGGCACCCCGCTGCGGAGCAGGATGGCATAGGTGCGGCAAAAGCGGGACAGGGCGATTTTCTGGCCCAGGGGCCCGATGATGGGCATTCGCAGGAGAACCACATCCTTCGCCCGCCGGCCCTTCGGGGTCTTGAGGATGCGCTTCAGGACAATCCAGAAGACCACCGCGCCGACTATGATGTAGAGGATGTACGATTTAAGAAAGTCGGAGGTGGCGATCAGCCACTGGGTCGGCTTGGGCAGTTCCTTGCCAAAGCTGGCGAACATTTCCGCAAAGACCGGAATGACAAAAATGAGGAGGACCTGGACCAGGACCACGGCCAGGGCAATAACCGCGATCGGGTAGGTCATGGCGCTCTTGACCTGCTTGATCAGCTTGACGGTGTCTTCGAAATAGACCGCCACCTTGCCCAGGATGCTGGCCAGGCCGCCGGAAGCTTCCCCGGCCTCGACCATGGAGACAAAAAGATTGGGAAAGGCATTGGGATACTTGGCCACTGCCTCGGAAAAGGCCGTGCCGCCGGAAATATCCATCTTCACATTGCGGATGATGACTTGGAAGACCGGGTGTTCGGTCTGTTCCTGCAAGGCTTCCAGCGCCGACACCAGCGGGAGCCCGGCCTCCAGCATGGAGGAGAGCTGCTGCGTGAAGACGCACAGGGTGTCGAGCTTGATCTTCTTCCGGCGCGCCTGCTTTTCGTACTGCTTTTGTTTCGCCAGCCGCTGGCTTTCCCAGAAGGAATTCTTCTTGCGCGGGGCTGAACTACGGGTCGCACCGGGTGCTGCTGCTGCTGATGTACTGGCCATGCTCTTGCCAAAAGACGGTAGGAACCACCCTCCCGCAATTCAATCAATTTATTTGGATTGGATTTCAGGAAATATTTACGCGGGAAACCAGCCGGGCCGGTCCTGCGTAAAAAATCCATCAAGGGATCAATCAGGCCTCCTCGAGCAGGGAATCATCGATATCGGAGTTATCGTAGACGTTCTGGACGTCGTCGAGGTCCTCAAGGGCGTTGGTCAGCCGGAGCAGTTTCTGGACGCTGTCCTTTTCCGTGAGCGGGGTCAGGGAGCCCGGAATGTAGGCCAATTCGGCGCTGTCGGGAGCGATCCCCGCCTCTTCCAGGGCGGAGGAGAGGGCGTCAAACTCACCCAGCGGGCACAGCACCTCGAAGTGGTCCTCGTTGTTGATGATGTCCTCCGCCCCGTTCTCGAGGGCGATTTCCATCAGCTGTTCCTCGCTGGTCTTCTCCGCGGAGATCAGGAACTGGCCCTGCTTGGTAAAGAAGTGGGTCAGTGCTCCCGGAGTGGCGAGGTTCCCCCCGTGCTTCGAGAAGGTCGAGCGGACCTCGCTGGCGGCCCGGTTCTTGTTGTCGGTCGTGACTTCCACCATGATCCCGATCCCGCCCGGACCGTAGCCCTCGTAGAGCAGCTCGAAGTATTCCACCCCCGGCAGCTCGCCGGTGCCCTTCTTGATGGCCCGGTCGATGTTGTCGGCCGGCATGTTGGCGTTTTTGGCCTTGGCGATGAAGGTGCGCAGGCGCGGGTTGAATTCCGGATCACCGCCGCCGTTCCGGGCGGCCAGGGTGAGGTCCTTGGAGATGGCGCTGAAGATCTTGCCACGCTTGGCGTCGATGGCCGCCTTGTGGCGTTTGGTGGTGGCCCATTTGCTATGACCTGACATACTTGGTTACTGGTTACTGGTTACTGGTTGCTGGTTGCTGGTTGCGGTATGGCGGCCGGGACCGGTTGGTCCGGCTGGCAAGGTTCATTCCCTCAACGGTTGGTGTCCTTTTTCTTCTTCTTCTTTTTGGAAATCAGCGGACCGGATGGCAGTTTGCCCTTTTTCTTGTTCTCCATTTCAGCGATCTCCTCCTCAATTGCAACATCCTCCTCGTCCTTGGAGCGGTTGGTCATCCACTGCTGGAAAATGGAGAAACAATTGGTGGTGGTCCAGTAGAGGACCAGCCCGCTGGAGAAGTAGTAGGTGAAGGGGAAGAAAATGAAGGGCATCCACTTGATCATCTTGGTCTGGGTATTGTCGATGGAGGGCTGCGGCATCATTTTCATCTGGAAATACATGGAGACAATCCAGATGAAGGGCAGGACGTTGATGGCGGCCCCCACGAAGGGCAGACCGTCCCCGGGCAGGGGAATGGTGGCGTCCGGCATGGAGAGGTCGGTGATCCAGAGGAAATTGGCGAAGCGCAGGTCGGAGGAATTGCGGAGCAGGTTAAAGAAGGCGATGAAGATCGGGAACTGGATCAGCACCGGCCAGCAGCCGGAGAGCGGGTTGATCTTGTGCTTCTTCCAGAGCTTCATCATTTCCTCATTCAGCTTCTGGGGATTGTCCTGGTATTTTTCGCGAATCTCCTGCAGCGGCTTCTGCAGTTCCTGCATGCGCTTGGAGGAGCGGGCGGCCTTGGCCGTCAGGGGCCAGAGG
>CAJXMX010000306.1 GCA_913056355.1 uncultured Opitutales bacterium
CGCCCTCTACGAATCCAGATCTAGGAAAACATCACATGATCTCATTAACCTCATCCCTTAGGTTGACGCCTATGCGCTGACGCGGGACCCGCGGCTACCCTGTATGATCCCTGCGGGATCATGTACGGGTTTGCAGGATTCCCTGCGGGATCACCCGTTCAAATACCGCAAAAAGACAAACACCAGGACGCCCGTGACCGAGACATAGAGCCAGATGGGCCAGGTCCAGCGGGCCAGCGCCCGATGGGCGGACCAGCGCCGGGTGGCGGCGAAGAAGAGCGTGGTCAGGACCATGGGCAGGGCGGCCATGGAAAGGAGGATGTGGCTGATCAGGATGGTGAAGTAGGTCGGGCGGAGCCAGCCGGTGCCGAGGAATTTCGAGTCTCCATGCACGGTGTGGTGGATGATGTAGCCAACCAGGAAGAGGGAGGAGGCGGTGAAGGCCACGGCCATGCTGATCCCGTGGGCGCGCTTGTTGCGGCGGCTGATGTGGAACAGGCCGGTCATGACCGCGCAGGCGCTGATGGCGTTGAAGGCGGCATTGGTGGCCGGGAGGAAGGCCCAGGCGCTTTCGTTGTCGCTGGTCTGCACCCCGTAGATGATCCAGAACAGGAAGGCGATGGCGGCCCCGCTGACCGCAAGGATGGCCCAGACGGCTTTACGCGTGCTCATTCTTGACGATCAGGTCGAAGGGCGCGAAGAGATGCTCCCCGTTGACAATGAACTGCGCCCAGACGCGGTAGTAGCCGGGCTCCTCGAAGCGAAAGGTGAAATGCAGGTCGGGATGGAGAGGGTCCTGTCCCTCGACAAAGGGATTTCGCGGGTGCATGTGGGCGAAGCCCGTATCCGCCTCGTCGAAAGCGACCACATGGGCGTAGGAGTCCATGACCGGCTCGAAGCGGGTGGGGGAGCCGTCGCGGGTCTTTACCTCGAGGCGGAAGGTCAGGTCCTGGCCGGCGATCAGCTCCTTGTGGTCGGGGATCCAGTTCATCTGGAAATTCCCCGTCAGGTATTCCAGCCGGCTGGCCGGTTCCGGCCGTTCCGGTTCCCCGGGGACGGAGAATCCGGTCGCCACCAAGGTCCGCCGGCTGGTGATCAGGGGGATGAAATCCAGATAAACCGTGTAGGGGCCCGGGCGCTGCGGGATCACCTCCAGCATGTAATATCCTGCCGGACCGGCCGGCTGCGGGTGGACGTGCTGGTAGTCCTGCAGGGACTGGTCGACCACCATGGCGTGGATGCGCTCCGTATGGGAGACGGCAATCTCCTCCCACTTGATGGGCTTCCCGGTGGTGGTGAAAAGCGTCAGGGTGCAGCTCAGCGGCCGGCCCAGCTCGGGATCCCCGATCGGGGTCAGCTCGGCGATGACCGGAAAGCGGATCTTCGACATGTCGAAGAACTCCGTCTCCTCGTAGCCGCAGCCCTCGATGACCCCCTCGCTGTTGACGTAATCCCCGTAGTGCAGGAACTGGCACTTCTCCACCGGCAGCGAGCGCCAGCCGATATACAGCGCGATGCAGGCCAGGGTGATGAGGGTGATCTGGAGCGTGCGGGACATTGGCCGTAACATCCCGACCTCAAGCACAATCTCAAGCAGATTCGGAAGTTTAGTCCGCAGGGGGGACGCCTGCGGCACTGCGATGGAACTGTCTACAGGCGGGACGCCTGTAGTCCTTAGTCCTTTGTCCTTAGTCCTTAGTCCTTAGTCCTTAGTCCCGAGTCCTTTGTCCTTCTCCACCTGCTTCAGGAAGGCGGCCGGGCTCCACATGCTGCCGGGAATGCGGTAGATGATCTTCCCGGTCGGGTCAACCAGGGCGGTGGACATGGTGTGGCGGATGATTTCCTCCTCGTCCGGCTCGGCCAGGACGCCCATCTGCTGCTTGAGGTCCTCGACAATCTGAACCGGGCCGCCGAGGAGGTGGAAGGTCGAGGTGTCGATCCCCTTGTCATCGGCGTAGGCGGTCCAGATTCCCGGCGTGTCGTAGGCCGGGTCGAGGGTTATCGAGACCTGCTTGAAATCGTCCAGTCCGGCCTCCTTGGCCATCTGCTGCAGCTCCACCATGCGGGCCGTGGCGGCAGGGCACATCTGGGGGTTGGCGCAGCGGCTGAAGACAAAGTTGATCACCGCGTAGGATCCCTTCAGGGACTCGCTCAGGAAGAGGCTGCCGTCGGTGTCGTAGAGGGCGAAGCGGGGAATGTACTCCCCGACGCCGCGGAAGACCTTGGAGCCGCGCTGCAGGGTGTCCTTGTGCAGCTGGTCCCCGAAGCGGGCAATGGTTCCCCGGATGACCGGGTCGTTGGGCCAGACCGTCTGCAGGCGGTATCCTTCCCCGAAGGAGACCAGGTCCCCGCGGACCGCTTCCCCCGGCTCCAGGATCACCGCGTCGCCGCGGCCCACCGAGGCCGCCAGCTCCTTCCGGTCGGCCCCCCCGACCCGCAGGACCACCTGCAGGGCGTCCCGGTCCACCGAGACGATTTCCCCCTCCACGGGGGCCGCCCAGGACAGGCCCTGCCCGAGGCTCAGTAAAGCTCCAATTAGTGTTAAGTAGCTGCGTTTTTGCATTAAAATTAATCCTTGCTATAAGAATTACTCATGAGGTGCGCGACAAGTAATAACAATACCTGTTAGTTAAGCTGGCTCCGGCATCTACGGTTGTCAAACGCGACGCAATAGAGACCTTGTAGAGCATCTATTCCCGGCCGCCGAAACGCATGATCAGGAGGGTTTTGCGCCTCCCGCCCGGTCGCCTCCAGAACGCACTCCAACCATGGCAGAATCGGAAACTTTCCACAGGACAAACGCGCACAAGCGCTGGCTGGCGGGCTATTGTTTTCTGACCTTGGCGGTGACCTTGATCCTCCTTTACGCCGGCGGGTTCACGACCACCATCGGCGCCGGAATGGTCTTTCCCGACTGGCCGCTGTCCAATGGATCGCTCAATCCGCCCGGCTGGACCACCGACCAGGCCATGATGGCCGAGCACGGCCACCGGCTGCTGGGAATGACCGTGGGCAGCCTCTGTATCGGGCTGGTGTTCCTGATGTGGCGCTTCGAGCCGCGCCGCTGGATGCGCCGGCTGGCCTGGCTGGCCCTGGCCCTGGTGATTGTCCAGGGCCTTCTCGGCGGGGCCCGGGTCCTGCTGGTCAACGTCGACCTGGCCAAGGTGCACGGCGTGATGGCCCAGATTTTCCTGTGTACCCTGACGGCGCTCGCCGTGGGCAGTTCCGCCTGGTGGCGCCGGGTCTCGGTGCCGGACAACGGTGAGGCCACGGGGATCTGGAAGCGCTTCCGGATCATGGGGCTGGCGGTCTGCCTGCTGACCATGGTCCAGCTCATCCTGGGGGCGATTTTGCGCCACCGCGGCGCCGGCCTGGCGATTCCGTACTTTCCGCACGCCTCCCCGGACGGCAGTTTCCTGCCGGTGGCCTGGAACTGGGCCACCGAGCTCAACTTCGCCCACCGGTCGGTGGCCCTCATCATCTTCGTGCTCCTGACCCTGTGGGTGATCCTCCTGGTCCGCAGCGAGCTGATCACGCCGGCGGTCAAGAAACTGGCCATTGCCGCCTTCGTGGTGGTCAACATCCAGATCGCCCTCGGGGCCAGCGTCATCTGGTCGGCCCGGGCCCCCATCCAGACGACCCTCCACGTCCTCAACGGGGCCATTTTCCTCAGTATCGGCTGGGCCATTACATTCAGTTTTTTCAAACCTTACCTCGAAAAGGATTTTAACCATGGCTGATCCAACCCGAACCAAGACCCTGCGGGGATACGAGGCCGCGGCCAGCGAGGCCCGCTTCAGCGACTGGTGGGAGCTGACCAAGCCCCGCCTGAGCCTGATGTCGGTGGCCACCGCCGTCCTCGGCTACTTCGCCGCCGGGCCGACCCTTGAGATTACCGTCTTTCTGGCCCTCTGTGCCGGGACCACCCTCGCCGCCTTCGGCTGCGGCGTGCTCAACCAATGGTGGGAGCGCGAGGCCGACGCCCGCATGAACCGGACCGCCGACCGCCCCATCGCCGCCGGGCGCATCTCTGCCCGCGAGGGTCTTGTCTTCGGGATTTTCCTTTCCATTTCCGGCGTGGCTCTCCTGGCCTGGGCGGTGAACTACACCGCCGCAGCCCTGACAGCCGCCACTATCCTCCTTTACATCCTGGCCTACACCCCGCTCAAGCGGGTGACGCCGCTGGCCACCGAATTGGGAGCCATCCCCGGGGCCCTCCCGCCCCTGATCGGCTGGGTGGCCGCCGGGGCCGGTTTCAGCAGCATGGGCTGGATCCTCTTCGCCATCCTCTTTGCCTGGCAGCTGCCGCACTTCATGGCCATCTCCTGGATGTGCCGTTCGGATTACGAGCGGGGCGGCTTCGCCATGCTTTCCGTCTCCGATCCCGGCGGCCGCCGCGTGGCTTTCAAGGCCCTGGCCTGGACCCTCGTTTTGATCGCCCTCAGCCTGGCCCCCCTGCGCGAGGCCCAGATGGGCTGGCTCCTGCTGGTGGTGACCCTCATCCTCGGCTACGCCCACCTGGCCCCGGCCATCCGCTTTCTCCGCAACCCGGCTGAGCCCCGGCACGCCCGCAAGCTTTTCATCGCCACCCTGCTATATCTGCCGGCCTACCTCGGGGCCCTGGTAGTGGACCGATTCTTTATCTGAACAACGACCCAGCATCCATGAAGTGGTTAAATTACATTTGGATTGCCGCCCTCCTGGCCGTCACCGCGATTTCCATCCCCCAGTGCCTGAACTCGGGGATTGATGGCTCGCTGCTGAACATGACCGGCAAGCAGTCGGCCCTCGATCCCCAGGGGCCCATCGCCCACAACCAGCTGATGATCTTTCACGTGACCCTCTGGGTGACGGTCTTCCTCTTCATCACGGTGGGCGGCGCGCTGGCCTTTTCCATCTGGAAGTTCCGGGCCCGCAAGGGGGACGATCCCGATTACCTCCCGCCGCAGTCGCACGGCCACCCGATGGTCGAGATGGGCCTGGTCATGGGGTCCGCGGCTCTCCTGGTGGTCAT
>CAJXMX010000307.1 GCA_913056355.1 uncultured Opitutales bacterium
CTGCTGCGGGCCCGTGTGGCCTTCCACCACAGCGGCCTGGATTACGGGCAACGGGCCGGTTTGATCGAACCGCTGGCCAAGGCGGGACAGCTCCGCGTGGTCGTGGCCACCATGGGCCTGGCTGCGGGTATTAATTTTTCCATGCGTTCGGTCCTCGTTACCGACCGGATCTATCGCTCCGGGGAACGGATGCACGAGGTCCGCCCCGACGAGCTGCTGCAGATGTTCGGCCGGGCCGGAAGGCGAGGCATGGACAAGGTGGGCTATATTGCCGTCGCCACCGGAAAACCGCGCCTGCAGGAGGCCCGCCCGCTCCGGCTCAAGCGGACCAACCAGGTCGACTGGCCCTCCATTCTGGGGGTCATGCAGACCGCCATCGAGTCCGACCAGGATCCCTCCGAGGCGGCCCGGCAACTGGTCCGCAAGCTGTTCAGCATCCAGCGCATCGCGCTGGGCCTGGCCCAGTTCCAGGGGGACGGCCCTCCCCCGCCCCGGGCCCAGCCCCGCATCATTTCCCAGTCCGTGGTCGAGTTCCAGAATCCGGACGGGGATTGGGAGCGGCTCAAGTCTCCCCGGGCCGTACCGCTGGGACGCACTTTTGTCAGGAGCGGATCCGCCTGGAAGCCGGCCCTTTCCAATGCCCAGGTCCTTTCCGGGCTGAAGTTCGGGACCCTTTGCCGGATCGACGCCACGACGTTCGGCCGCCAGGTCCCGCTGGCCCGCTTCGGGAAGGATGAACGTGAAGGCGAGATGGTCCTCAACCGCTGGCTGCTCCGCGGCCTGCGGAGCCACAAGTCAACCCAGCGCCAGAAGTGGTCCCGCCTGGGCTGGAAACTGGACCGCCTTGAGAAGAAAATCCTCCCGCTGCTGCCGCAAATCACCCAAGGCGGGACCTTCCTCAAGTGGCATGAGGCAAAAGGAATGCTCTATGCCGTCCTCAGCTACGAGACCGCGCTGACCTATGCCGTCCTGGATTCCTCGGACCGCGGCCTGATTAATCCGGAGCAGCGCGAAGTCGTCCACGAGACCGACATGCAGCTTTCCGGGGACGAGCCGGGCAGCCCCTCCCGTCCTCAGACGGCGGCCGCCATCTGGTACAGTCTGGGCCTGGTCGACCGGCACATCTGTCCCACCCGGCGGGGCATCCTCTTCAGCTTCTTCAACTACGGCGAGGGCCTGGCCATCGCGGCCGCCCTGGAGGACAAGAGCTATGCCATCGAGGACCTCGTCCATGACCTGGCCAACCTCCGGGCCGGTCACCGCTTCGACGTGCACGAGTCGAGTTCCGGCCGGCTGGGAGCGGTCTGCCGCGCGGTCTACGGGCTGGTCAGCCACCCGGGCTATCTCTACCGCGGACTCCCCACCACCTACGGGGAAGGCGCAGCCGAGATTCTGTTCCAGCCGGGAGTCCGGCAAGGCCTGATGAAGGTCGACAACGAGCTGCGTACGGGCGATATCGAGCGGGTGCGGCTGGAATGGCGGAGCCTGCTTCGCCACATCGCCCATGCCCCCGACCTCAACTGGGACCGCTGGCTGGACTTGAAGGCGGCCGCGCGGGAGGAAATCACCCGCTTCCCCAAGGAACCGGGACTGGAGGACCTGCCCCCGCTGACGCCCCGTCAGCAGCAGCGGCACAAGAGCTTCCTGGTCTTCGACGAACGGTCCCTGGCCTGAGTGAACGGAGCACCGCCATAACGGCTGAATCCGCACAGCCAGGAGGAGCAATCGACCTGAAAGGCGCTCCGATCCGGCATACCTTAGCCGTGGTCGACCGAGCCCTTCAGGGCGAGGAGGCCACGGTGCGTTGAGGCGCGACGCTCAACCCTTAAGGCAGCTGGGTCACGCCGGTCAGGTAGCGGTCGACCTCGCGCGCCGCTCCGCGGCCCTCGTTGATGGCCCAGACCACCAGGCTCTGTCCGCGGCGGCAGTCGCCGGCGGCGAAGACGCCCTCGACGCTGGTGGTGTACTTGCCATGGTCGGCCTGGATGTTGGAACGCGGATCAGTGGCCAGGCCAAGCTGCTCGATGGCAACCTGTTCCGGCCCGAGAAAGCCCATGGCCAGGGTGACCAGTTCGGCCTTGAGGGTCCGCCGGGTGTCTTCCTTCTTCTTTGGAATAAAGCGGCCCTGGTCGTCCTTGCCCCATTCGATCTCGACGATATCCAGTCCGGCCAGGTTGCCGTTGCCGTCGTCGATGAAGCGCTCGGTCATGACCAGGTACTGGCGGGGATCGTCGCCCTGCAGGGCGGCCGCTTCCTCCTGGCCGTAGTCCATGCGGTAAATCTTGGGCCACTCCGGCCAGGGATTGTTGGCTTCCCGGGCGGCCGGCGGGCGTGGCAGGATCTCCAGCTGGGTCACGCTTTTGGCGCCCTGGCGAAGGGAGGTTCCCACGCAGTCGGTTCCGGTATCACCCCCGCCGATGACCACCACGTCCTTGCCCTTGGCGTTCAGCTCCGGCAGCGAGCCGTCAAATTCCGAGTCGAGCAGGTGCTTGGTGTTGGCGGTGAGGAATTCCATGGCGAAGTGGACGCCCTTCAGCTCCCGACCGGGAACCGGCAGGTCCCTCGGCTTGGTGGCCCCGGTGCAGAAGACCACCGCGTCGAAATCCTTCTTCAACTGGTCGGCCGTGATGTCCTTGCCGATCTCGCAACTGGTGACGAAGGTAATGCCCTCCTCGGCCAGCACGTCGACCCGGCGCTGGACCACTTCCTTCTTGGCCAGCTTCATGTTCGGGATGCCGTACATCAGCAGGCCGCCGATCCGGTCGGCCCGCTCATAAACCGTCACTTCGTGGCCGGCCTGGTTGAGCTGGTCGGCACAGGCCAGTCCGGAGGGACCGGAGCCCACGACCGCCACCTTGTACCCGGTGCGGGCCTTGGGCGGCTGCGGAGTCACCCAGCCTTCATCCCAGCCGCGGTCGATGATCGAGCACTCGATGTTCTTGATCGTCACCGGCGGCTCGATGACGCCGAGGACGCAGGATCCCTCGCAGGGAGCCGGGCAGACCCGCCCGGTGAATTCCGGGAAGTTGTTGGTCTTGTGCAGCCGGTCCAGGGCTTCCTTCCAGCGGCCCTTGTAAACCAGGTCGTTGAACTCGGGGATCAGGTTGTTGATCGGGCATCCGCTGGCCATGCCGGAAACAAGGTGTCCGGTATGGCAGAACGGGGTCCCGCAGTCCATGCAGCGGGCGCCCTGGTTGCGCAGTTGCTCCTCCTCCGGATGAATCTTGAACTCGCCCCAGTGCTTGACGCGTTCGGTCGGGGCCTGTTCGCCGATTGTCTTCCGCTCAATTTCTAGAAATCCAGTTGGTTTTCCCATTATTCTGTCTCTTAAGTGTCGTTAATTTCCGGCTACACGGGCCATGTCGCGAAGGTTTTCCTCGAAGGCCGCCATGGCCGCCTCGTCGCCGGAAAGCCCCTGCTCCTCCACCTTCTTGAAGGCGTTGAGCATGCGCTCGTAATCGCGCGGCAGTACCTTGGCGAACTTCGGCAGCAGCTCGTCCCAGTTGTCCAGGACCCACTGGCCGCGGGTGGAGTTGGTGTACCCCACGTGGCGCTCGATACGCTCCCGGACATTGGCGATCTCCTTGTCGTCGCACTCGATGAGGCGGTACAGGTTGACCATGTCCGGATTGAGGAGGGTCTGGAACTTGCCGTCCAGATCCAGCACATAGGCCACACCGCCGGACATCCCGGCGGCGAAATTCCGGCCGGTACCGCCAAGGCAGACCACTTCCCCGCCGGTCATGTATTCGCAACCGTTGGACCCGCAGCCCTCGACCACCGCCTCAGCGCCGGAATTGCGGACGGCGAAACGCTCGCCCGCCTGGCCGGCGGCGAAAAGCTGCCCGGCCGTGGCCCCGTAGAGCACGGTATTGCCGACGATGGTGTTCTCGTTCGAGGGGAATTGCGCCGCCGTCATCTGGCGGATCACGATGGAGCCGCCCGAGAGCCCCTTGCCGACATAGTCGTTGGCATCGCCGAAGACTTCCAGCTTCAGGCCCTGCACCGCGAAGGCGCCGAGCGACTGGCCGGCCGAGCCGCGCAGGCGCACGGTGACGTGGCCGGGGTTCAGCCCCTTCATGCCGAAGCGCCGGGTGATCAGCGACGACATCTTGGTGCCGATGGCGCGATGCGTGTTGCGGATCGAATACTGCAACTGCATCTTCTCGCCGTCCTCGAACAGCGGCTTGGCGTCGGCGATGATCTGGGCGTCCAGGGTCTCCGGCACCTCGTTGCGGCCCAAGAGGGTGCAGTAGGTCGGGAAGCCGCCCGCGTCGGCCTGCACCAGCAGCGGGTTCAGGTCCAGGTCGTCGAGATGCTCGGCGCCGCGGCTGACCTGCATCAGCAGGTCGGTGCGGCCGATGATCTCGCGCATGGCGCTCTCGGCGGCGATCTTCACCGTGTCTTCCGGATTGCGGATGTTGAAGAGGTACTGGCCCGCATCGGCGATCTTCCACTGCACCGTGAAGTCGATGTCGATGATATTCTGGTCGCCGGTCAGCATCAGGCTTTCCTGCTCGACATCGCGGCGCGCGGCGCGCGCCCGGTCGTTGCCGGCGGCGACGAAGCCGATGTCGATCTGCTGGACCGTGGTGACGCTGGGGGTCAGCGCGGTCTCGATGGGCCAGGGCAGATGCCAGTTCAGGCCCGGCTGGGTGGTCTCGACCCATTGGCCGAAGCGCAGCACCACGCCCTGCTCGTTGGTCTGGACCCGGTAGAGGCCGGTCAGCAGCCAGGCGCCGAGCACCAGAACCACGATCAGCAGCCAGGCCGACTTTCCCAGGCCGCCGGCGCCGCCCGGCAGGATGGTGCGGAACCGGTCCTGGCCCTTCTTGATGAAGTCCTCGAAGTCAGGGGGCCTCGGGCCTCCGCCCTGACCGCCCCCGCCGCCACGGCCCCAAGGGCCGCCGCCGCCGGAACCACCGGAGCCTCCGCCGCCGCCCCAAGGGCCGCCGCCACCAC
>CAJXMX010000308.1 GCA_913056355.1 uncultured Opitutales bacterium
TCAACAAACCCAGAACCTTCGTCCTTTCTCCTTCGTCCTTACTCCTTCCTCCTTACTCCTTCGTCCTTCGTCCTTTGTCCTTCGTCCTTTGTCCTTCGTCCTTTGTCCTTCGTCCTTCGTCCTTCGTCCAAAAAAATATCCCCTTCCCTCTTGATAATTGGAATTATTCTAATTTAGTTGGGGTGAAAATGATCCGGAACCTGCCCAGTGAAGCCAAGGAACTGCTTGATAAAGCATTGGTAGCGCATGGTTTACGTTCAACGAAGCAGCGGGAGCACGTTTTCCTGGTCCTGCTCCAGAAACGGGACCATCCGACCGCCGATGAAATCTATGCACGCTCCAAGGCGGGCATGGATACCATTTCCCTGGCCACGGTCTACAATTGCCTGGAGACGCTGGTCAGCTGCGGCCTGGTCAAGGCGGTCAACTACGAGCGGGAGCCGACCCGTTACTGTCCCAACCTGCATGAGCACGCCCACTTCCAGGACCGGTCGACGGGCCGAGTCTACGACGTGGACCTCCCGCCGGAGCTGATGGCCAAACTGAAGGAAGTTCTCCCGAACGGCTTCGAGGCGGACAGCATCGAACTTTACTTCCACGGACGGGCGGGCCGGGAGAGCGCCTGAGGAAAACCTTTAATTTAATAAATCGAAATCGAAAACTGAAACACAATGAGCAACCTGGAAATCAAGAACCTGAACGTCAGCATCAACGGGACCCAGATCCTGAAGGATTTTTCGCTGACCGTTCCGAAGGGGGAAGTTCACGCCATCATGGGGCCCAACGGCACCGGAAAGAGCACCCTGGCCAAGGCATTGGCCGGGCATGAGGACTACGAGATCACCGGCGGCGAGGTATTCCTCGACGGCGAGCAGATTGTCGGCAAGGAACCGGACGAAATTTCCCGGGCCGGCCTCTTCATGGCCTTCCAGTACCCGAGCGAGATTCCGGGAGTGACCATCGCCAACTTCATCCGCGCGGCCCTGACGGCCCGCCTGGAAGAGGGCGAGACCTTCAAGGCCCCCGCCTTCTACAAGGAACTCTACGAGAAGATGGACCTTCTCAAGATCGACCGCTCCTTCACCAGCCGATCGGTCAACGAAGGCTTCTCGGGCGGCGAAAAGAAGCGCTGCGAGATCCTCCAGATGGCCATGCTGAAGCCCGGCTACGCGGTCCTCGACGAGACCGACAGCGGCCTCGACATCGACGCCCTGAAGGTGGTCGCCGACGGGGTCAACCAGATGCGCGGCCCGGAGCTGGGGGTGCTCCTGATCACCCACTACCAGCGTTTGCTCAACTACATCGTACCGGACAAGGTGCACGTCATGTTTGACGGCCGCATCGTCCAGAGCGGCGGCCCGGAACTGGCCGAGAAACTGGAAGCGGAAGGCTACGACTGGGTCAAGGAAGCCGCCCCGGCCGGGGCGGGCGCCTGATTACTGAAAGGATAACGCCATGAGCAGCACACAGGATTTAAAACCGGACACGCAGCCGGATCTTAACATTGAACGGGATGTAGGGAATTTCCACTACGACACCCAGTACGAATTCGACGCCGGCGTCGGCCTGACGGAGCAGACCATTGACTACATCAGCGACGTCAAGGGCGAGGACGCATGGGTGCGGCAGTTCCGCAAGAAGGCCCTGAAGACCTTCCTCGACAAGCCGCTGCCGACCCACTGGGCCTCCAAGGACCTGGAGAACATCGATTACGAGAAGATCCGCTACTACCTATCCAAGGGACAGCGCCCCTCGCGCAGCTGGGACGAGGTCCCGGACGAGGTCAAGCAGACCTTCGAGCGCCTGGGGATCCCGGAGAAGGAACGGGCCTACCTGGCCGGCGTGGAGGCGCAGTTCGACTCCGAGGCCTCCTACTCCAACATGAAGGAGGACCTGGCCGAACAGGGGGTCATCTTTGTCGGCTCCACCGAGGGATTGAAGGAGCATCCGGAACTTTTCAAGAAGTGGTTTGGCAAGGTTATCCCGATCGGGGACAACAAATTCAGCGCCCTCAACAGCGCGGTCTTCTCCGGCGGGTCCTTCATCTACGTCCCACCGGGCGTCAAGGTGAAGCAGCCCCTGCAAGCCTACTTCCGCATCAACGCCGAAAACTTCGGGCAGTTTGAACGGACCCTGATCATCGCCGACGAGGGCGCCGAGGTGACCTACATGGAAGGCTGCACGGCCCCCACCTTCGAGACCTCGACCCTCCACTCAGCAGTGGTGGAGCTGGTCGCCCTGAAGGGGGCCAAGATCCAGTACATCACGGTGCAGAACTGGTCGGCCAACGTCTTCAACCTGGTCACCAAGCGGGGCCTGGCCATGGACGGCGCCGAGATCAAGTGGATCGACTGCAACATCGGCAGCCGGCTGACCATGAAGTACCCGGGTGTCATCATGCGCGGACCGGGCGCCCGCGGGGAAGTTCTCTCCATCGCCCTGGCCCACGACGGCCAGCATCAGGACACGGGGGCCAAGATGATCCACGCCGCAGACCACACGACCTCCAACATCACCTCGAAGTCGATCTCCATCGGCCAGGGGCGGTCCACCTACCGCGGCATCGTGAGCATCCCGCGCCAGCTCAAGGGCTGCAAGAACAACACCGAGTGCGACGCCCTGCTGATCAACACCAATTCGCGCACCGACACCTACCCGGCCATCACCGTGCGCGGCAACCAGAGCACGGTCCAGCACGAGGCCAGCGTCTCCAAGGTCAGCGCCGAGCAGATCTTCTACATGATGCAGCGCGGCCTCCCCGAGGACGAGGCCATGAGCCTCGCCGTGAACGGCTTTGTCAACGACCTGATCCGCGAGTTCCCGATGGAATACTCGGTTGAACTGAAGCGGCTGATCGACCTGGAAATGGAAGGTTCCGTTGGTTAACAACCCAGCAACAGAGCATATAATGTCAGACACACTTGCTATCGAGAATCCCTCGCTTGAGGATCCCAAAATCTTCCAGTTCCATCAGGAGCAGGCCGGCCTCGAGGTGGACTGGTTCAAACAGGCCCAGCAGGCCGCATGGGCCCGCTACCTGGAGCTGCCGCTGCCGGTCCGGACCAACGAGAAATGGCGCTTTGCCAACCTCAGCCGCCTGCGCGACACAGGGCGTTTCCAGCCCGCCGGGGGTGAGCTCTCGCAGGTCACCGTGGACCGTATCGTCAAGGCTTCGCACCGTTTCAAGGAAGTGGCCGGACGAATCATCCTGGCCGACGAGACCCTGGCCGCCCCGGTTGAGCTGGATCCGGAACTCGGGAAGAAGGGCATCATCTTCACCACCCTCACGGACGCCATCGTCAAGTATCCGGAACTGGTCCAGAAGTACTTCATGCAGCAGTCCCCGGAGCTGGGCTCGGAAAAATTCGAGGCCCTGCACGTGGCCATGCTGCGCAACGGGGTCTTCCTGCACGTCCCGGACAATGTCGAGGTCGACCGGCCTTTCGTCATCTACAACTGGACGGTCAGGGACAAGGGCGCCATTTTCCCGCACACGCTGTTCGTGGCCGGCAAGCACGCCAAGGCCACCCTCATCGAGTTCCAGGAATCGGCCAGCCCGGGAACGGAACACCTCGTCGTCGCCAACGCCCACCTTTTCGCGGACGACGGCGCCCAGCCGAACCACACCATTGTCCAGAACTGGAACCAGAACACCCTCAGCCTGCAGCTCAACACCAACAACGCCTGGAGCGACACCAATGCCAAGAGCACCCTCATCAATGTCGGTTCCGCCCAGGCCCGCCAGGAGGTGCATGGCAAGATCTTCGGCAGCGGATCCAATGTGGAGATGTATGCCCTGAACGTGCCCACAGAGAACCAGGAGTTCGACCAGCGGACCCTGCAGACCCACATCGCGCCCAACAGCCGCAGCGACCTCCTCTTCAAGAACGCCCTCATCGGCAAGTCCCGGACCATTTTCTCCGGGCTGATCATCGTCGAGGAAGATGCCCAGCAGACGGACGCCTACCAGACCAACAACAACCTCATGCTGAGCGAGGAAGCGGAGGCCAATTCCCTCCCAGGACTGGAGATCAAGGCCAACGACGTGAAATGCTCGCACGGGGCCACCACCGGCCGGATCAACGATTCCGAACTCTTCTACTTCCTGGCCCGCGGCATCCCCCGCAACAAGGCCCAGGAGCTGATGGTCTTCGGCTACTTCGAGGAAATCGTCGAAAAGCTCGATAACCAGGAACTGGCCGACTACGTCCGCGAGGTCGTGCAGCACAAGTTTATGGACTAAGGTCTATGGACTAAGGACTAAGGACTAAGGACTAAGGACTGAGGATAAATTTCAGTAACTCGTAACCAGTAACTCGTAACCAGCTTCATGGATCCAGATCGCATTACCAGTCGTGAAATTCCCGCTACAATCGTCCCCTATGGCGAGCAGGTGACCATCCCGGAGGGGACCCGGGTCACCATCACCCACCGCCTCGGAGGCAATTTCACCGTCACCTGGAGCGGCGGCATGGCCCAGATCAACGGGGTTCACGCCGACGCCATCGGGGAGGAAGCCGCCGACAAGGCGGGGGACCGGGAAGCCGGCGCCGAAGACCACGTCGGGCCGCCCGACGAGGACAAGGTCTGGACGGCTCTGCGCAAGGTCTACGATCCGGAGATCCCGGTCAACATCGTCGACCTCGGCCTGATCTATTCGATGCAGGTCATCCAGGAACCGGATTCCGGCGAATACCACGTGCGGGTCGACATGACCCTCACGGCGCCCGGATGCGGCATGGGCCCGGCCATCGCCCAGGACGCCAAGTACAAGGTGGAACAGGTCCCCGGCGTCGCCTGCGCCCACGTTGACATCGTCTGGGACCCCCCCTGGCACCAGGACATGATCTCCGAAGAGGGGAAAATGGAGCTGGGGCTGCTGTAAAAGGTCTAAGGTCTAAGGTCTAAGGTCGCAGGAATAATGATCCCGGAGGGATCTTACAAGGTA
>CAJXMX010000309.1 GCA_913056355.1 uncultured Opitutales bacterium
ACCGCCCCGTCTTCCCAGGGACGCTCCCCAAAGGCTTCCTCGATGGCCGGCTCGGCAAACAGGGATTGCTGGCTGCTTTCCCAGACGTCCTCAGGCACGCCCTCGACATCATAGCGGAGAAGGTGCCGGAGCCCGGTCAACGGGTCCAGCCGCAGATCCCTGCGGATGTCGGAAAGCAGGGCCTCCGCCTGCTGCCGGTATTCCGGGCGCTTTTCCACGTAGACTCGCCTGATCATGCAATTGAGATGGGGAACCATTTCCGATTCTGCAACACTCAAAGAGCCGCGAATGAGGACAAAAGATTTGCACACCGTAAAGGAGTGCTCCACGTTCGCAGCAAAGTCATCCGGCATCTTTAATGAGTGATTTGATCAAGCACGAATGCGGCATCGCCATGATCCGGCTCAAGAAGCCCCTGGCCTATTACGCCCAGAAATACGGATCCCCCCTGTACGGTTTCAGCAAGTTGTTCCTGTTGATGGAGAAGCAGCACAACCGCGGCCAGGACGGGGCCGGCATCGGCTGTGTCAAGCTGAACATGCCGCACGGCCATTCCTTCATGCACCGGGAACGGGTCCTCAAGGAAAACTCCCTCGGCCCCCTGTTCCGCAAGCAGTTGAAACGCTACGACAAGGCGGTCTCCAAGGGGATCATCATCCCGGAGTTCAGCGAGACCGTGAAGGCGCACTTCGACTTTGGCGGGGAAATCCTCATGGGGCACCTCCGCTACGGGACTTCCGGGGAGTTTGTCGAGAGCTCCTGCCACCCCTATTTCCGCCGCAGCAACTGGCCCACCCGGAACCTGATGGTCTGCGGCAACTTCAACATGACCAACACCGCGGAGTTGAACCAGATCCTCATCAACCGCGGCCAGCACCCGATATTTGACACCGACACCCAGACCATCCTCGAGGAAATCGGTTTCCATCTCGACGAGGCTCATGACGCCATCTACCACCGGGTCCGCGACCAGGACCACATGGCCGGGGCGGAGATTCCCGAGGTCATCTCCCAGGACCTCGACATTGTCCGAATCCTCCGCAAGGCCGCGGCCGTCTGGGATGGCGGCTACACCATCGGCGGCATGGTCGGGAACGGGGACTGCTTTGTCATGCGGGACCCTCACGGCATCCGCCCGGCCCATTATTTCGAGGATGATGAAATTGTCGCCTTCGCCTCGGAGCGGGTGCCCCTGATGACCGCCTTCTCCAAGGAAAAGGACGACATCCATGAGGTGCCTCCCGGACACGTGGTGGCCATCAAGAACAGCGGGGAACTGAAGGTGGAAGCCTTCCACGACCCGCGCCCCCGCACCTCCTGCACCTTCGAGCGGATCTATTTCTCCCGCGGCAATGACCCGGACATCTACCAGGAGCGCAAGGCCCTCGGAGCCGCGCTTTGCCCGCACATCCTGGCCAACATTGATTTCGACCTGACCAACTCGGTCTTCTCCTACATACCCAACACGGCGGAAACGGCCAGTTACGGGCTCCTGCACGGACTCCGGCGCTACCGGCGCTCGGCGGTCAAGAGCCGCATCCTGGAGGCGCACGCCAACGGGACCCTGACCGAGGACCTGGTGGACGAGCTGATCCTCCACAACTGGCCGCGGGCGGAGAAGATCGCCCACAAGGACATCAAGCTGCGGACCTTCATTTCCAACGAGTCCGGACGCAGCAAGCTGGTCTCGCATGTCTACGACATCACCTACGAGGTGGTCGCCCCCAAGGACAACCTGGTGGTCCTCGACGACTCCATTGTCCGGGGAACCACCCTGCGGGAATCCATTATCAAGATCCTCTCCCGGACCCATCCCAAGAAGATCATGGTCGCCTCCACCGCCCCGCAGATCCGCTACCCGGACTGCTACGGCATCGACATGAGCGAACTGGGCAAGTTCATCGCCTTCCAGGCCGCCATCAGCCTGATCAAGGACCAGGGTGGTCAAGGCCGGATCGAGGAGGTTTACCACGCCTGCCTCGAGGAAGTCCACAAGCCCAAGGAGGAACAGATCAACTGCGTGAAGGAGATTTACGCCCCCTTCACCGCGGAGCAGATCTCGGCCCGCATCGCGGAAATGCTTTATCCGCGGGACATCCCGTGGGAGGGGGAACTGGTGATCCTCTACCAGACCATCGAGGACCTGCACAAGGCCATCCCCGAACACACCGGCGACTGGTACTTCACCGGCAACTACCCGACGCCCGGCGGAACCCAGGTCGCCAACATGGCCTTCATCCATTACTATGAAAACCGCAGCGGACGCAGCTACGATGTCTGACAAGAAAAAAGCCTACGCCGAGGCCGGGGTTGACATTGCCCTGGCCGACAAGTTGCTCAACCAGGTCAAGCCCTTCCTGAAGCAGGCCAGCCGTCCGGAATCCCTCGGATCCATCGGCGGCTTTGGCGGATTTTTCGACATTTCCCGGGTCAAGTGCAAGCACCCGGTCCTGGTCAGCAGCACCGACAGCGTCGGGACCAAGGTCACCGCCGCCCGGGTGGTCGACAACTACCGCAACCTCGGCGCGGACATCGTCAACCACTGCGCCAATGACATCGCGGTCTGCGGGGCCGAGCCCTTGTATTTCCTCGACTACTACGCCACCGGCAGCCTGAACCGGAATTACGTGACCCTTCTCAAGGGGCTGGCCAAGGCCTGTGCCGAGGGCAACATCGCCCTCGTCGGCGGCGAGACCGCCGAACTGCCGGGTGTCTATTCCGAGGGGGAATGCGATCTCGTGGGGACCATTGTCGGCGTCGTCGACAAGCCGAAGATCCTCACCGGCGCGGCCATTCGTCCCGGGGATGTCCTGGTCGGCCTCGGCTCCAGCGGCCTCCACACCAACGGTTTCTCGCTGGCCCGGAAGGTCCTCTTCTCCGACCTGAAGCTGAGGGGCGACTCCGCCCTGCCCGGCTTCCGGCAGAAGACCGGCAACGCCCTGATGCAGGCCCACGTCAACTACAGCGGCTTCATCAGGGAGGCGCTGGGGAAGTTCAACAAGGGAAAACAGGCGGCCCGCCGAAAGGACAACGCCGTCTTCGGGCTGGCCCACATCACCGGGGGCGGATTCACCGGGAACATTCCCCGTATCCTGCCGGATAATTGTAATGCCATCGTCGATACATCCGCCTGGAAGCCGCTGCCGGTCTTCCAGGTCCTGACCGGCGACAACCGGGTCAGGTTCGAGGAGGCCTACGAGGTCTTCAACATGGGCGTCGGACTGGTCATGGTGGTGGAGGCCGGCGTGGCTCCCTCTCTGCTCGAGATGGCCAAAAAGCACCGCCACAAGGCCTGGACCATCGGGAAGGTGGTCAAGGGCGGCGGCAGCGTCGAGCTGACCCGCTGAGGCGGGGCTTTCCTCAATTGAACCGGTCGGGCGAATATTCCGGCTGGGCGCCGCGGCAACCGGCCACGAAGGATCCCACCTTGAGGGCGTGCTGCAGGGCCTTCTCCAGCGATCCGCTGGCCAGGTACCGGCTGATGAATCCGGCCGTGAAGGCGTCACCGGCCCCCACCGTGTCGGCCACTTCCACCTTGGGGCCGGTACCGGCATAGCTTTCGCCGTCGTGCCAGACAAAGGCCCCCCTTCCGGCCATGGTCACGATGACCGTCTCCACCCCGGTCTGCGCGGCGAAGGCTTCCGCCTTGGCCTGCAGGTCGGTCGAGGTGCCGGCCGGGGCCAGGCGCAACAGCTCCTCCTCGTTGAGCTTGACCACGGTGGCCCGGGATGCCCAGGAGAGGGCGTTGGCAACACTGTCGTAGGGCTTCCGCAGGTTGACGTCGCAAAGCCGGAAGGGGACCCGGGAGACAAGGTCCCCAAGCAGGCGGGCATTGTTCTCCCCGCGGGTGGAGAGGGTCCCGTAGACCAGGACCTCCGCCCCGGAGGCCGCATCCAGCAAGGGCGGATCGGGCTGGATGTAATCCCAGGCCGCGTTCTCAAGGATCTCGTAGTCGGCATCGCCGGCCTCGTTCAATTCAATGACCACGGCCCCGGTGGGATGCTCCTCGTCGACTTGGATCAGGTCCTGCGAAAGACCGGCCGCCTTCATCCGCCGGAGGGTTTCATCCCCGAGGAAATCCCGGCCGATGCGGGAAACCGGATAAACCCGGTTTCCGTGGCGGGACAGGTGATAGGCGACGTTGAAGGGCGCCCCGCCCAGGAAGATCCCGGCCGGCATGGCATCCCAGACAATTTCCCCGAAACATAATATCCTGCTGGAGTCGTCCATTTTCAGCCTTTCTTGCCAAGACGGGATTTGGGGATGATCTGCAGGTCATAGCAAGTGCGAATGAATTCGCTGCAGGACCATGCCTGGTAGGCTTTGCCCATGGGTTTCCCGGTGTGGCCGTGTGCCCACTCATTAAATTCCCATTCGTGCTGGATCCCGGCCTGGTTGATGCGGGCCAGCCGGACCAGTTCCGCGTTGGCCACATCCTTCAGGCCGAGGCGATAAATGAACCGGACCCACTGGGCCCCGATGAAGGGCCAGATGCCGCCGTTGTGGTAGTGATGCGGCAGGTTGAGCAGGTTCACCGTGTAATAGTGCCGCCAGCCCGGATCGCCGGCCTGAACCACCGGATAAAGGTTGTTGACCGGAAAGGGGTCGTTGATCCCGGCGCCCCACATGAAGCGGAAGGCGATCTTGGCGCGGTCGATGTCGAGGACATTGTAGAGCCCGGCCAGGATGTTGCCATAGACGTCGCAGCGCCAGTCGAAGTCGAACGGGGTCACCTGGGCGATCAGGTAGTTGGTGTCCCCAAGGGAAAGCTGCTTGTCGGCAAAGCTGTAGTTGTTTTCCACTATATTGGTGGTGGAGGGCCAGAACTTGTGCAGGATCGCCGCCTTGATGGTCCCGGACCAGCGGATGTAGTCCCCCGCCCGGGCCCACTCCCCGAGCAACTCCAGCATCCGGCCAA
>CAJXMX010000310.1 GCA_913056355.1 uncultured Opitutales bacterium
CGTGCACAACCATCTGGAATCCCTCCGCAACGACGGATTCCGTTTTTCCGCCATCCGCAACAAGGGCTACCGGCTGGAAGAGGAGCCCAAGTCCTTTCATCCCGCCCTCTTCGCCGCCCTCCTGCAGGAAAATCCCTGCCCCTTTATCAAGAGCTTCCTGGCAATGCCGGAAGTCGAGAGCACCAACGATCTCGCCGAGGCCGAGCTTTCCTCGGGCCGGGAAACCCCCTTCCTGGTCATCGCCGACACCCAGACCGCCGGACGCGGGCGCCGCGGCCGGGCATGGCACAGCCCCCCCGGAAAGAACCTTTACCTGACCCTGGCCCTGCGCCCCTCCCTCCCGGCCTCCCGGCTCCAGACCATCACCCTCTGGATGGGCCTGCGGATCTGCCAGTTCCTGCGCGATTCCATGGCCCTGCCCGTCCTCATCAAGTGGCCCAACGACCTCATGGTGCACAACCGCAAGATCGCCGGGATGCTGACCGAGGCCCGCGTCGACGCCGAGCAGACCCGCGACCTCGTCTTCGGCCTGGGCCTGAATGTCAATTCCCAGGAAATGGATTTTCCAAAGGAGCTTTCCCGGCTGGCCAGTTCCCTTTCCCTGAACCTGGGCCGGGAACTGAACCTGACCCGCCTGGCCCATGCCCTGGCCGGCCACCTCGCCCTCGCGGTCCAGGATTATCTCGACGACCAGTTCAGCAGCGAGCTGACCCGCCTCTGGCCCGAGTTCGACTTCCTGCGCGGCCAGAATGTCGAGGCCGGGGAGATCAAGGGCCGCGTCCTCGGCATCAACACCTCCGGGTCCCTGCGCCTGGAACGTCCTGACGGTTCCATTACACTCCTCCACAGCGGGGAGGTCTCCATCGGCTCCCGCCCGGCCTGAGCCGCCGGTTTTCGTATTCCCAAAAAAAAGAGTCCTCCCGGTCTCCACCGGGAGGACTTCCGCCTGTATCAGGCTTTTTGTCTCTCTCTCTCTCTCTTTTGGGTTATCGGTCTATGAGCCGATAAAAGTCATTCATATCGCCACCGGCTTGCTGCGCATCCGCCGCCGCGCCACCGGCATCGGGCGGGCCTCGTCGACGTGGCGGATCTCGTAGGAACGGACCCGGCGCTCGACGTAGGCGCGTATGTCTTCCAAGGGTTTGTTGGGGAACGCCGGCCGCCCCTTGAGCTCCTCCCGTAACGGGTTCGTGGATACAAAATCCTGAACCACGTAGCGGTCGGCACCGTGGATCAGCTCCGAGATGGCCTTCAGTTCACGCGTGGTGTGAAGGCCCGGAACGACCGTGGTGCGAAACTCATGGGGTATGCCGGATTGCTTCACTACCCAGATGCTGGTTCTGATCAGCTCCACGTCAATACGTCTTCCCACTAAATTTGCATAATTTTCCAGCGGCGCCTTCACGTCCATCGCCACGTAGTCCACCAGGTCCCCGGTGAGCAGGTCACGCAGGATTTCCGGCTGGGTCCCGTTGGTGTCCAGCTTGGTGGACAGCCCCATCGACTTGACCCGTTCCAGGGCATGCCGCAGGTCCTCCTGCAAGGTCGGCTCCCCACCGCTGAAGACGACCCCGTCCAGGCGTTCCAGTCGCTTGAGCAGGTAATCCTCGGCCTGGGCCCAGCCGTGTCCGTTCCGGTCGTCGCAGCTTCCCAGCAACCCGGCATAACCACAATAGGAACAACGCAGGTTGCAACCGCGGACATAGAGTACGACCGCCCGTTTTCCGGGGAAGTCGTGTTCTGAGGCGCGTTCTATGCTTCCAATTAACATTTACCAGAGGGTCTTATAGTAATGATGTTGTATTATCAGTTACCATAATGCTATCAAGAAATTTTGAAAATCATAAAACAGGCTACTGAACTCTATTCCGGTTACTTATGTAACTGTCTTTAAAATACTTGTGAAAGGAGCCGCCAGCCGGCGCCACCACTGGACAGAGGGGCCGCGAGCGGACTGAATCATGGCATGGCAATGGCGTATTTTCAGCTCTCAGTTTCGACCGAGGGCCTGAGCGAGGACTGGATCACCTTTCCGGGGTTGGCGGGGCGGATGGAGCGTCCGCCGATGTCGCCGGAGCAGATTTCCGTCCTGGCCAGCCGGATCAACGAGGAAAACGGGATGGGGGCCACCTGCCGCTTCATTCTTCGGGGCAAGGGGCGCCAGCTGATCCTGGACCTGGTCCGGGGGAGGTTCGCCGCCTCGGACCCGGATGACGGGCGCTACCAGGATGTCGGCATTCCGCCGGACACGGTGGAAAAGTTTCTCCAGGATTATTTTTCCGGTTCCACCCGCAGGGAGCCGGAGCCGAAAGTCGAGCCGGAGCCGGTGGCGCCGGCCCGCAACTGGCGGATCATGGAGGGCAGCATCGCCGTGGTGGTCCTCCTGGCCTTCGTGGCCACGGTGCTGGTCATCAAGAAGTATCCGGAAAAGGTCACCAGCCTGGTAGCGGATCCGCAAGTACAGGAATTCAGCGACCCGGGAGAGGCCCGACGCGTCGTGGAACGCTGGTCGGGCGTTTACGCCACGGCGGTCCATGACGGCGGCATGGTCATCGAGTTGAAGGAGACCGGGGAATGGGCCTACTACGAGATCTGGCGGTTCAAGGGCGGCAACTATGTCATGGACCAGTTGCAGGCCGGGGAGTGCCGGGCGGTCATGGAACGCCAGCAGGCGGCCATCCTGACCGACGCAAAATTTCTCTTCTACCCTTCCGGTGAAAACCAGCTGGTCTTCCTGCAACGGCCCTTCAAGCGCATCGGTGACAAGCTGGAGGACCTGTCCTACCTGGTCTTCCCGAGCATGGAGACCCGCCTCGCGGGCGCTCCCTGAAGAAGGTCCCGCGGATCCTCAGGGGCCACTGTAAACCTTGCCGGATACCGGGCGGTGCCGCCCTCGGCCGCAATCCCTTCCGCTTACTGGACGATGCCCCCCTCGGAGAGGAAGATGCCCTTGAGGTTCATTTCCAGGGCCTTGGGATTCGGCGATACGGCCAGGCCGACGGCCTTGCTGATCAGCCCTTCCTTGATGAGTCGGTAAAGGTCCTGGTTGAAGGACCGCGAACCGGAATCCTTGCTGGCCTCGATCACGGCCGGGATCTTCTCGAAACGCCCGTCCTGGATGATGGTCCGGGCCAAAGTGTCGACGACGAAAGCCTCGAGCACGGGCAATCGCCCGGTACCCTCGAGGGCGGGGATCAGCCGCTGGGTGATGGTCGCCCGCAGGGTGCTGGAGACCATCCGGCGCAGGCCGGCGTGCTCCTCCGGCGGGTAATACTCGAAAAGCCGCTGGATGGCCTGCTGGGCGTTGGAACTGTGCAGGGTCCCGAAAACGTAGTGGCCGGTCTCGGCCGCCGTCAGGGCGGTGTCGAACGTCTCGGAATCGCGCATTTCCCCGATCAGGATCATGTCCGGGTCCTGGCGCAGGACGCTCTTCATGCCGTGGGCAAAGCTCGGGGTGTCGATCCCCACTTCGCGCTGGTCGAAGCTGGACTTGATGTCCGAGTAGGTAAATTCGATGGGATCCTCCAGGGTGACAATATGCTTGTCCATGTTGAGGTTGATCCAGTTCAACATGGCCGCCAGGGTGGAGCTTTTACCACTGCCGGTGGGACCGCAGACCAGCATGATGCCGTCCGGCTGCTCGCACAGGCTGGTGAACAGCTTCTCGTCCAGGTTGAGCTGCTTGAAGCTCGGCGGCCGGTCCTTGACGTAGCGGAAGACCATGCTGGGGGTGCCGCGCTGGTAGAAGGAATTGACACGGAAGCGGCCGATGTCCGGGAGGCGGTAGCTGTAGTCGATCTGGTTCTCGGTCTGCCAGCGCTCGATGAACTGCGGCGGGCAGGAGTCTTCCACGAAGGCCAGGATCTGGTTCACGGTCAGCGCGTCCATGTCGATCGGCTCGAGGTGGCCGTCGATGCGAAGCAAGGCCGGCTTGTTGGTCTTGATGTGAACGTCGCTGGCGCCGTTATCGACGGCGAGCTGCAGCAGGTTGTTGAAAAGTTCTAGTGTCTCGGACATGGCAAAATAGCGTTTGAAATCTAATGATGGCGCTTCTACGGTAGCAAATTCATTTTAGAAATCACTTTTATATGGTCCAAGAACCCAATTTTCGCGGTGTTTTTACAGCCCTGGTGACGCCGATGACGGCCGACGGCGAGGTCGACTGGCCAACCCTGCAAAGGCTGGTCGAAAGCCAGATCGCAGCCGGCATCAACGGCCTGGTGCCGGTCGGCACGACCGGTGAATCCCCGACCCTGGACACGGAGGAGCACATCAAGGTCGTCCGGGCCGTTGTCGAGGCCGCCGGCGGCCGGGTCCCGGTCATTGCCGGAACCGGGGCCAACAGCACATCCGAGGCCCTGCACCTGACCCGCGAGGCCGACATCGCCGGGGCGGACGCCTTTCTGCAGGTGGCCCCCTACTACAACAAGCCCAGCCAGGAGGGAATTTTCCGGCATTTCGAGAAGATCGCCGGAAGCACCGGCAAGCCGATCGTCCTCTACTCCATTCCGGGACGCTGCGGGGTCGAGATCGCGGTCGAGACCGTGGCCCGGCTTTCCCAGGCCTGCCCCAACGTGCAGACCATCAAGGAGGCCGGCGGCCAGGTGGAGCGGGTCCGCTCCCTGCAGGCGGCCTGCCCGCAGGTGACCGTCCTCAGCGGCGACGACGGCCTGATCGCCCCCTTCATCGAGGCCGGGGCCAAGGGCGTGATCAGCGTGGCCTCCAATTTCCAGCCGGCCATCATCAGGGAATTGACCGAGGCCTGCCTCTCCGGGAATACCGCGGCTGCCGCCCAGCTGGCCTCCAAGTGGGAGCCCCTCCTGACGGAACTGGTCTTTATGGACGGCAATCCGGTAACCATCAAGGAGGTCCTTTACCAGGAG
>CAJXMX010000311.1 GCA_913056355.1 uncultured Opitutales bacterium
CATGATCAGCTGCCTGGGGCTGGCCCGGATCCTCCTGCGGCAACCGCACCTGTTCCCGGCCCTGGCCTTGTCGGCCTGGCTGGTCCTGGTCACGGACCCGGCCCAGCTCTTTCATCTCGGGTTCCAGCTCTCCTACGCCGTCGTGGGCTCGATCCTCCTGGTCGGCCTGCCCATGGCCAGCCACGGACACCGGCGGGTGGCGGAGGCATGGCTCTTCCGCCGCCATCCCCTGCCCCCCTGGAAACGCCTGCTCCGCAAGCTGCTCCAGGTTTCCCTCAGCCTGGCCTGCGTCTCCCTCAGCGCCAGCCTGGCCAGCATTCCGCTGATCGTGCAGCATTTCAGCCTCTTCACCCCGGGGGGGATTCTCCTCGGACCGCTCCTCAATCCCCTGGCCACCTTCTGTGTCATGGCGGGTTGCCTGGCCCTGCTCCTGGCTCCGGTGCCGGCTTTCCCTCTCGGCGCCCTGGTTGCCAAGGCCAGCTGGCCGGCCATCCGGGTCATGGAATTACTCCTGCAGACCTGCCTCCGTACTCCCGGGACGCATTCCCAGCGCTCCTGGTCATGGCCCGGTACCGGCACCTTCCTGGTGATCCTGATGCTGGCCGCCGCCTGGTGGCTGCAGCGCCTGCGGCAGGGCGGCCACCGCCTGCATCCGGTCTCCCTTTTCCTGCCCCTGATGATTGTCGCCGCCGGATTGGCGATGAGCTCGGTCAGCTCTTGATTTTCATCGATCCGGCTCTAAATTAAGCCGCTTTTTTAACCGGAATAACGGCAACAACCTGTTTAAAACACCAAGATGAGCGAAACGAAAGTCGAGAAACACGCCTTCCAGGCGGAAGTCCGCCAACTGCTGGATATTGTCATCCACTCCCTCTACACGGACAAGGAGATCTTTGTCCGGGAACTGGTCTCCAACGCCAGCGACGCCCTGGAGAAGCTGCGCCACTACCAGCTGACCGGGGAAAGCGTCCATGACGAGAAGCTGCCCCTGGAGATCAACATTACCACCGACGACACGGCCCATACCATCACCATCCAGGACTACGGGGTCGGCATGACCCACGAGGAGTTGATCGAGAACATCGGCACCATCGCCAAGTCCGGCTCCAAGGCATTCGCCGCGGCCATCAAGGAAGCCAAGGCCTCCGGCGGCGACCCGGCCAACCTGATCGGCCAGTTCGGGGTCGGCTTCTACTCCTCCTTCATGGTGGCCAGCGAGGTCCGGGTCTATACCCGCTCCTGGAAAGCCGAGGGCCAGAACCTGGTCTGGATCAGCGACGGGCAGGGCGAATTCCGGATCGAGGAAACTCCCGACACCCAGCGTCGCGGGGCCAAGATCGTCATCAAGCTCCAGGACGAGGCCAGGGAGTTCGCCGGCAAGTCCCGCATCGAGGAAATCCTCAAGCGCTACAGCAGCTTCGTCCAGTTCCCGATCAACCTGAACGGCGAACGGGTCAACAAGATCGAGGCCCTCTGGCTGCGCAACAAGAACGAGATCAAGCCGGAGGAGTACACCGAGTTCTACAAGTTCCAGGCCAATGCCTTCGACGATCCGCGCCACACCCTGCACTTCTCGGCGGATGCGCCCCTCGCCATCAATGCCCTCCTCTTCACCCCGAAGGAGAACATCGAGCGCTTCGGCTTTGGCCGCATGGAGCCGGGAGTCTCCCTTTACTGCAAGAAGGTCCTGATCGATGAAAAGCCGGAAGGGCTGCTCCCGGAATGGCTGCGTTTCCTTCGCGGGGTGGTCGACTCGGCCGACCTGCCGCTGAATATTTCCCGTGAGTCCATGCAGGACTCGGCCCTGGTCCAGAAATTGAACAAGATCCTCACCGGGCGCTACATCAAGCACCTGGCCACCGAGGCCGAAAAGAATCCCGACAGCTACAAGGAGTTCTACGACCAGTTCGGCATCTACCTGAAGGAAGGGATCACCAGCGACTTCGCCCACCGGGAAAAGCTGGCCAAGCTCCTGCGCTACGAAAGCAGCCTGACCGAGAAAGACAGCAGGACCAGCCTCGACGACTACGTCTCCCGGATGCAGGCCGAGCAGAAGGAGATCTACTTCATCTACGCCCCCTCCCGGGCCTCCATCGAGGCGGGCCCCTACCTGGAAGCCTTCACCAGCCGCAACCTGGAAGTGCTCTTCCTCTACGAGCCGATTGACGAGTTTGTCATGAACCACCTGCACGAGTTCGACGGCAAAAAGCTGGTCTCCGCGGACAGCTCGGAGGTCGACCTGGGCGAACACGAGAGCGTCGGCGAGCACAAGCTGGAGCAGGACCAGCTGACCGAGCTGACCAAGTGGATCAAGGAAACCCTCGGGGACAAGGTCACCGACGTGACCACCTCCAAGCGGCTGGTCAACAGTCCCGCCGCGGCCCTCAACGCGGACAAGATGCTGACTCCCTCCATGCGCCGCATCCTCAAGGCCATGCACCAGGACCCGGGAGAACAGGCCTCGGTCCGCCTGGAGATCAATCCTTCCCACGGGTTGATCCGCAAGCTGTATGACCTCAGGGAGGGCAATCCGGAACTGGCCCGGATGGTCACCGAGCAGATCTACGACAATTCCATGATCGCCGCCGGTTTCGTGGAGGATCCGCGCAGCATGGTCAACCGGATCTACGATCTCCTGGAACGCATCGGCTGAGGACCGGCCGGCCCGCAGGCTTCCGCCGAGGATGCTTGCCAAAGCCGGCCGGAGCGGCAATTTTTTCCTCATGCCAAGGCGTAAGGCGGATTCCCCACAAAAGACAGGTTACTTCAACCGCGAGCTGAGCTGGCTGGCTTTCAACCGGCGCGTTCTGGAGCAGGCGGAGGAGACCGAGAATCCGCTCCTGGAGCGGCTGCGCTTCCTGTCCTTCGTCAGCTCCAACCTTGACGAGTTCTTCGAGATCAGGGTCTCCGGGCTGATCCAGCAGGTGGAGTCGAACATCACCAAGCCGGCCATGGACGGCCTCGGGCCCAAGGAACAGCTTCGGCGGGTCCATTCCGTCAGCGCGGCCCTGGTGGCCGACCAGTACAAGTGCTGGCATGAGCAGATCGTCCCCGCCCTGGCCAAGGAAGGCATCCCCTTCAAGTCCCGGGAGGAGCTCACCCGGCGCGAGCTGACCTGGCTCAAGAACTACTTCGAGGACCAGGTCCATCCGGTGCTGACCCCGCTGGCCATCGACCCGGCCCATCCCTTTCCCCAGTTCGGCAACAAGTCGCTCAACATCCTGCTCTGGCTGGATGATCCGGACACGCCGGCGACCGAGCGCATGCTGGCCTTTATCCCGGTCCCGCGAATCCTTCCCCGGGTGGTCCGCATCCCCGGGTCCGGGCGTGTCCCGGCCAGCTACATCTTCCTCAGCGACGTGCTCAAGATCTTCGCCAAGAAGCTCTTCCCGGGCTACCGGATCATGAGCGTCCACGCCTTCCGCATCACCCGCAACAGCGACCTCTACATCGACGAGGAAGAAGTGGAAAACCTCCTCCAGACGATCGAGGAGGAGCTCTACAACCTGCGCAAGGGGGCGGCCGTCCGGCTGGAGATCGAGTCCGACGTCCCCGAGGACCTCCTGACCGAGCTGCTGGAAGCCATCCGGCTCGGTCGCCAGCACGTCTTCCGCATCAACGGCCCCATCAACCTCATGCGCCTGATGAGCGTCTACGACCTCATCGACCGGCCCGATCTCAAGTTTCCGCAATTCTATGCCCACAATCCGCCGGTCTTCCGCCTCCACCCGCATGTCTACGATGCCATCCGGCAGCAGGACCAGCTCCTGCACCATCCCTACGATTCCTACGACCCGGTGGTCGACTTTGTCCGGCAGGCGGCCGTCGACCCGCAGGTATTGGCCATCAAGATCACCCTCTACCGGACCAGTTCCGATTCGCCCATCGTCAAGGCCCTCATGGACGCCGCCCGCAACAACAAGCAGGTCACCGTCCTCATCGAGCTCAAGGCCCGCTTCGACGAGGCCAACAACATCAACTGGGCCAAGATCATGGAGGAGGCCGGAATCCACGTGGTCTACGGCTTTGTCGGGCTCAAGACGCACTGCAAGTGCTGCCTGATTGTCCGCCGCGAGGAGGACGGGCTGCGCCGCTACGCCCACCTCGGCACCGGCAACTACCATACCAAGACGGCCCGGCTCTACACCGACCTCAGCTACTTCACCTGCCGCCCCTCCATCACCGCCGAGGTGGCCCAGGTCTTCAACACCCTGACCGGCTTCGCCAAGTCCCCGCAGTTCCGCAACCTCCTGGTCGCCCCCTATACCCTGCACCGGCGGATGAACGCCTTTATCGTCCAGGAGGCCCGCAACGCCCGCAAGGGCCTGGCCTCGCGGATCATCGTCAAGTGCAACTCCCTCATCGACAAGGAGACCATCGACAACCTCTACATGGCCTCCCAGGCCGGCGTCCAGATCGACCTCATCATCCGCGGCATCTGCGGGCTCGTTCCCGGAATCCGAGGCATGAGCGATAATATCCGCGTCCGCAGCATCCTCGGCCGTTTCCTCGAGCACAGCCGGATCTTCTATTTCCAGAATGCCGGGGGCCGCCGGCCCCGCATCTATGTCGGCTCCGCCGACTGGATGGCCCGCAACTTCTACCGCCGGATCGAGGTCGTTTTCCCGGTCGAGGATGACAGCCTCCGCGAACAGATCACCGACAACATTATTCCCTCCTACCTCAAGGACAACCGGCAGGCCACCCTGCTCCGTCCCAACGGTTCCTACCGCCGCATCACGCCCGGCCGCAGCGAGTCGCCCTTCTCGGTCCAGCTGTTCTTCATGCAGGAGGCCAAGCACATGACCCGCGCCGCCGAGCTGGCCCAGGAGGCCCTGGACGGGGAGGAAGAG
>CAJXMX010000312.1 GCA_913056355.1 uncultured Opitutales bacterium
TCCATGTGGAAGATTTCCCCGGCCTTCTCGAAAGGCAGGCTGCTGAAGAAAAGCCCCTTGACCACGGAGAGCTGTGTCGTGACGGAGCCGATACCGAGGCCCAGGGCCAGGGTCGCGACCAGGGTGAAGCCCGGATGCTTGACCAGTTGGCGGATGCCGAAGCGGATGTCCTGTAGCAGTTGCTCCATTCTCCCGGGTGCAGGTTATTCGTAGCGGAGGGCCTGGGCCGGATCGACCTGGGAGGCCTTGCGGGCCGGCATCAGGCAGGCGGACACCGCCACCAGGGTGAAGATTGCGGCCACGACCAGGTAGTTGAACGGATCCTGGACCGAGACCCCGAAGAGGAAATTCTGCATCAGCTTGGAGAAGAAGAAGGCTCCGAGCAGGCCGAAGGCCAGGCCGATGCTGAACTGCACCAGGCCGGAGCGCATGACGAGGACGAGAATGTTCCGTCCGGTGGCCCCGAGGGCGGACCGGATGCCGAACTCCATGATCCGCTGGTTGACCGAGAAGGACATGATCCCGTAGATCCCGACCGAGGCCAGGAAGACCGCCACGGCGCCGAAGATCTTGAAGATGTTGGCGATGATGCGGTTGGTCACGGTGTCCTCCTTGACGATGGTGGCCGGCGTGGCCACGGCGTACAGGGGCAGGTTCGGATCCAGCTTGATGACCTCCCGGCGGATCAGTTCCGTCAGCTGCATCGGGTCGGCGGGACCGCGGGCGGCGATGGTCATGAAGCCGGCCGCGTTCTCCGGGGCAAGCGGGAGCCAGTAGTGGCGTCCCTCGGCGGGCGTGGTGTTGCCGACCCCCTGGGCGGCCATGTTGGGGGCCACCCCGACGACCGTCAGCCAGGGGTAATCCAGCTCCTCGGCCGGGCGGGTGGCCCGTTCCTGCGGCCAGGGCTCGCGCTGGAAGCGCTTGCCGACCGGGTTCTCGCCGGGAAAGAGGGCCTCGGCCAGGGACTGGTTGATGATCGCCACGGGCAGGGTGTCCGGGGTGTCGAGATCCGTAAAGGCGCGACCGGAGACCAGTTCCACCCCGAGGGTTTCGAAGTATTCCGGGCTGATGAACTCGAAGGTGGTCATGGGCATGTCCTCAAACTCGGCGTACTCCGCCCCGTCCTTCTTGATCCGGTTCCATTCCACCCCGATCAGGGTCCAGCGGTAGCGCCCGTACAGGGCCACGGACTGCACCTCGGGATTGGCCTCCACGTTGCGCTTCAGGGTGTCGAAGAACTGGTAGCGCTCCTCCGGGCTCGGGTAGGCCCCGTCAAAGAGCCCCATCCGGGCGGTAAAGACCTTGGTGGTGTCGAAATGCAGGTCCGTGTTGCTGATGTTCTGCACGCTGCGCATCATCAGGACGGTAAGGATCAGGAGGATGCTGGAGATGGATACCTGGACCACCACCAGGCCCTTGCTGAAGAGCCCCATGCGGAGGGAGGAACCGGTCCGGGTGTCGTCCTTGAGAATGTCGGTCACGCTGACCTTGGAAGCCTTGATGGCCGGGGCGATCCCGGAGACCAGGCCGGCCACGAGGGTGACCAGGGTGACGATGCCCAGCACCCGCCAGTCCATGTCAAAGGTCAGCCAGAAGGGCATCTGCATCACTTCCCCGTACTGCATCAGGGCCGAGGTGGCCCAGAGGGCGATGGCGGTGCCGCCGGCGGCCCCGAAGATCGACAGGAGCACGCTCTCGACCAGCAGCTGGCCGATGATGGACAGCCGGGTCGCCCCGAGGGAGCTGCGGATGGCCAGTTCCTTGCTGCGGAGGGTGGAACGCGCCAGGAGCAGGTTGGCCACGTTGGCGCAGGCGATGAGCAGCACGAAACCGCCCATGGCCAGCATGATCCACATCATCTGGACCGTCTGTTCACCCAGCAGGGCCCCGGCGATGGGCTCCACCTCGGCGACACGGAATTCCCCGTTGGTGTCGGGATACTGCTCCGCCAGTTGGATGATGAGGTTGGTCAACTCGAGGGTGGCCTGCTCGTAGGTGACCCCGTCCTTGAGGCGGGCCATGACGTTCAGGCCCCAGTCGCCTCGGTTCATCTCGGACCAGTTGAGCTGGGAATTGAGCGGTACCCAGACATCGTCCTGTCCGGGGAAGCGGAATCCCTTCGGCATGACCCCGATGACCGTGCCCAGCTTGCCGTTGATGGAAGCCGTCCTGCCGATGACGTCGGGATCCCCGCTGTACTGGTTCTGCCAGACAGCGTAGCTCAAGAGAAGGACCGGGGCCGCGCCGGGGGTGTCCTCCTCGGCCGTGAAACCGCGGCCGATCAGCGGCTGCACCCCGAGGATGTCCAGCCAGGTGGATGAGATGCGCGACCCGTTGAAGCGAAGCGGGTTGTTGTCGATGCTGACATTGACGGTCCCGCCGAACCAGGCCGCGATGGACTCGAAGCTCTTCTGTTCCCGGCTGATGTCCTGGACGTCGAGGACCGGAATGTTGGTGTTCCAGGGCTGGCGCTCGGTGTCCCAGCGCTTGAGGAAGACCAGTTCCTCAGGGTCCTCGAAGGGAAGGCCCCGGATCACGGCGGCGTTGATGACGCTGAACATGGTCGTGACGGCGCCGATACCCAGCGCCAGGGCGACGACCGCGATCACGGTGAAGGCGGGACTCTTGATGAGGACGCGAAAGGCGAAGCGGAAACTGCGGAGGAGATAGTCCATGGTGGGTGCGGGTTACGGGTTACGGGTTTCTGGTTGTTGGTTTGCCCTGAGCTTGTCGAAGGGTTGTTGGTTTACCCTGAGCTTGTCGAAGGGTTGCTGGTTTTGGTCAGGATCTGGACTTGGGTTTCCGCACCTTTGGTATGGATCGTGAGCTGAAAGGCTTATTCATAGCGCAGGGCCTCCATGGGGGAGAGCCGGGCGGCCCGGCGCGCGGGAAGGAAAAAGGCGAGGATGGCCACCCCGACCAGGGTCAGGAGGACCCCCGCGTAAACGGAGGGATCGGCGGGGTTGATGCCGAAGAGGAAATTGCGGGTGATCTTGCCCACCACGTAGGCCAGTCCGGTCCCGATGACCAGTCCGGCCACGACTTGGACCAGACCCTGCCGGAGGACCTGGCTGACGATGTTCAGGCTGTTGGCGCCGAGGGCCATGCGGATACCGATCTCGCGGCGCCGGCGGCTGACGTTGAAGGCCAGCATCCCGTAGACCCCGATGGCGGCCAGGAAGAGGGCCATCAGGCCGATGGTGAGGAAGAAGTTGGCCATGACCCGGTAGGGATAGATCTGGTCGTCGATATAGGTCTCGAGCGTCTTGGTAAAATAGACCGGCAGGTGGGGATCCAGCTCCAGGATAACCTCCTGGATGGCCTTGGTGAGTTCCTGCGGGGGCACCTTGCTGGAGGATACCATGAGGGACATGAACTGGGAATTCACCTGGGTGTGGGGAATGTAGAGGATCGGTTCCGGCTCATTGACCTTGGTGAAATCGGAAACCCGCACGTCCGGGACCACGCCCACGATACGGATTTTGCCATCCTGGTCGCCGTCCCACTTGGACTTTGGCTTGTACTGACCGACGTCTTTGCCGACCGGGCTCTGGTTGCGGTAGAATATGTTGGCGAAGGTCTGGTTGACAATGGCCACCTTCGCGCTGTCGGGCCCGTCGCCGGGCTCGAAACCCCGCCCCTCGATAATGTCCAGGCCCATGGTCTCGAAGTAACCGGGAGAGACCGCCTCGGAGTAGGCATAGACCAGGTCGGGCTGTTCCTGGTCGCCATCGCTGTTCAGGAACGGTTCCTTGTAGTTGCCGAACATGCCGATCCAGCTGCTCACGGAAGCCGCCTCGACCCCCTCGATGCCGCGGACTCTCTCCACCAGGTCGGCGTAAAACTGGTCCTGTTCCTCCTCGGTCGGGTAATCTGCCGGAAAGAGCCCCATCCGCATGGTCAGGATGTGCTCCTTGGCATAACCGGGCTCGATGGTGGCCATCTGGTAGACGTTGCGGGTAATCAATCCGGCCCCGAAGAGGAGGGCGCAGGAAAAGGCGATCTGGACCACGGCCAGGAGCCGGGTCAGGCGGCCCAGGCGGAAACTGGTGGAGGTGTGGGAGGTATCCTTGAGCATCTCGTTGAGATCGATCTTGGACGCCTGCCAGGCCGGGACCAGCCCCGAGACCAGGGCGGTCAGGATCATCACCGCGACGACAAAAAGGAGCACCCGCCAGTCCAGGTCGAAGGTCATCCAGTAGGGCAGGTCATAGATCGGGGATTCCATGGTCAGGTCGACCGCCCAGGCGGCGAAAAGGAGCCCGCCGACGGCCCCGAACATGGAAAGCAGGAGGCTTTCGGTGAGGAGTTGACGGACAATCCGGCAGCGCGTGGCGCCGACAGCCGAGCGAATGGCCATTTCCCGACCGCGGGAAAGGGCGCGTCCGACCAGCAGGTTGGCCACGTTGGCGCAGGAGACCAGCAGGACAAAGACCACCGATCCGACCACGACCAGCAGGTAGGAATGGGAGGCCTTGTTCATTTGCAGGCGCCCGAAGGGCTCGCAAACGAGCTCCATTTCCTCATTGTCCTCGACCCCCTTCTGGTTCCAGCCGCTGAAGAGTTCCATCAGCTCGGCCCGGGCCGCTGCCTGGCTGACGCCCGGATTGAGCCGGCCCACGACAATGACATGGGTGATCAGGTTCCGGATTCCCGATTCGGAATCCTTGTTGATCGGCATCCAGACCTCGGAATTGACCGGGAACTTGAAGCCTGCCGGGAGGACCCCGACAATCGTGTACTCGACGGCGTTGGCCAGGAGCTTGCCGCCGATGACGTCGGGATCCCCGTGGAAACGTTCCTGCCACATGTCGTTGCTGATCAGGAGCTCCTTCGGTCC
>CAJXMX010000313.1 GCA_913056355.1 uncultured Opitutales bacterium
TGGTCCTTGAAGGTGGAAACCTGGTAGTTGGCGGAGACGAGGAACCCGCTGAAGGGGCGCCAGTCCAGTTTGAGGGCTCCCGAGTTCCGGTTGGCGATCCGGGGGGAGTCGGTAACCTGGACCCTTGCAATGTAGGGGTGGTTCCAGTCCTGGTAGACCCGGCCCACCAGGTTGCCTTCGGCGTCATAATACAGGGGGCGGTCCTCCTCCAGGGCCTCCAGGTCCTCCGCCGCCCAGGCCCCGATCAGGTTCCCGCTGCTGTCGTAGCGCGGAAGCCTCTTGATTTGCGGAAGCCGGAGGTTCAGGAGTCCCTGGCTGGGCCCGTAGGTGCTGTACATCTCGACGAACTCCTCCTCGGTCCACTGCGTCCAGTCCTCGCCGTAGGTCTGCTGCCACTGCTCGAAGTGGGCATCCTTTTCCAGCCAGTAGCTGAAAGGCGGCTCGGGTGGATCCACGTCGGGGCTGGTGTTTTGCCCCATGGTGAAGGTGGAAGTTTCCGAACGCCGGGTCGGCCGGCCCGCCTCGGGATTGCGCTGGACGCGGGACTTGAGGGTGTAGTTGGCGTTGGCCTGGTTGTCCGAGGAAAGGGTCAGGGAGAGCCCGATCTTGTCGTTGAAGGGGTAGGCGTAGGTCAGGTTGAAGCTGGGCAGGGCCTTGTAGGTCGGCTCGTTCATGGGGCCCGGGGTCTTGCTGAAGATGTCCAGCTGCTCGGAGTTCATGCTCAGGTAGACCCGGAACTTGAGGGTCGGCTTGGGATACTCGAAGGCCGACATGCTGATCAGGTTGACGGTGCCGCCGATACCCGCGTTGGGCTGGTCGGGGGAGGGGACCTTGATGACCTCGACCCGCGAGGCGTTGTTAATGGACATCATGTCCAGCCCGACGGCCGGGTCCAGGGTCCCCGGGGCGGCGTTAGCGATCGGCATGCCGTCGATGGTGATGGCCGTTTCCCGGGCGCTGTAGCCCCGGATGGAAATGGTGTTGGCATCGGCCCCCGAGGAATAGGTGCCGCCGGCCGTGTTGCTGCCCCCGTAGCCGATGGTCACCCCGGGGATGTACTTCACGAACTCACCCACGTTGCCCTGGCTGACGATCCCGTAGGCCTCCGTGGAGACGACGTTGACCAGGTTTACGGAGTGCCGCTCCTGGTTCACCGCCAGTTCCTCCATGCTCTGGAAATTCGAGGCGTCGACGACGAATTCCTCCATTTCAAAGACCGCGTCCTCGTCAGTCCCGATCTTCCGGCTGAAGCGGAAATCGTTGACCACGGTCTGGTCCGCCTGGACCGTGATGTTGGCATCCCGGGTCTGCATCCCGGTATAGGCCGCGATTATGCGCTGCCGGCCGGCCGGTACATTGCGGAGCGTGTATTCCCCGAAGAAATTGGTGAAGGCGCGAATGTTGGTCCCGTCCACGGTGATTTCCGCCCGCTCCACGTAGCGTTGCGTTATTTCATTGAAAACCCGGCCTTCCACGGTTCCGGTCTCGCGGTCCTGGGCCGGGAGGGTGGAAGCGCTGGCCAACAGGATCAGCAGAAGCGGCTGAACCTGCTGAAAAAGCCGTAAAAAAGCGTCAAAAACCGTTTTGACAGGGGTGTCGGAGGAAAGTCTTGGCATGGAGGGTTGGAAGGAGGGGAGGAAGTGGAATCTCAGCCTTATTTCAAATGAAATAAGACTATTGTTTGTTTTATGGTGATGAAATTATGCTGTCAATTCCGGATTCTGCAGGAGCCCCATCCAAAGAGTCCGGCAATCCCCCGGCGAATACCACCCGGTCCCCGTCCGGATTTCACGCTTGAAGTAGAGTTATCACATCCACGGGCATTTTGATGTGCGGGAGTCGAATGTTGTTGAAGTTTGTCCTGAATTATATAGGTAATAGTACTTAGAGTTCCCAGCGGAACACCTCTAATTCTGCATTATGTAACCCTTAACCGCAGCAGCTGTAATTATGAATATGAAAAAGCTAACTCTCCCTCTGGCCTTCATTGGCCTGATGGCCATGGGTGTCTCTTCCCAGGCCGATGTCTTGTACGGAATCGAGCGCGGAACGTGCAACGTGATCAAGCTGGAAATGAACACCGACGGATCCGGCCTGGTGCAGAGCAACCTCGGCAGCGTGATCGCGGATTACGATCCGAGCCTCTATTCAGCCGACCCGCTGGCCTGGCAATACAATTACCCGAACGGGGTGGGCTACGAGCTGGCGACCAACCGCCTCTATTTCACCATTCCGCAGGACCCGACTAACAAAGGGGGTGCCAGCGAGCTCTGGTATTTCGACCTCGGAACGGCGCTCACAACCTATGTCGGCGACCTGGAAGCAAATGCGTCGAATGGAACGGTCTACAACGGGATATTCTACTACTTCGCCCATTTGACCGATAACCTGCATACCTACGATCTCGGATCCGGAAACGAATCCTCGGTGGCGGGTGTCAGCAACGGGGCGACTCCGGTCCTGGAGCTGGGTGACATCGACATCGACGACACCGGCAAGCTGTTTGGCACGGCCGGTGACGGCGCCGGGCAACCCTATGTCTACTTCACCATCGATGATCTATCCGACCCCGCCGGCAGCTTCACTGAAGTGGCCACCGGTGAAATCAATACCATCCAGTCCGCCCTGGGTTGCAATGGCGACCTCTGGGTGAACCGCACTATCAGCGGCGAGTTCTTCATCCTGGACAAGAGCGATGGGACCCTGACCATCGACAGTGCCACCCCGGTTTTTCTGGGGCCCCAGTTCAACGACCTGGCAGCCGGCTTCTGCGAACCCGAAGACACGACGGTCCGGATTCCGCTCTGCGCCGGCCAGCACACCGAGATGGGGGCCATCATTGTTTCATACGATGGAAGCGACTTGTGCGTGACCTATGAAACCTATGGTGACTGGTACATGGTCCAGACGCATCTGTCCGTCCAGCAGGACCCGGCCGACTTCCCGCAGACGGGCAGTGGCAATCCCAAGGTCGGGCATTTCGAGTATGGCGACGACTGGCTGGATTTCTCGCAGATGGAGGAATACTGCATCAGCGTCGAAGACCTCATGGAAAAGTTCGGACTTGAGGAAGGCGACCCGCTGTTTCCGCTCTACATCGCCGCGCATACGGCTGTCGTGAGGGTGGTTGACGGCGAGGTGGTCCAGGGCGAAACCGCCTGGCCCTGTGACGGGGAGGGCTTCCCGGGCAGAAACTGGGCGACCTACTTCATGATCGACCTCGAATAGTCCGGCAGGTCCCGCCGGTTAACCGGCGACAAGCCATCCAACTACTTCCCGGCGGCGGGTGCCATCACGGCCCCGCCGCTTTTTTGTCGGCCCGCCGGATTTAACAGATGCGGTTGCGATCCGCGTGTCGACTTACCAGATGCCTTTCAGGGGCCATGCCTGGCCGCCCACGACCTCCACGGAGCCGCCATTGGAATAGAAGCGGAGCTGGTCGAAATCCTCGGAGGGAAAGTAGGTGTCGGTCATGACGTTGGCCCCGCCGTCGGCGAACAGCTCGCAGGAGGCGCGGTCGAAAAAGAGGTGCAGCTCGATAACTTCCCCCTCGCTGATACGAGGGGTCCGGTGAACCCGGGCGAAAGTTTCGGAAAAGGAGGCATCCCCGGCTTGGGTGCGGTCGCTGTAGAATTCCCCGGTCGTAGCGGAATAGCCGATACGGTAGCGTTCGCCTTTCGAGTTGGATACCTCGAGCCCGAAGTCGGTTGATCCGGATGCGGGTAATTTGAAGCGGACCAGCAGTTCGCACTGGAAGGCCGGAAAGGCCAGGGCCACGCGGACGGGATCGCCTTCCGGGACGGTCATGGGCGCGATCTCCCGTTCAACGACGCGGAGTTGCTGCAGTTCCTCCACCGGCTGGGAGAAGACCCGCAAGCCCTCCGGCGTCCGGTGCAGGGTCAGCTTCCGGGGGAGGGTCATGGCGCTGCGCCAGGGATGGGTGGGCACCTCCTGGGCGTAGTCCCAGTTGCCCATCCAGCCGATGAAGAGGGTGCGGCCGTCCTCTTCCGGCACGTCTGCCCAGGTCACGCCGGCGTAGTTGTCACGGCCCTGGTCGAGCCAGACGGCTCCTTCTTCCCGGAGATCCTCCGCAAAGGATGGATCCAGGGTGAAGCGGGTTCCGTCAAACTGGCCGACGAAGTACTGGGTCCCGGATCCGCCATGCGGGCCGCCGGGATTGATGTTCTGGATCAGGACCCAACGGGACTCTCCGGTACCCGCGAGAGGCAGGTGGATCAGGTCGGGACATTCCCAGACGCCCCCCTGGGCGCCCAGGCCGCGGCCAAAATCACTCAGGTGGTGCCAGTCCTTGAGGTTGGGGGATCCCCAGAGCTCCATGTGGTCGCCGGCGGAAAGGGCCATCACCCACTTTCCGGAAGGGGCGTGCCAGAAAACCTTTGGATCACGGAAGTCGTTCTGCTTTTCGGTGTTCGCGATAACCGGATTCCCGGCGTACTTGGTCCAGCTGCGGCCCTTGTCGTTGCTGTAGGCGATGCCCTGGGTTTCATGGTCGTGGGTCTCGGCCTTGGCCTTTTCCGGGTCATGGTAGGTGAATATGGCCACCAGGGGAGGTTGGCCTCCGGTACCGAAGCCGCTGGTGTTGCTCCAGTCGACCACCGCGCTGCCGGAGAAGATGTATCCCAGATCATCCGGATAAAGGGCGACCGGCAGGTTCTCCCAGTGGACCATGTCGGTGCTGACGGCGTGGGCCCAGTGCATGGGACCCCAGACCGTGTCTTCCGGGTAGTACTGGTAGAAGAGGTGGTACTCGCCGGCATAGTAGACCATCCCGTTGGGATCATCCATCCAGTTGGCCGG
>CAJXMX010000314.1 GCA_913056355.1 uncultured Opitutales bacterium
TGAAGCCCGAGAAGGGTGGCCAGATCGCACGGTCCGCCGGCGCTTACGTTCAGCTCGTCGGTCGCGATCAGGGCATGGCGATCCTGCGCCTCAACTCGGGTGAACAGCGTCTCGTTTCGGGCCGTTGCTTTGCCACCGTGGGTGCCGTATCCAACCCGGATCACGGGAATGTGAGCCTGGGCAAGGCCGGTCGCAAGCGGTGGATGGGCAAGCGCCCACACAACCGTGGCGTCGTCATGAACCCGGTCGATCACCCGCATGGTGGTGGTGAAGGCCGCACCTCCGGTGGCGGCCATCCGGTCAGCCCCTGGGGACAGCTCTCCAAGGGTTTCCCGACCCGCCGCAAGAACAAGATTTCGAACAAGCTGATCCTGGTCCGCCGGAATGGACGCAAGGTCAAGAAATAAGGATTAACGGACTAAAGAGATAAAGCATATGGCTCGTTCACTCAAAAAAGGATTTTTCGTTGACCCGGGGCTGTGGAAGAAGATCACCACGGCGCAGGAAAAAGACGACCGCCGGCCGATAAAGACCTGGAGCCGCCGCTCCCAGATCACGCCGGAGTTTGTCGGCCTGAACCTGGAAGTACACAACGGCAAGGGCTTTGCCCCGGTGCACATCACCGAAAACATGGTGGGCCACCGTCTGGGCGAATTCGCCGCGACCCGGACCTTCAAGGGCCACCAGCCGCACACCAAGAAGTAATCTTTATCAGGGACCCTCACCATGGAAGTAACAGCACTCACCAAATACAGCCGGATCTCGGCCAAGAAGGCGCGTGAAGTCGCCCGCGAGCTGCGTGGCCGCCCGGCCAACGAGGCCCTGGAACTCCTGCGCTTCATTCCGCGCAAGGCGGCCCGCCTGCTGCACAAGACCCTGCACAGTGCCGTGGCCAATGCCGAAAACAACCACAACCTGAACTCCGACAACCTCATCATCAAGGATGCCATCGTTGAGGAAGGTCCGGCTTTCCGCCGCTACAAGGCGGCTGCCCGTGGTTCGGCCAAGCCGATTCGCAAGCGCACCAGCCACCTCCGCATCACCCTGACTGAATCCTCCAACTAATTTGTAATATGGGACAAAAAGTAAATCCGATCGGCTTCCGCCTCTCCGTCCGCCGCGACTGGCAATCCCGCTGGTTTGCCAGCAAGAAGGACTTCGGCAAGAACCTCAAGGAGGACTACCAGATCCGGTCCTTCCTCGGGGAAAAGTTCCGTTACGCAGCCGTGCCGCGCATTTTCATCGAGCGTGCCGGCAACCGCGTCCGGATCAAGGTTTTCACGGCCCGCCCGGGGATCGTCATCGGCCGCAAGGGGGCCGAACTGGAGAAGATTAAGGAAGCCCTCGGCAAGCTGATCCAGAAGGACATCCTGCTCGACATCCAGGAAGTGAAGAAGCCCGACCTGGTGGCCCAGTTGGTGGCCGAGAGCGTGGCCCTGCAGCTGGAACGCCGCATTTCCTTCCGCCGCGCCATGAAGAAGGCCGTCCAGACCACCATGAGCCTGGGAGCCAAGGGGATCCGCCTGCAGGTCAGCGGCCGTCTCGGAGGAGCCGACATTGCCCGGACCGAAAGCGCCCGCGCCGGTTCCGTGCCGCTGCACACCCTGCGCGCCAACATCGACTACGGATTTGCTGAAGCCCGCACGGTCTATGGCAAGATCGGCATCAAGTGCTGGATTTGCCTCGACGAGGACGAGCGTCCCCTGAACTGAACACGATAATCCATTAATTTTAGAGACAAGGACAGGAGTAGTTTGCCATGCCTTTGATGCCTTCAAGAACCAAGTACCGGAAGACCCAGCGTCGCCGCAACCGCGGCAATGCCAAGGGCGGGGACACCCTCGCTTTCGGTGATTACGGAATTCAAGCCCTCGGCCGCGGCCTGATCACGGCCAGCCAGATCGAAGCCGCCCGTGTGGCCATCAACCGTTACCTGAGCCGCCGGGGCAAGGTCTGGATCCGGATCTTCCCGCACAAGCCGATCACCAAGAAGCCCGCGGAAACCCGCCAGGGCAAGGGCAAGGGGAACGTCGAGTTCTGGGCCGCCAACATCAAGCCGGGCACGGTTCTGTTCGAACTGAGCGGGGTCGGTGTCAGTGCCGCCCGGGAAGCCATGCGCCTGGCGGACGGCAAGCTGCCGCTGCCCTGCCGTTTCATCCAGAAGGATAGCTGAGCAAGGAGAATCGAATCATGGCCACGAAATCCAAAGAAATTTCCGAACTGACCCTGGTGGAACTGGAGAAGAAGATCCGCGACACCCGCCACGAGCTGCTCGAGCTGCGCCTCAAGAAGAAGACGGGCCAGCTGGAAAAGTCCCACATGTTGAAGGAACTGCGTCGCGACGTGGCCCGGCTGGAGACAGCTGCCGCGGCCAAGCGCAAGACCGTAACCGCCTGATCGAGCGGTCATTACCCAATCGAGGAGAATTTTAAAAATGTCTGACAGAAACAAACGCAGGAGCATTACCGGGACCGTCACCAGCCGTTCCGGTGACAAGTCCGTCAAGGTCACCTACGACTACAAGATCCGCCATCCCCTCTACAAGAAGGAGATCAAGAAGAAGACCGTTGTGCATGCTCACGACGAGAGCAACGAGTGCGGCGTTGGCGACCGGGTGATGATCATGGAGACCCGACCCCTGAGCAAGCTGAAGCGCTTCCGGGTGGTGGAGATTCTCCAGAAGGCCCCGGTCATCGGGTAAGTAACTTTTTATTTCAAGAGGAGAGAATTGCCATGATTCAAATGCTTTCCAAGGTCAAGGTGGCCGATAATACCGGTGCCAAGGAGGCCAAGATGATTCGCCGCCTGGGCCAGCTCAAGCGGACCGCCGGGGTGGGGGACGAGATTGTCGTCCACATCCGGGACGCCTCGCCGGACGCCAGTGTCAAGAAGGGCACCGTGTGCCGGGCGGTGATTGTCCGCACCAAGGCCCCGATCCGCCGCGCCGACGGCAGCTACCTGCGTTTCGACAGCAACGCGGTGGTCCTGATCAACAACGATGGACAGCCCCGGGGAAGCCGTGTTTACGGCCCGATCGCCCGTGAGCTGCGCCAGAAGAAGTTCATGAAGATCATCAGTCTCGCCCCGGAGGTTCTCTAACATGAAGCGTAACATCAAAGCAGGAGACGAAGTCGTCGTCATCGCCGGCAACCACCGCGGGAACCGGGGGAAGGTCATCCAGGTCCAGCCGAAGGAAGGCCGGATCCTTGTCGAGGGCATCAACAAGCGCAAGCACCACGAGCGCAAAACCCAGGACAACCCGGAAGGCGCGATCGTCGAGCGGGAGAACCCGATTCACATTTCCAACGTCATGCTGGCTTCTCGCCACGGCGAAAAGGCAGGAAAGAAGAACAAGTAAGAACCGATCATTACAGGTCCGTATCACCCCGGCCGAAATCGGGATGAGGAAACCGGAATATCACGAAAATGGAAAAAGCACATTTACACCAGTACTACCTCGATAAGGTGGTCCCCGAATTGAAGAAGAGCCGTGGATACGACAACATCCACCAGGTTCCCCGCATCGAGAAGATCGTTATCAACACGGGCTTCAATTCCACCACCGAAAAGGGGCAGATCGACGAGATCACGCGCGAGATCAGCTCCATTGCCGGACAAAAGGCAGTGGTTACCAAGGCCCGCAAGAGCGTCTCCAACTTCAAGCTCCGGGCCGGCATGCCGGTCGGCGTCATGGTCACCCTGCGCGGTCGCCAGATGTACGAGTTCCTGTACCGGCTGATCGCGGTGGCCCTCCCGGGTATTCGCGACTTCCGCGGGGTCAAGGACCGCCTGGACGGAAACGGCAACTATTCCCTCGGGATCGCCGACCACACCATCTTCCCGGAAACCCACGGGGATTCGGGCAAGCACTCGATCGGGATGGACATTTGCATCTCCACCACTGCCGCCACGGATGATGAAGGCCGCGAACTGCTGAGCCTTCTGGGAGTTCCCTTCCGCAAGCGCAACCAGCCGCAGGCAGCCGTCAACGCCTAACTTTGAGGATACGATAATGGCCAAAAAAGGAATGATTGAACGTAACATGAAGCGGGAGCGCATGGTCGCCAAGTACGCCGCCAAGCGCGCCGAGCTGAAGCGAATCCTCAGCGATCCCGAGACCACCGACGAAGGTTTTTACGCCGCCCAGCGGAAGCTGACCAAGCTTCCCCGCAACTCCAGTGCGGTCCGCCTGCGCAACCGCTGCAGCATCACCGGTCGGCCCCGCGCCTACATTCGCAAGTATGGTGTCAGCCGCATCACCTTCCGGGAACTGGCTTCCGAAGGCAAGATCCCGGGCGTGACCAAGTCCTCCTGGTAATCCACCTGTCACTACGTATCGAAAAAGGAGAACCCAATGTCCGATCCCATCAGTGATTTTCTGACCGTCATCCGCAACGCCTACCGCGCCGGCAAGGAAACTTGCGACACCCGCTTTTCCAAGATGCACCAGCGCATCGCGCAGATCCTCCTCGAGGAGGGGTACATCCGCGAAGTTGAAAAGGTCGAGGTGGATGGCAAGCCCGCCCTGCGCATCAGCCTCAAGTACGTCAACGAGGTCCCGGCAGTGACCGGTATCAAGCGCGTCAGCCGTCCCGGCCGGCGCATGTATTTTCAATCCCGCGACATCCCCCGTACCCTGGGCGGACTGGGCGTGGGAATCCTGACCACCTCCCGCGGCATCCTCAAGGACCGCGACGCCCGCCAGCAGAAGGTGGGCGGGGAACTGATCTGTGCCATCTGGTAATTAAGAGGGGACACGAGTTATGAGCCGAATTGGAAAA
>CAJXMX010000315.1 GCA_913056355.1 uncultured Opitutales bacterium
GGCCGAACGAGACACAAGGTTCGAAGCCCTGGCTGCCCACCGTGGCCTGGCTGTGGATCTGGGGAGGGGCCTTCCGGAGGCAGGCCAGGCGCCTGGCCCGCGGGAAACAACCCGAGTGGGCGCTGTTCCTGGTGCTGGTCCTCATCGGATTCGGTTCACTTCTCCACTGGCCACTGCAGACGCCCGCCCTGCAGGCCTGGACAGCGGTCTTCCTCGGCCTGTGCTGGAGCGATGTGAGGCGGAGGGATTCCGCGGCCGAGGCATAGCCGCGCCGCCATGGTGGAATCAAATCGGCCTCCCTGGGCGGGGACATGGCCGCGCCCCTCCGGGACGCCAAATCTATGGAGGGTATCGGGTACCCCGGGCTCTCCGGGGCGGACTATTTCGTCATCAGGGACGGACGGTTACCACCATCCGGAGAGGAGGAGACTCGACCAAACCATCACGGCTGAAGGCCGGAGATGATACCAGCCCCAGGGGCCAACGGCCCGATTCCATACCAGCATTGAAACGACCGAAGGTCGGACAATATGCCAGCCCAGCCCGGATCCCGCGGAAGCGGGAATAGGGCTGGGTGATAAGCGCCAGCAGAAAGGTGAGGGCCAACGGCCCGGCCACATAAATATCAATCCCACATGTACCGCTCATCAAAACCGATCCCGTATTCCTTCAGGAGGGAACGGTATTCGTCCATGAAATTCAACTTTTTGTGATGGTCCTCTTGCGAGTCAATGTATCTGCAAAGTGCTGGAATACCATCCGGGCCGATTGACAAGGCAGCGTAGCCTCTCTGCCAGGAAAACCCTTTCAGTTCTCCGGCCTGGGTTTTTATCCATTTGGACGAGGCAGTCTTAATCTGCTCAACCATATCACACGCCGCGAGTGTACGGGATAACCGGATTGCCAGATGGACATGGTCTTCAACTCCACCGGCCCGATAGCATTCGCATCCGATGTTGCGGGCAATTGCAGCCATGTATCCATGAAGATTGGCTCGGATCCTCGGGACCAGGCATGGATCTCGTTGACGGGTTGAGAAAACAGTGTGAACGACAATGTTCGATAATGACTGGGGCATTTAGGAATCATTGCGGACCATCAGAAGGGGATTCAAATTTCAAAACTGGTCATTATTGACGGTTATCTTTCCTTGTATCCGGGTATGTGGCCGGGCCTTTGGCCCTCATACAAATAAGGCACCGGTTGACCCCGCCCTGCTCCCGCTCCGCGGAATTCGGGCGGGGCTGGTATATCGTCCGGCCTTTGGCCGTCCTGGCGTCTTATGCCGGTCTGGTCGTTTGGAGAGGTTGTGCCGGCCTTTGGCCGTCCTGGCGTCTTATGCCGGTCTGGTCGTTTGGAGAGGTTGCGCCGGCCTTTGGCCGTCCTGGCGTCTTATGCCGGTCTGGTCGTTTGGAGAGGTTGTGCCGGCCTTTGGGCGTCCTGGCGTCTTATGCCTGTCTGGTCGTTTGGAGAGGTTGTGCCGGTCTCTGGGCGTCCTGGTTCTTCCCGTTAAATCGGCTGAAGCTGGCCTTGGATCAGCGCCCCAGGAAAAGGTCGCGTCCCTTGACCAGGTTCTCGATCTTCCGGTCGGCGATGGAACGCTTGAGCATCCACAGTCCGCAGTCCGGGTGGACCCACTTGATCCGTTCCACGCCGACGGCCTCGGCCGCCTTCTCGATCCGTCCGGCCACCTCTTCCGGGGTCTCCACGTGGTTGACCTTGATGTCGATCACCCCCAGCCCGAGGTCGATGCGGGGATCGATCTCCTTCAGCGCCTCGAGGTCGGAATCCGGACGGTGGGCCAGCTCCAGGACAAGGTGGTCCGTTTCCAGCCCGTTCAGGAAGTCGATCAGGGCCTTCCAGTTTCCCTTCTGGATGGTCTGGCCCCCGTAGTTGCCGAAGCAGAAGTGGACCGCCTTCTGGACCCGCACCCTGCGAAGGATGCGGTTGATCCCTTCCTGGGCCAGGGGAGCCGCTTCCGGGCTGCCGGGGATGTTGGCCTCGTCGACCTGGACGCAGGTGCAGGGCAGCTCCTTGACCTGGTCCGCCAGGGCGTCGGCGATGGCCAGGGTCAGGGACTCAAGGTCCCGGTAGTGGTTGTCGAGGAGGGTCCGGGCCAGCATGTAGGGACTGGTCAGGGTGAATTTCAGCGGACCGTTGGCCACCGAGACGGAACGGGAACAGGCCTCGTAGAGATCCAGGGAACCCTCGCTGAGGGGGCCGCGGACCACGCCGGCCGGCTTGCGGCGGAAGCTCATTTCCTGTTTCTTGCGAAAGGCCTTTCCGTCGCTGATCCCGACCTTGGTATCGATTCCGCCAAGACGGGAGATGAAGTACTCGATCATCCCGTTGGTGTCCGGATGGTTGACATCAAAACGGTACAGTTCGCCGTCGGTGGGCAGGTCAATACCGAAGCGCTGCTGGGTGTGGATGACCCCGGCCGTGGCGTCGAGGACAGCCTGCTCGCTGGGCAGGGCGGCCAGCCAGTCGATGGGGGAATAGGAGCCGACGGTGGTTGTCTGGATGGAGGGTGTGCTCATAATCTTGATACGAAACGGGAGGTTTTAATTAATACAATCAGTAAGCAAAATCGCTATCGCTATCGCTATCGAAATCGCTGCATTTGGCTTTCGATCTGATTCTCAACATGGTCGGCCACACGACAAACCAAATCGGGATCCGCCTCGTAGGGCACGACCCCGCAGCCGACCGAGGTGTTGTCCCGCTCGCGGGCCAGATCTAGGCAGCGGTCCGCCTCGGCCCGGACCTTGCCGAAGTCGTTTACCAGCAGGACCGTGGCCGACATGTTGACACGGACATGGGTCTGCGGGAACCTCCGGGCCACCTCCATGAAGGCGGCGCGGTCGGTCTCCGAAGGGGCAATGACAAGTCCCGGACCGGTTTCAAAAAGCGGCTCCGCCACCGCAGCCGCATCGCCGCCGATGATGCAGCCGGGAGCCTGTCCGCCGATTCCGCGTCCAAATTCCATCAGCTCCGCCAGCAGCGGTGCCTCGATCCTGCGGAATGCCTCGGCCGGCAACAGGGGAGGGGTGGTCCCGGACTCGAAGATCAGCGGCTCCAGGCCACGCTCGTAGACGGCCCGCATGTAGGCGCGCTGGCCTTCCAGCAGGTGACCCAGTGCTTCCGACAGGAGCCCGGGGTCCTCCACCACCGACATCAGCAGCTCGTCCATCCCGATCAGCCCGATGGCCAGGGCGAAGGGTCCGCAGACGGGCACCAGAACCCGGGAATTTTCGCAGGTGGCGGCCAGGGATTCAGCCGCCTTGAGGACTCCTGTAATCCGGTCGTGGGCCAGCGGGTTCAGCGGGGTCAGTTCCAGCAGATCCTCCACCTCGCTGCAGGGATGTTGCGCGATCGACGGGATGTTGTTGCCCGCCGGCTCCGGAATGAGGGCGCCGTAGGCCTCCGGTTCAAGGTTGTAAACGTCAATTCCGGCCACAACCAGCGGATGATGGTAGCGTTCCCAGGCAACGCGATGGGCATCCGCCAGGAGATCTGCATCGTGGGATACGGTCCAGGGCCTGCTATGTATCAGGGCCGCCGCATGTTCGTAGATTCCTGGTGAAAAGCGCATGGTGGTTATTTTATGAATCGATAATGCCGGTGCCGCGGGGAGCCTGGGTGATCGGGTGAAAGCAATCTGTATATCAGCCGATCGGGACAGGTCGCGAAGTCTGCCGGCTTGTACGGTAAATCGAGTTTTCCGCGCCCCGGGCTGGACAATTATCCGCCGCCGGATTGCCTGAAGGCGTGAACCCCGGGGAAAGGCAGAATCGGAAATGAACAGCAAGGAACGGGTCCAGTACGCCTTCAACCACGACGAGCCGGACCGGGTCCCCGTCGATTACCTCTGCAATCCCGGCATCGACGCCCGGCTGAAGGCGCATTACGGCTTGAAGCCGGACGACGACGAGGGGCTGCGGCAGGCCCTCGGGGTGGATTTCCGGAATGTTGAGGCGCCGTTTGCCGGACCGGTCCGCTTTCCCGCGATTCCGGGCCGCAGGATCAACGAATGGGGAATCCATACCCGCTGGATCGGGCACACCACCGGCGGCTACTGGGACTACTGCGACTTCCCCCTGCAGGAGGCGGAACTGGAGGAGATCCTCAAGTGGCCCTTCCCGACGGCCGACGACTATGATTACGCGGTGGTGGCCCGCCAGTGCCGGGACTGGAAGGATTACTGCCTGGTCCTGGGCAATCCCGGGGTCGGGGACTTTATCAACACCAGCGGCATGCTGCGGACCATGGAGGTTGTCCTGATGGACCTCTTCGAGGGCGCGGAGGAGCTGCTGGCCTTGTTCGACCGCCGGCTGGATATCCAGTTGGAGGTCATGGAGCGTTGCTTCGAGGCCGGACGGGGAACCATCGACCTGCTGTGGATCGGGGACGACCTGGGGACCCAGATCGCGCCGATCCTCAGCGTCGAGTTGTTCCGCCGGCACCTGCGGCCGCGGCACCAGCAACTGGTCGACCTGGCCAGGGCCCACGGGGCCCGTGTGATGATGCATTCCTGCGGTTCCAGCAGCTGGGCCTTCGAGGATTTTATTGAAATGGGAATCGAGGTCATCGACACCCTGCAGCCGGAAGCCCGGGACATGGATCCCGCGTATCTGAAATCCAAATACGGGAACCGCCTTTCCTTTCACGGATGCATCTCCACCGCCGGTCCGGTGGTGGATGGAAGCGTTGAAGAGACGGTGGCCTATGTCCGGGAGAAGCTGGACATACTGATGCCGGGCGGGGGCTATGCGCTGGC
>CAJXMX010000316.1 GCA_913056355.1 uncultured Opitutales bacterium
TCTCGCCCATCGACGTGGCCAGCCGCACGAAATTCGCCGAATACTCCGCCGCGCGCGAGGCAATGTTCGCCGCCACGCATACGGAGCACGCGCCGTGGACCGTCGTGGATTACAACGACCAGAAGCACGGTCGCCTGACCCTGATCCGCGACCTGCTGGACCGCCTGCCCGATACCCGCGTGCCGGAGGAAGATCTCGACTGGCCCGAACTCGGGCACGCGCCGCTGGAGGAAGATTTCGAACTGCTCCAGCCGATTGCGTCCTACCCGCTGGAGGATTGAGAAAGCGGATGCCGCGAAACAGAGACAATGTGGTTCCGTTTCGCAAACCCCGACGCGCGCCTCCCCTGAAGTTCAAGAAGCCGCGAGGTCGAAGGCGGCGCTTTTCATTTCGACGTGGGATCACCCGCTGGCGGCCGCTCATACTCGGTGCGTTCCTGATCGCTCTTGTTCTGAACCAAGCTTGGCGCAGCGGGATTACTGCTCACTGGACCTTCCTGCCTTGGGCTCCACAGGCCAACAGCGTCGATAAGGAAGCCGCTTGGTTCACGATTTGCAGTGGACCGGTCCGTTTCACCTGCGTGATCGACGGCGATACGATTTGGTATCGAGGTGAGAAAGTCCGTCTGGCTGGAATTGACGCTCCGGAAGTTACCCAACCACAGTGCGATCGCGAGGCAGAGCTGGGCGAACGGGCAACCGTAAAGCTGCGCGACCTCCTGAACGAAGGACCGTTTACGCTCGAACGCCGGTGGATGGACCCCCATCGCGATGCTTACGACCGATCGCTCCTCACCATATCCCGAGACGGGAAATTACTGGGAGACGAAATGGTCCGGCTTGGGCTTGCCCACCGTTACCGGGCGGCAGGACCGCACTGGTGCGATCCCTGAGCCCGAACCTAAGTCCGTCCCTACTCGACGCTGACGGCGTCGCTCTGCGGGTTGAGGTCGCCGGTTTCCTCGCCTTCGGGGATTTCCAGCTCGACTTCGCCTTCTTCGCCGTAGGGATCCGCCTCGACGGGGTAGTCCTGCAGTGTGTCGTCACGGTCGATCTCGGCCTGCTCAACCGCGGCTTCCATCTGCGCTTCGTCCTCGCCGCGCGTGGGGTTGAGGACGAAGATGATGATCACCACCGCCAGCAAGGCGATCACGAGATACCACAGGTTCTTGTTGCTCTTGGGTTCTTCCATGTCGTTTGTCTCCGCGTGTTACGCAGGTTCAACAAGGCCAGAGGGGGCAATGTTCCGAAATCGCACCGAGGCAGCCTGTAAACGTTTAACGAATTGCGAAGGCTTTGCTGCCACTCTGTTACGCAATTGTCCGGGGCCGCCCCGGTCGCAGGTCGGGAAGCGGGCATGTCCGCCGAGGAAAACACGCCGGAAGTCTGGGGTCGCCGTTCGGGCGAGGATCGCCGCAAGCAGCAGGTGCCCATCGACTTTCCCGATCGCCGCAAGGGCGAACGGCGCAGCGGCAAGGACCGCCGCGCCCATCCCCGCAGCTAAGGCGCTTAGCTGGCTACGAGGCAGCCTGGGGCTCGGCCTCCACCGGCTCCGGCAGGGTCGCGCGCAGCATCAGGTAGCCTGCCACTGCGGCCACCAGCGAACCCGAGAGCACGCCGATCTTCACCGCGTCCACCTGCACCGGGTCGGCGAAGGCGAGGTTGCCGATGAACAGGCTCATGGTGAAGCCGATGGCGGCGAGCAGCGAGAGCGCGTGAATCTGGCGCCAGCTCACCCCTGCGGGCAGGGTGGCGAACCCGGCTTTCACCGCCGCCCAGGCAAAGCCGACGATGCCCAGTTGCTTGCCGATCACCAGCCCTGCGGCAATGCCCAGCGGCAGCGGCGAGAACAGCGTGTCCAGCCCCACGCCCGAAAGCGAGACACCGGCATTGGCGAAGCCGAAAATCGGGATCACCAGGAATGCGACGTAAGGGTGCAGCGCGTGCTCCATCCGCTCCAGTGGGGCCTCTCCGCCGCGGCCGGTAATCGGCACGCACATGGCGGCGGCGACACCTGCCAGCGTGGCATGGACGCCTGACTTCAGCACGAAGACCCACAGCACCACGCCCAGCAGCACGTAGGGGACGGAGGAGGCCACGCGCCCGCGCCCGAACATCGCCAGCACCGCCAATGTGACGGCGGCACCGATCAGCATGTTCACGTTCGTTTCTGCGGTATAGAACAGCGCGATGATGGTGATGGCGCCGATATCGTCGATGACCGCGATCGCCAGCAGCAGCGCCTTCAGCGCCACCGGCACGCGCGGGCCGAGCAGGGTGAGGATGCCCAGCGCAAAGGCAATGTCGGTGGCGGCGGGAATGGCCCAGCCGCCAAGGTTTTCCGGCGTGCCCATGTTGATGCCGATGTAGATGGCGGCGGGCAGGGCCATGCCGCCGATGGCCGCCATCAAGGGAAGCGAGACCCAGCACCCCGGGGAGTTCGAGAAACAACTGGAAGTCACCTTTGAGAACATCGGCATCATGCTGTCCCAGGTCGGGATGGACCTGCATGTCCCGCAGCCGGACCGGCGCCGGCACTTCAAGGTCTTCCTGCGCCACCCGGAATATCTCGACCGGATGAACCGGGAACTGGAAACCTACCTGCAGGGCAGGGATACCTTCAGCATAGTGGAGGCCGATATCTGCCGGGCCGACCTCGAGGTGGAAATCGAACTGATCATCTTTCCCTCGGATCCAACGCCTGCCCAATAAGGGTTTCCAGCCGCCTGGTATTGACCTTGCCGCGGGCGTTCAGGGGGAATTTTTCCAGGCCCAGCCATTTGCTGGGGATTTTCCACGGGGGGAGGAATCTGCGCAGCGCCTCCCGGACAAGCTCGACCGGCATTTCCGGACTGTAGGCCGCCGCCAGGCGGGTCCGGCCGCCGGCGTCCCGGTAGTCGCGCACATGGGCCGCCTCGAGGCCGTCGATCCGCAGTAGCTGCTTCTCGATTTCCCCAAGGTTGACCCGCTTCCCGGACATCTTGACCATGCGGGACCGGCGCCCCTGCAGGCTGATGCTGCCGTCGTCGAGAATCCGGGCCAGATCGGCCAGGAGGTGTTCGCCGATCCGGCCCCGCCGGTGCGGGTTGTCCCGCCGGTAGACCGCCCTGCTGCGGATATGGAGCCGTCCCGAGCCGCTGATGCTGGCTTCGACTCCCTCCAGCGGCTGGCCCACGGAGCGGCCGCTGAGGGTCTCCCTTCCGGTCCGGTCAAAGGCGATGCCTCCCGTTTCGGAAGAACCGTAGAAATTGTGAATCGGGGTACCGATCCGCTCATGGAAAAGAGCGGCGTCCGCTGCCTGAAGGGGACTTCCGGCGGATATCCACAGGCGGACACTGGCCACGGTCTCAGGATCGATACCGGCCCTGGCCAGGCCGTTGAGCAGGGCCGGGACAGCCGGCACGACCGTGGCCCGGGTCCTGGCAATGAGGCCGGCAATACTGTGGGGAAAGGGATCGCTGCAGACGGCGACGGGCGTGCCGAACTGGATCAGGGGCATGACCAGGTTGCCGAGGCCGTAGGAATGCCCGAAGGGTACCAGGGCCAGGTTCAGGTCCTCCCCGTGGATTCCCATGGTCCGGCAGACCTGTTCTCCGTCGGCCAGCATTTCCTCGTCACTGAAAACGAGCGGCCTGGGTGCCCCGGTGCTGCCCGAGGTCAGCTTGACCAGGCAGGCCGGGCCTTTGCGGCGTGAACCGGGGAGCCTTTGCAACCCGCTGTCATTCCAGAGGGCGGCGGGTTTGACCTGGTGCAGGATATGGTTCAATCCATCCGGGGGCACGTCCGGATCAAATGGCAGGATAATGGCCCCGGCGGCCCGGCCGGCCAGAAAGGCCTCCAGCCAGCGGCTGGAATTTTCAAATTGAATGGCCAGGATGCGGTTGCGGCAACCTTCGAGGTCCGGGAAGCGGAGCAGGTTGGCCTCGACCGCCTCCTGGATCCCGGCAAAGCTGACGCTGCTGCCGTCAGCCTCGCGAACAGCGGTCTGGTTCGGTCGCGATTGGACGGTTCGCAGCCAGGTCTGGTACAAAGCGCGGCCCATGGGATTATTCGGATTTTTCCTCCGGCGGAATGAATATGGAGAATGCCGCCTTGAGGTACAGGTTATCCGTTTCATCACGACAGTCGCCGCGGAACATGAGCAGGCCCTCCCTTTCCTCACTCAAGGATTCGACCCCGGTGATGACGGGGAGGTCTCCCCGGTCCAGCATCCGTTCCACCCGGCAGTCCTGGACCACGACCAGCATGCCCTGGCGGCGCTGGCCGGCTTGTCCCCGGGTATGGGCCAGATGGACCGCGGCCGCCTGGGCCATGGCCTCCAGCATCCATTCTTCACCGGAAAGCCCGCCACTGCGGGCGCTGCAGGCGATCCGGATCCGCCTGGGACCCCCCGAAAGCACGCGATCCAGGTAAAGGGCTTCCGCCCCGTGCGGCAACTGCCGGAACTGGAGCCGCCCGGCCACGGCCCCGCGGCGCAGGAAGGGCCAGCCGGCGAGGATCAGGAGGAGGGCGGCGACCATGACCAGGAGGACCGTTCCGGCCAGCTGCTGGATGGCCGGGATGTGGCTGGTGGCGAGAATCCCGAAGACGCCGATTGTAGTGGCGGCGGAAATACTCACCGAGCCGGGCATGCGGTGCCAGTGGGCGTGCGACTCGATGGCGAACAGGGCATAGTCGAGGGCCATGCAGAAGGCCAGAAGGGTGCCCACGATATGGAAGAGGGTCAGGCTGGTCCCGGTGGATCCGGAAAGGCC
>CAJXMX010000317.1 GCA_913056355.1 uncultured Opitutales bacterium
TAAAGGACGGAGTACGAGTTGCCTTCAGGACCTGGAAGGACTTGTTCCGCCCGCTCAAGGATTTCCCCCGAACTCGATCGGGGAATGCAGGTGGGTGTGGGTCTTGATTCCCAGCCTGTTGAATTCATCCGTGAGGGCCTGCCCGACCTCCGTCCGGATCGACCAGGCGTCCGCCGGATTGTCGACCCACATGGCCAGCCAGCATTTGACGGCCTCCTTTTCCATTCCCATGACCCAGAAGCGGGGCTCCTCCTTTCCCACCAGGTAGGGACTCCGCTTGGCCAGCGAGACCGCCACCGACTCCACTTTCCTGATGTCGGCGTCATGGGAGACAAAAAATTCAATTTTCGCCCAGAGGAAGGAGTCGCGCGTGCTGTAATTGATCACTTCCTTGGACAACATGCTGCTGTTGGGAACAATGTAGCGGCGCCAGTCCCAGAGCTTGACCACCGTGTGGGTCGGGGTGATGTCCTCGATGGTCCCGTATTCCTTGTCGATGATGATGGTGTCGCCGGTGTGGAACTGCTTGGAGAAGGTCAGGACAAAGCCGGCAATGAGGTTCTCCACCATCGGCCGGGCCGCGATCCCGACGACGACGGCGCCCGCCGTGATGGAGAGCGAGATCAGGGTCGCCGGAACCCTTCCCGTAAAGGGGACGATGATGGCGATCAGCCAGACCAATATAACCAGGGAAAGAAAGGTCCGCCGCACGATGCTGAAGCGGGTCTCCAGGCCTTCCAGGGCCTTCATGCGCGAATGGCTGGTGCTGCTGCCCATGCCCGGCGCGTTGGTGTCGATGGCCTCGAAGTGGGAAAGCTTCTGGATCCGTTTTGCCCGTCGCTTCTCGATATGCTTGAGCAGGAAATGCAGCCAGAAAACAAGGGCCAGGGCGACCCCGCTGACAATGAGCAGATAATATAGGCGGTTTTCCATCTCCATGGCGTGAGCCTTGTGAGTTAACGGGCGCAACCACGGGTTGTCAAACGCCGGGGGGCCAGTGTGCTGATCCCACTCCCGAGCTGTTTCGGAAACAACCGTACGGACGGCTTACCCCATCTTCCTCCCAAACAGGGAAACGAGGTAAACAGGCACGGGCCGGATGAACCTGAAAATCACATATGCCAGCAGGGCCACGATGGCGGCAAATACGGTCGGAAGAATGGCGCCGAAAGTGAAGGTCATGCTCAGGACAAACCCGAGTACATACTCTGCCTTGAATAGGGGAATGAAGAATGCCAGCACAAGTAATCCGGGCGGCATCAGGGAGGTAATGATTTCAAATCCCTTGAGGAAGGCAATCGAGAGAACGACTCCAAAAAGAAGGGATCCGATCAGCCGGACGATGACGACCCTGGACCAGGGGCCGGCTTCACGCCTGCCGATACGGCCGGCCAGAAACCATGTCAATGCCGGCAGGAGCAGTATTCCCCACCAATTGGAAATCGCCGGTAAATCGCTCCTGTGCAGAATGTGGTGGCTGACCACACCTCCATGAAGATGCTCCCATAAAAGCAGGGTAGATATATAAACAGTTGCGACTGTCGTAATGAATACCTGAATGCGCCTGGATTCCCGGTTGCTCATGGTTGATCCGCAGCTTGCAGGTGCTTCCTGTCCCTGTAAATCGAAATTGGCAGGGCCTGATTTCCTGCTTCAGGGTCCAATGCCTGATCCATGGCAACTGGAACATCTCACATCGCCCGGTGCGGCTAGGATCCCCAATCCTCATGTATAAGATTTTCAATCAGACCAATCTCGGTAAATTCAGAACCAAGATTGACGCTACACTGGATGCGCAATTTGGCCACTACCCGCCACAATTAGGTACCCTCGAGGCCGGGGAAGTGCGCCAGAAGGCCTGCCTCAGTGCTTTATACGGCCAAGCTGGGTCCGGATGAGGTTTACCGAGCTCATTCCGGGAGCCTGGAGGGGTCGAGGGAGAGGGTAGCTCGGGAATTTCCTGAATTTTGGCAGTATTGGAAAACCAGGATAAAATCTGGAAATAGGGGCATAAAAAAACGACCTGGGAACTTCCGTAAGTCATTCTTTATCAAAGTTGCCCCCATGCTTTGCACTCCGTGCCTGGAAGGGTGCTCATTGGGTTTTCGGTCTAGACCCATGTCTTGGCTGTGCCATCCGAAGCCTTGGCGAAGGATGGCACGCGGCAAGGGAGTCGAACCCCTAACCTCCTGATCCGTAGTCAGGTGCTCTATCCAATTGAGCTAGCCGCGCACGGTAGGGAAAGGAGGCAATCACAAGGAGAATGGGGGAGGGGGCAAGTTTTTTTCGCAAGAAATTTTGACCGGAGGGGCTGCCCTGAACCGGGCAGGCGGGGCGGTTGCGGCAAGGGAGCGGCCCAGGCAGCCTGGATGAATGGACACGGAGCGCCAGTCGACCGGGGAATGGGGGGAGCTGGAGGCGGAACGGTACCTGAGGAAGGCCGGCCTGCGGACGCTCGACCGGCGCTGGCGGCATGGGCACGGGGAGCTGGACCTGATCATGCGGGAGGGGAAGGTCCTGGTCTTCGTGGAGGTCCGGGTGCGGACGGGCCATGGTCATCCGCTGGGCACCTACCAGAGTATCGGGAAGGGAAAGTGGCGGGTCCTGCGTCGGACGGCGCTGGCCTACCTGCGCCAGGCCCCGTGGCGGCCGGATGCGGTCCGGTTCGACATGGTCGGGATCCGCCGGAGTGGTGCCGGGGGCCTGATCGACATCACCCATTGGAGGAATGTCGGGGTATTCGGGAGGAACTTCAGGTATTAGGAGAGGGATTCTCGCACGGAGGCACGGTGAATCGGGTCGATAATCTCGCACGGAGGCACGAAGACGCGGAGAGGATTTATGGATGAGAACCGGATTGGGGGAATTGTGGTCGATTGCGCGGTCAAGCTTCACATGGCCACCGGGCCCGGGCTCCTGGAGAGTGTCCATGAAAAAATGCTGGTCCGGATGCTAGTGAATCGGGGTCTGCAAGCGCAGCGACAGGTCCCGGTTCCCATCACCTTTGAGGGTGAGCATTTTGACCTGGGATTCAGGGCGGACATCATTGTTGAAAACAAGGTGATCCTGGAACTCAAATCCATTGAGCGGCTGAGCCCGGTCCACAAAAAGCAACTTCTGACTTATCTGAAACTCACTAAATTAAAGGTCGGTTACCTGCTGAATTTCGGGGCGCCGCTGATGAAAGAGGGCATCACCCGCCTGATCAATGGCACCCTATGAAAAATCTCCGTGCCTTCGTGCCTCCGTGCGAGGTATTTTGTGAATCTCGCACGGGGACACGGGGACACGGAGGAAGGTTGTCTTGTGTTTCGCTGAGGCAGGTAAGAATTACTTGTCTCCGTTCTCCGTCTCTCCGCCGGAACCGGCCTGGGCCAGCTTTTCCATCAGGTCCTCCGGCAGCGCGTCGCTGTTGGCCACCATGCGCAGGATGGCGCCGATGGGAAAGCGTCCCTCGATGTTCCCGATGACCACGGAGTCGTCCTGGGCCACGACAATGGCCAGGCCGGCCATGCGTTCACCGGACTCGTCGCTGACCGTGAAGATGCCGACATTCTCCTCGGGAACCGAGACCACGGGAATCCAGGTGGCCTGGAGCTCCTTGTTCAAGGCTTCCACGGCTTTCATCAGGACGGGGTAATCCTCGGAGGTCTCCGCATCCTCGTAGACGACCAGGCGGATCGACTTGATGTCGGCAATGACCGCCTTGAGGTCGATACCCATTTCTTCAAAGGGGTTGTTTTCGTCCGCCTCGTAGCCCTCGATCACCTCGTTGAGGAGGAACTTGGGCATGTTGAGGTTGACCGTCGGCTGGATGCCGACCCGGGCCAGCGATTCCGTGATCGGAAGATAACCCGGCTTGGCGGCGTTGAGGCTCACGGCGCCCAGCAGGGTGGCGGCCAGTAAGCCGATGGCGATGGATATGTTTCTGTTTTTCATGATCTTGTCGGTTAGAGGTTTTGTGAAAGGTAGGTCCGCAACTTGAGGTAGGGATCCGGCAGCTTGCCGTTGGAGTCGGCCAGGATACGGCCTTCCGCCTTCTGGCAGGAATCCACGATGACCGAGCCCATGTAGGCCAGGCTGGCCATGGTGGCTTCCATGGCCTGGTCCGGATCCTTTGGAATTTCCGCGACGGGCGCCGGTTCAACGGCACCGGAGCGGGTATTCATCGAGACCTGGTAGGAGATCCCGACGACGAAGAAGAGGATCACGGTCACGGCCGCGACCATGGAAAGGTAGGGCAGGGTATCGCGGGACTCCGGGCGCTCGAGCGCGATGCGGCTCCGCGCGCGGTTGACGACCTCCCTGGGGCACCGCTCGTCCCGGAGCTTGCCGATCAACTGATGTAATGACGGATCCATGACGATTCCTTGGTGAGGGTTTTCTGCAGGTTTTCCCGGGCCCGGTTCAGGTAGACCCGGGTCGTGTTCAGCGGGATATCCAGAACCAGGGCGATCTCCCGGTAGCGGAGACCGTTGACCTCGTAGAGGACAAAGATGCTCCGCTGGATTTCCGGAAGCTGCCCGAGGGCGCTGTCCAGTTTCCGGCGCAGCAGCTCGGCGCGGCGCCCGACCATTACGACATGGCGCGCGATGGCATTACCGACATCGGCTTCATCAATCCGGGCTATCAGCCGGGCCGCTTCCCGGTCATGGCTGCTGCCGAACTGCCTTTCCAGTTCGCCAATGCCAAGGGGGGCGGCAGGG
>CAJXMX010000318.1 GCA_913056355.1 uncultured Opitutales bacterium
CGTGAAGCTGGCCGGTCCGCTGTCGCTGGAGGTGGTCCCGATCAGGATTCCGTCCAGTTCCACCGAGACCGCCATCGGCTGAACGTTTAGCCGGTTGCCGGTGGCCACCGGCCGTCCCTGGTCATCCAGGTCGACTTCCGGGAAGCTGACTTCATCGAGCCGGACATGGATCGAAAAGGGAACCGAGGCATCGCTCAGACTGACCTTGGGCAGGGCTCCGGCTCCGCCGCGGGCGGAGAGGCCGGTGGCGATTTCGCGGCTGGCCTCCATCAGCAACTGGCGGACTATCCCGTTGGTCGAGGTATGCGCGTGTTCGGTCTGCTGGATGGTCCGGCTGGGGTTGCCCCCCCCCGCCGTGACGGCGGCTCCGGTCGCCCCGTTGAGAATCCGGTAGGTGGCCTGCAGGGAATATTCGTTGTTCTGGAAATTGACATCGTAGGCCCGCACGTCGCGGGTCTCGGTGGTCAGGCCGTCAATGGTGGCGTAGAGGATATAGCTGGCGCCAAGGTTCTGGGAGAGGCGCAGGGCGGAGGACTGTTGCTCGAGCAGGGCGTCCAGCTCATTCTGCTCTTCCACCCGCTTGAGGTCGGAAACGGCTCCGAGGGCGATCTCGTGGCTGATCACCTGGAATCCGAGATCGGCGACATTGGCCACCAGGAGGTCCTCGAAGACGGGAACCAACTCGTTCATTGCCGGATCGCCCCGGTTGGAAGCGAAGACCGCCACGGATTGAGCCGGTTCTGGATCCTCCGCGATCAGGAAGTTTGCGGCAAGGAGCCCCAGGGCTCCAAGGAGGGGCAGGCATTTTCTGACTTTCATGGCGACAGGGTCTTACGGTTAAGGGCGTGTTTTCGTCTGATTCAAACCAGTTGTTTATCAGGCCCGCAGAGGCTGGCAAGGGTGGATCTTGGCAGGTTGGACGCCGGCTGACCGCGATTTATTCAAGCGGACTGCAAAACCAGGGTGACATTCGCCCCGCCGAAGCCGCTGCTGTTGCTGAGAATGGTCTGTACGGGTTTTTCGACCGAGGCCACGGGAAGGTCGAGGGCATTGCATTCCGGATCGACGTTCCGCAGGTGGGCATTGCCCGGATAGAAACCATTTTCCAGCATCAGGGTGCAGAAGGCGGCCTCCATGGCCCCGGCCATGGAGAGGGCATGCCCGGTAATGGCCTTGGTGCTGGAGACCGGCGGCTGGTGGCCCTGCCGGGAAAATACACGTTCGATGGCCCGTGCCTCGGACAGGTCGCCGACCCGGGTCGAGGTGGCGTGGGCATTGATGTAGTCGATATCCCCAGGGCCGATTCCAGCATCCCGCAGCGCGTTTTCCATGGCGCGGCTGAGGCCGGTCCCCTCCGGGTGTGAGGAGGTCCGGTCCACCCCGTCGGAAGACTGCCCCCATCCGGTGACCCGGGCCAGGACTTTGGCCCCGCGGCGCCGGGCATGTTCGGGCGATTCCAATAGCAGGGCGGCGGCTCCCCTGGTGGCCACGAAACCGTCCCGCCGCTGGTCCCAGGGGCAGGAGGCATCGCTTCCTTCCTGTCTCGAGAGGGCGTTCATGGCGGCGAAGGGGAGGAGGCTTTCCGCGGCGAAATCCTCCGCGCCAACAACCAGCACCGCTTCCTGGCGGCCCAGGCGAATCTCGTCGAGGGCATATCCGATGGCATGGCTGGAAGAGGCGCAGGCGGAGACAAAACCGAGGTTGGCGCCCTGGATCCGGTAATGGGCGGCGAGATTGAAATTGAGAGTGCCGGAAATGGTGCTGACGACGCCAAAGGGAGCCCCGCGCCGTCCCTGGGACTGGGTCAGCTGGGACAGGTAGCGGTGCATCAGCATCGGCGACCCGGCCGAGGCACAGTAGAGACCGAAGGCGGGATTGGAAACCTGTTCGCCGGACAGCCCGGCCTGGGCCAGGACCTGCTCGATCGCGCAGTAGGAGTACACCCCGTGGGGTGGCAGGCCGCGCAAGGTTTCCTTGGGAATGGAATAGCGATCCGGATACTTCCATCCGGCCCAGCTGGCGGCCTTGAAATCAAATTCCTCGACCACGCCGGCAACCTTGATGTCGGAACGGTCTTCCTCGCCGAGGAAGCGGTGCGGCTTGATTCCGCTGCGCAAGTTTTTCAAGCTCTCCAGGACCGCGGCGGCATCATTTCCAATACTGGTAATGAAACCCAGCCCGGTGACGCAGGCGTATGGAGCGAGCCAGTTCATGTGCGCCCGCTCAGGCCACCTTGGAGAGGATGTACTGCTTCAGTTCCCCGACGGTGTGGATGTTCATCAGGTCCTGGTTGTCGATTTCGATTTCGAAGATTTCCTCCAGTTGGAAAATGACTTCCGCGATGGTGATGGAATCCACCCCAAGGTCTTCCCTGAGCTGGGTTGAATCCGACAACCCGGTGGTGGCGGTCGTCTCGTCGGCGTCCTGCAGGAAGCGCAGCAGCCCGATGACAAATCCGTGCAGGTAAGCCTGGTCACGGGTTTCCTGGTACCGCTCGTACTGCTCCAGGATTGGCTCCGGATAGCCGCATAACTTTTCTCGAATAGCTTCGTTTGAAATCATAGTGGTAATGGAATGCCGGTTTCAGGTAACTGGTTGGCCGATCCTCCTGGACAAGGCAAGGTATTCCCACAGCGGACCCTGCTTTCCCTTCTCCCGGAGACGGGCGGTCAGCTTGAAATTGCTGTTCGCATGGTCGCTGAGAATCCAGTTTGGCAGGTTCGCCGTGGCCTCCCGGATGATCCGCTCCCGCTCCTTGTCGGGCAGGCCGGGCGGGGTATAGTAGGCCGGGTCCAGCAGCTCTCCCGGCTTCTTGTCCGTCCCGGATTTTTCATAGAGGGGGGTATGGGGATAGATCCGCATCCCGGAAAAGGCGAAGATGGGCACATCGGGCAGCAATTTCGAGTTTTCCACAGTTTCCCGGATTGTTTCCCCGGTCTCACCCGGGCCGCCGAAGATCACGTAATGGCAGGCATGGACCCGTCGCTTGGCGGCCATCCGGCTTGTTTCGAGGATGTCCTTGAAACGAAAGCTCTTTCCGTAGCTTTCCAGGGTCCGGTCGGAAAAGCTGTCCGAACCGAATTCGATATGCTTCAGGCCGGCCTCGATCATCAGGTCGAGGAGATCGCCTTCCAGCTTTTGCGGACGGGCAAAACAGCCCCAGTCCATTTTCAGGCCGGCCTCGATAATGGCGCGGCAGACTTCCCGCACATGCCGGGGAGAGGTGTTGAAGACGCTGTCCGTGAGGAAAACATAGCGGACCCCGGCGGAACGCAGGTGACGCATCTCGGCCACAATGTCGACCGGATCGCGGTGGCGGTAGCATTTGCCCTCGATCCAAGGATAGGTGCAGTAGGTGCAGTGAAAGGCGCAGCCGCGCTGGCTCTGGATGTTCAACATGCCGCCCCGGTCCAGGTAGGCGGCGACAAGGGCCGGATCCGGCCGGATGACCGGGATGTCTGCCGGGGGGATGGATTGGGGAATATTGGCGGCGATCGTGCCGTCCGCATTCCGGTAGACCAGTCCCGGGATGGTTTCCAGGTCACGATGCCCGTTCAGGGCGTGGATCCAGTCCACCAGGGCGGTTTCCGCTTCGCCCTGGATGCCGAATTGCAAGCCCAGATCCTGCAGCATCTCCCGGGGAAATATGGAGAAGGCGGAACCGCCGCCGATCAGGGGCAACTCCTTGTGCCGGCGGATTTTTTGGAGAAGTGCCTTGTACTGGCCCAGGTAGCCCTCGGGGGCCGTGGAGGAAACATTGTCCACGTTGCGAAAGGAAAGTCCGGCGGCATGCGCCCAGTCCAGGTCCTCGAGAAGCCGGTCACCGGAATGGATAAGCTGGTCCCAGATCCGCACCTCGAAACCGGACTTGAGAAGGGCGGATTCCAGAAAGGCCAATCCGAGCGGGAAGACCGGATACGGATTGGTCACAGTGTTGGCACTGACCAGAAGGATCCGGTGGATGGAAGCGGTGTTCATTTACAAAGCGTTCAGGCTGGAGCGACCCAAAATTCTCAAGCAGCCACTGCCGGCTTTTCAAGCTGATAAATACGGGCCTTCAAAATTTGCTCTTGTCGGTAGGAGAGGCCGGTTTAGTCTTCGGTCATGAATTTATCGAGGTTTTTGAACTCCCTTTTGGTCGCCGGGCTTTGGATGCCGAAGGGGTTCCGGGCCAGGAACGACAAGGATGTGCTTGCCCTTCTCGGGCTTCTTCCTACGGCATAATGACTCGATGAGGTCGGAGATCGCTGATTCCAAACCTGCCGGAGTGCCGAAGAGGGAAGGGCGGTGGATCATTGCCACCACCCCGGATTCGGGCTGCTTGAGATTTTTCACGGGGCAGGAGCCGGCCAGCGCCCGGGACCCGGTCTTCGTCGATACCGGCCAGCCGCTGCTGGACGGCCTGGCCCGGGAGGGGTTTGTCCTCGGGGATGCCGCCTGCTGGCGCAACGGCCCGGTGGAGTGGATTGAGAATCCGTTGTTTATCCTCGGGAAGGCGCAGGTACAGGTCAGTCCGGCCACCATGGAGGAGGAAAGCCACCGGCTCTACGGGAAAATCCTTGAGGTCGTGGGGCAGCGTTCCCTGTACCGGATCTGGAATTATGTTCCGCACATCAATCAGGAGGAACCGGGCCGCCTGGAGAACTACAAACTCTTTTGCGTCGGCCGTTCCCGGGCCTTCGGGGAAAGTTACGGGGATGCGG
>CAJXMX010000319.1 GCA_913056355.1 uncultured Opitutales bacterium
AAAACGGAGAATGTGGTCGCCTTGTATGAAACGGCCCGCGACCACGGCCGGTATCGGAAGTAGGGGAACCCGTTCTGCCGTTCAGTCGCCGAGCCGGTTTCAACCCTGCCAGCTGTGGACGGTCTCGATCATGGCCAGGATGTTCTCCACCGGGGTCCCGGCTTGGGCGTTGTGGCAGGAACAGACAATGTAGCCGCCCCCGGCGCCCAGGGATTCCAGGCAGTCCCGGACCTCCCGGCGCACGTCGTCCGGGGATCCATGCGGGAGAACATGCTGGTTCTCGACCGCCCCATGGAAGATCAGGCGCTCCCCGAATTCGGCCTTCAGTTCCTTCATGTCCATGCCCGGGCAGATGTGCTGGACTGGATTCAGGATGTCGATGCCACAGTCCGCCAGTCCCGGGATCAGCGCACGCGCGGCCCCGTCTGTGTGGTAGAATACCTTTTTACCATGGGAGTGGATCAGGTCGCACCAACGGGTCAGGCGCGGCTTCAGGAAGGTCTTCCAATGGGCCTCGGACATCAGCAGGCTCTCCTGCGCGCCAAGGTCGTCGGAGACCAGGACCATGTCCACCAGGTCGCCCATTTCCTTGAAGAAGCGTTCCAGCATCCGCGTCTGCACGGCCTCGATCCGGTCCAGCGCCGCCTGCAGGAATTCCGGCTCAGCCACGATGTCCATCATCGCGTTTTCCAGTCCACGCATCCGGCAGTAGACTTCAAAGTGGGAGACCCACGGCCCGATGGTGGCAAATTCAAAGCTCCTCGCCCGCTCCGCCTTGGCCCGGATCGAGGCATAGTCGAATCGATCCGGATCCGGCCAGTACAGGTAGTCCTCCAGTTCCTCCACTTCCTCCATTTCCTCCAGCGGCGGGCCGCTGACCTCGTGATACGTCGCCTCCCCGGAGCGGATCTCCTCCGAGCGGACTCCCCACGGGTCCGCTTCCGTGTCCTGCTCCGGTCCGCCGTCCGGCGGCTGGTAGTTCGGGCACAGCCAGGCGATCTTGTCCAGGCCCAGGTGCCGGAAGGTCGCGTAGTCGTCCTCCTCACCTGTCCGGGCCTTCAGCGCGGCCAGCACTTCCGGGGTCAGCCACAGGTCCACAGGGGGACGGTCCACCGCCTGGCGGTTCAGGGTGTTCAGGATACGGAGCCGGGGATTCATGCCGGTGTAGATTAGTTAGCCGTTGTTTTTCCGCTATGATTGCCCCGGCTTACCGTAAATTCGCGCTGAATTTTGGGCTTAAGTGGTTTTACATGAACAACTTCGGGAGGTCCGACCCCGGCTCTTCCGGGGATTGACCCGAAATTCCAGGCTGGTTTAATGGGGACATGGAAGAAGCCCGGACCGGCCCCATGAACGTGATATCCCAGCGGATCGCGGAGATGCTGCGGAAATACCCGCCCTTCTCGATGTTTGAGGGGGAGGAGGTGATGGAGCTGGCCCGCCGCGTCCAGGTGAAGGTCATCGTCAAGGGAGAGGAGCTGTGGACCCAGGGAAGCCCCTCGAAGGGGGAGATCTACTTCCTGAACAAGGGGCGGATCGAGTATTACTGGGACAACGACGGACAGGACGACCTGGTGGACATCCGCGACGTCGGGGACGTGCTGGGGCTGAGCGCGGTATTGGAGAAGGAATCCTTCCTGACCTCGGCCCGGGTGGCGGAGGACGCCATCCTGTACGTCATTCCGGTGGACCTCTTCCTGCGGATTCTCAACCGGCACGATCCGGCCCGCTACTATGTGCGGCGTCACCTGTTCTGGTCGACCCGGGTGGGGGCGCGGATCTCGATGCCGGCCAAGGGGAAGAGCGCGGGCGGGGATTTTCTTTCCCGGGCCCATTTCGACAGCACCAAGGTCATCCGGACCCGCAACATCAACCGCCTCCTGACCTGCTTCCCGGACGAGAGCCTGTTCCATGTGGCCAAGCTGATGTCCAGCAAGCGGGTGCCGTCCATAGTTGTCGTGGACGAGCAACGACACCCGCTCGGGGTGGTGACCAACTCGGACCTCATCAAGTACTGCATCGTGGGCAAGACCAACCTCCGCACACGGGTCGAGAAGGTCATGGCGAGCCCGGTCTATGCCGTGGCTGAAGGGTCCAACGCCATGGCTGCGATGCTCCTCATGCTGCGCAAGCGGATCGGCCAGATCTGCGTGACCGAGGACGGCACCGTCGATTCGCCGCTGCTCGACATTTTCACCCACAAGGACTTCCTGGTCCAGAGCGGCCACCACCCGGCGGGGATGATCAACGAGATCCGGGCCGCCCGGACCACGGCCCGCCTGCGAGAACTATGCGATGATTTTGAGGAGCTGGCCCGTGCCTACCTCGAGCCGGGCCTGTCGGCCATCTTCGTGGCCCATGTCTTCGCCGAGCTGCACGACGAGCTGGTGATCCGGCTGATGGATTTTGCCGTGGCCGAGCTGGACGAGGAGGGCATCCGCCTGCCGGAGGTGGAGTGGGCCTGGATGGCCGTCGGCAGCGATGGCCGTCGGGAGCAGATCCTGCGCACCGACATGGACAACGCCTTCATTTTCAAGGCCTCGGGGGATCCGAAGGAGGACGATGCCCACCGGTCCGTTTTCCTGCAGTTGACCCGGAAAATCGTGGACAAACTGGTCGAGTGCGGCTTCTCCCGCTGTCAGGGCGGAGTGATGGCCTCCAATCCGCGCTGGTGCCGGACCGAGAAGGAATGGCTGGCCGAGTTCAGCCATGATGAGTTGATGGTCAGCGACCACCTGCTGCGCCTGATCACCATGTTTGACCTGCGCCCGGTGACCGGCAGCTCCCAGTTGGCGGAGGAACTCCGGGCCAAGCTCTTCGACCTCTTCCAGAAGACGCCCCTGCTGCAGCGGCGGATGGCCGAGATGGCAGTCCAGACCCCGCCGCCGCTGAACTTCTGGGGCAACTTCGTCGTGGCCAGGAAAGGCTCCGCCGAGGGCCAGTTCGACATCAAGAGCCGGGGCCTGAATCCCCTTCGCGACGGCGTTCTGCTGCTCGCCCTGAAGTACCGCTTTCTCAGCGTCTACAGTACCGACGGCCGCTTGCGGGAACTGCAGCGGGCGGCGCCGCGGCAGGCGGACATGGCGGTCATGGTCCAGCAAAGTTACGACTTCATGTTCCGGCTGCGGGTCCTCAACGGCCTGGAGCGGGGCGACTCGGGCCGCTACATCGAGCCCGGCAAGCTGGACAAGGTCCAGCGCACCCTCCTGACCAACGCCTTTGACGTGCAGCGCATCCTGCAACGGGCGCTGCGGACCGAGTTCTCCATCGAACGGGTGGGCACATGAGGCAATGGTTCGCACGCAGGAACGACAATCCCATCGCCGAGGCCTACCGGGTCTCGCTGGACTCCCTGTCCTTCAAGAAGGCCCACGCCGAACACGGCTCGGTCCTGGTCATTGACACCGAGACCAGCGGCTTCCACATCGGCAGGGACCGAATCCTCTCGGCGGCGGCCATCATCATCGAGGAGGGCGCCCTGCAACTGGAGTCCTCCAGGGCCTGGCTGGTGCACCAGGAAGGGGTCGAGGTGACGGAATCCTCCCCCGTTCACGGACTGGTTCCCTCGGATATCGAGGGCGGAATCCTTGAACAGGCCTTCCTTGAGGAATTGCTGCCCCTGCTCCACGGGCGGGTCGTGGTCGGTCATCACGCGCAGTTTGATGTCCGCATGCTCGACGAGGCCATGCGGCGGGTCCTGCAGCTGAAGTGGCGCAATCCCTACATCGATACCGCCATGATGGCCGCCCAGGAGTTGCATGCATTCCACCGCACTGGCTACGCCAACCAGCCCATGCCCAGTTTGGATGATGTCTGCTCCGAGCTCAGCCTGTACCCGATGGAGCGCCATTCCGCATGGGGCGACGCCTTCACCACCGCCGAGAACCAGGTGACCGAGCAGGCCGCCCAGATCCAGAACATGATCCTGCAGGGCTATGACGCCATCGTCGTCAACGCCGCGTCGCCGACCGCCATCAACGGCGCGGTCAAGGAAGCTTGCGACGCCGGCATCGTCGTTGTCTCCTTCGACGGCATCGTCACCGAGCCCTGCGCCTGGCGGATCGCCGTCGACTTCAAGCAGATGGGCAAGGACGAGGTGATCTATCTCGCCGACAAGATGCCCGATGGCGGCAATCTGCTCGAGATCCGCGGCCTCGCCGGCGTGTTCGTCGATGACGAGATCTCCTCCGGCATCCACGAGGGCGTCGCCGAGAACACCCAGTTCGAGATCGTCGGCTCGGTGCACGGCGACTGGGCCCAGGACGTTGCCCAGAAGGCGGTCGCCGGCATCCTGCCGTCGCTGCCGGAGATCGATGCCGTGGTCACCCAGGGCGGTGACGGCTACGGCGCTGCGCAGGCATTCAAGGCCGCTGGCCGCGACACCCCGCTGATCATCATGGGCAACCGCCATGACGAGCTGACCTGGTGGAAGGAGCAGAAGGACGCCAACGGCTACGAGACCATGTCGGTCTCGATCGCGCCCGGCGTGTCGACGCTGGCCTTCTGGGTTGCCCAGCAGATCCTCGACGGCAAGCTCGGTCGCATCGTCTCCGGCACGGCGCGGCACTACCACACCAAGGCCAACGGCCTGAAGATCATCGAGCGCTCGAAGGAGGCGACCTTCGTCAAGGATGCGCTCACTTATCTGGTCGACCTCTACGGCTGGTTCCTCGACGACGTCCGTCCGGTCGAGGTGGT
>CAJXMX010000320.1 GCA_913056355.1 uncultured Opitutales bacterium
AGGAGAGGTAGGCGCGCGGCTGGTGAAACTTGTAGAACTGGGCGGCCCACATCTGGTGCTGCCCGACCCCGGTGGTGATGATGGCCTCGCCCTTGGTTTCCTCGTAGAGGGTCTGGATGGCGAACTGCGGCTGGATGTGCGGGATCTCCTCAAACTGGAAGGGATACTCCTCGCGCCAGCCGTAGACCTTCTGGTTCCACTCGCCGATGTCCGGCTTCTGGAACTTCCTTTCCCGGGCCAGCTCACAGAGCCGCTTCAGGGCGTACTTGACGTCGGTATGAACGGGGTACTTGACCACCTTGTTCTTGTGGTGTTCGGCCTTGTCGATGTCGAAGTGGGCAATGGTCGCCTCCGGGGCGAACTTGGCGATGGCCCCGGTGATGCGGTCGTCGAAACGGGCCCCGAAGGTCAGCAGGAGCGAGCTCTCGCAGACCGCCCAGTTGCCGGCCACGCCGCCGTGCATGCCGAACCAGCGCAGGCTCTGGGGATGGTTTTCATCGAAACCGCCCAGGCCCATCAGGGTCGAGGTTACCGGAAATCCGGTGATTTCGGCGAATTCCTTCAGTTCCTCGTTGGCACAGCCGCTGATGATGCCGCCGCCAAAATAGATGACCGGCCGCGTGGCCGCTTCGCATTCATCGAGGATAATGTTCAACTCCTCGTCGCTGGCGTGCGGGATCTCCTTCAGGCCGGGAATGTTCATCTCCGCGTTGAGGGCGTCCTCCAGTTCTTGCCCGCCGAGGTAGCTCTGCTGCACGTCCTTGGCGATGTCGATGACCACCGGGCCGGGGCGGCCATGGGTGGCGATGTGGAAGGCCTCCTTGACGGTCCGCGGGATGTCCTTGATGTCGAGGACGAGGTAGGAGTGCTTGACGATCGGCAGGGTGATGCCGAAGACGTCCGTCTCCTGGAAAGCGTTCTTGCCGATGAAGGCCTGGTTGACCTGGCCGGTGATGGCCACCAGGGGAATGGAGTCCATCTGGGCGTCGGCGATACAGGTCACGAGGTTGGTCGCGCCGGGGCCGCTGGTGGCCATGCAGACGCCGGCCTTGCCGGTCGTGCGGGCGTAGCCGTGGGCCATGAAACCGCAGCCCTGCTCGTGGCGGGGGAGAATGGTGCGGATCTTGCCGCTGCGCACCAGGCCCTGGTGGATTTCCATGGAAGCACCGCCCGGATAGGCAAAAATGACGTCGACTCCCTCGCGCTCCAGGCTCTGGACCAGCAGGTCCGCGCCCCGTACGGCCGGGCGTTGGCTGGCTGCGGTGGATTTCTTCTGGGTGGTATCCGGTTGGGAGTCGGTTGGTGTTTTCATTTTTGCACGATTAATTAATCCGGTTTCATTGAAAGCGGTGGGTCAGCGGGCAGCAACAGTTAATAGCCCGCCTCAGGCGACGACTACAAGGACGACCAGCTCGACTACGAGTTGGGGCAGAGCGTATGGCGTCCAAGTTTTCACAGTAATATCAATTCAAGGTTCGTCGCTAAAAACAGGGGTGAGAAAAAATGGCAGCCTGAAAAATGCAAGCGCATTTCCCAAAAAATCCCCCTGCCGGGAATCCGGCATTGCAGCTGGGGCCGGCATCCTTCAATGATACCGCCCATGGCTCGCATACTATTCCTGGGCGATATTGTCGGCCGGGCCGGCCGTCAGGCGGTCCGGCAGCACCTTCCGGCCATCCGTGAGGCGGAGCGGCTCGACCTGGTCGTCGCCAACGGGGAGAACGCCGCCGGCGGAGCCGGCATTACCAGGGAAATCGCCGAGGAGCTGCACGGCTCCGGGGTCGACGGAATCACCCTGGGGGATCACTGCTGGGATCAGCGCGGCTTCGACAAGGACATCGGCAGCCTGCCCTATGTCTGCCGGCCTTTCAACCTCTTTGCCGGCAGCCCCGGCCTGCGGCACCTGGTGCTGGAGACGGAGGGGCTTCGCCTGGGCGTGGTCACCGTGCTCGGCCAGGTCCTGATGAAGATCCAGTCGGATGCCGGGTTTCCCATGATTTCCAACTACCTCGACGAGCACCGCGAGGCCTGCGATACCTGGCTGGTCGAGACCCACGCCGAGACCACCTCCGAGAAGGTGGCCATGGGCTGGTACCTCGATGGCCGCGTGGCCACCGTCATCGGGACCCACACCCATATCCCGACCGCCGACGCCCGCATTCTCCCGCGCGGGACCGGCTTTATCTGCGATGCCGGCATGAGCGGGCCCTACGACAGCGTGCTGGGCCGCGACATCGCCCCCATCGTGCGGCGCTTTATCGACGGCATGCCCCGGCGCTTCACGGTCGCCGGGGCCAATGTCCAGCTGCGGGGCGTGATCTTCGAGGTCGAGCCCGGCCAACGCGGATGCAAATCCTTCGATCCGTACAGCTTTGTGGTGCCGGCGGAGGGGTAGGCCGCCTCGAAGAGGCGACATGGTATAGCCCAGGGGAATAGTGGAGAAAAACAAATAAAAGCCCTGTAAGGGCGACATGTCGCCCCGTTGGGGCTATGGATTCTGAATGGCCCCGGTTTCCAGGGCGGGTCCGCTGCGCGGAACCGCCCTTCGCTTTCACATGTGGCCTCTTTGAGGCCTGCGGCACTGCTAGGCCCCCTCAATCCCCTTCAGGAAGGCGGCGCGGTCCTCCGCCTTGAAGAAGGCGGTGCCGGCCACGTAGGTGTCGACCCCCTGTTCCCGGCACAGCGGCGCGGTCTCAAGGTCGATTCCTCCGTCCACTTCGAGGCGGAAGTTGAGGTTCCGGGCCATGCGCCAGTCGTGCAGGAGGCCCATCTTGGGAAGGGTGTCCTCGATGAAGGACTGGCCGCCAAAGCCGGGCCAGACGGTCATGACCAGGATCAGGTCCACCTTCCTGATGAAGGGCAGGGCGGCCTCGGCGGGGGTTCCCGGGTTGAGGACGATGCCGCATTGGCATCCGGCGGCCTTTATCCGCTCCAGGGTGGCCTCGACGTCGTAGTCCGGTTCCACATGGATCGAGACCAGGTTGGCTCCGGCCTTGATGAAGGCGTCCACGTGCTCATCCGGATTATCCAGCATGAGGTGGGTGTCGAAGAAGAGTTCGTGGTCGCGCTTTCGCAAATCGGCCACGGTCTGCGGGCCGAAGCTGAAATTGGGCACGAAATGCCCGTCCATGATGTCCAGGTGGAGCCACTTGACCGGCAGTTGCCGGACGATTTCCAGCCCGGCCGCGAGGTGGGCGTGATCCGCCGCGAGGATGGAGGGGGCCAGGCGAAGCGGATTGGGGCTGGAACTTGTCATGGAGGCAAATCCTACCGGCCGGCGCCGGTCCAGTCCAGCTGTTGCAGGATCTTTTCGGCCAGCCGGTCGGCGATTTCCGCCATGGCCACGGATTCGGCGCTGGTCAGGCTGGGCTGTGAGTAAAGCAATTGGTCCGTGCGCACCGTCACCGTCGGTTCGGGTCCCCAGGGAGGTGGCAGGTCGCTGATCCATTCCACCGTGAGCTCGATCTCTTCCATGTAGGAGAGGGGGCGCCCGGTGTCTCCCGGATCCCGGGCCAGAGACGAGCGGGTAAACCCGGAAACGGTGACCTGCAGGGCGGCCTCGGCATCAGCCTCATCGACCAGTTTCCAGTTGGGCGAGTGGGCCAACTTTTCCCGCAGGTTGCGGGACAGGGGGGCGATGATCTGCGGCAGCTCCGTCTCGTTCAGGACGGGCTGGACAGTCAGCCGGACAGGTGCTCCCGAAGGTTCCAGGGCCTCGTAGCCGGCGCAGCCGCCAAGAAGCAGGAGGACCGGAATGAGGAGGGAAATTCTAAGGAAAGGGCTCCGCATGGCTGGCTCAGGAAATGATCTTTCCCCACAGGCGGCTGATGAAGGACTTTTCCTTGGCTTGTTCCTGCGGATTGGTCGAGGCGTTCTGGTAGTCCTCCTTCATTTTCTCGATCCGGGCCAGGTATTCGCGGGCGGTTTCCGCGGCCGGCGAGTTGGGGGCAATGGTGATGGCCTCGTTGAAGAAGATCTCCGCCGCCTGGTACCACTTGCGGTACTTGTAGTAGTACTGCCCGATGACCAGCTTGCTCCGGGCGTAGACGTCCTCCATCTCGGCCAGGCCGCTCTCCGCCCGGGCCACATCCTCGTTCCTGGAGAAGAGGATCAGGAAGTCCTCGAAATAGGAAATGGCCTCGCGGGTGGCGCCCTGGTCGTAATCGGGCCCCTGGACCAGGGTGGCGAAGGTTTCCGCCAGGGAAAGGTAGGCGTCGTCGGCCAGGAGGCTCTGCGGATAGCTGTTGATGAGCCGGTCCAGGGCGTCGATGGCTTCCGCGGTATTGCCCTTGTACTGGTGGATCAGGGCCACGTTCATGAGGGCCAGCGGGGCCAGGTCGGAGTAGGGCGCGTTGTTGATGACAATCTCAAAGTAGCCGATGGCCTTGTTGTAGGCGCGGGTGGGAATCACCCAGAAGAGTCGCACGCCGTCCCCCTCGGCCTGGGCCAGGGCGATCCGGAACTGGTACTCGATCAGCTCGTTGAAGCGGGGATAGTCCGGGTGGCGAATGAGAATGGCCTGGAAGGCGCCGTAGGATTTTTTCCACTTCTTCCGTTCAAACTGGATGACCCCGGTATTGTAGAGGGCCTGGGCCGAATACTGGGATGCGGGATAGTCTTCCCAGACCTTCTTGTAGTTGCGCAGGGCCGTCCAGGTGTGGCCCTCCTGTTGCGCCTCAATGGCTTTCTC
>CAJXMX010000321.1 GCA_913056355.1 uncultured Opitutales bacterium
AGCGGACCGTGGCCGCCGGCCGCGACTGGGAGAAGGTCTCCCGCCAGTACGCCCAGGCGGTCCGGGCCAGCTTTGCCAAGGGGGAGGGCCGGGACAAGCTGCAGGTCTGGAAGGCCGGGTGCGCCCGGTACGAGATCGCGGATGTCCAGCCCGATTCCCTCCCCGCCCTGCCGGGTGAACTGGTCCTGGGCGATATCGCCGGGCTACCGGTCAAGGCCTGGCCGGGCCTGGATCTGGCGGAATCCGGCAGCATCAACCTGAGGCTGTTTGCAAACCCGGAGGCGGCCGCCAAGGCCACCCGCAGGGGCTTCCCGGCCTTGTGCGCTGCCGGCCTTGGACGAGACCTGGGCTGGTTCCAGCGGGACCTGGCCCGGGAGTTGAAACGGGTCCACCTCGGCTTCTCCTTTCTGCTGCCCCCGAAGGAGCTGGCGGACCGGTCCTTCCGGCTCCTCCTGCGGGACCTGGTTTCTGGGGAATCCGGACTTCCGCTCGACCCGGAAAAGGTCCGCCGGGTTGTCAGCGGAGCACGGGAGCGCATGCGGGGCCTGATCCCGCGCTACGTGGACCTCCTGGAACGCATTCTGGAGGAGCGCCGGAAGGTCCTCGAGCAGGCCGGAAAGGAGGCCGCCTGGCGGGCCGAGGTGGATTCCCTGGTCCACGGGAGATTTCTCCAGGACCTGGAATTGTCGCGACTGGATCACTACCCGCGCTACCTGCAGGCGATCGGCCTTCGCATGCGCCGGGCGCGGCAGAACCCGGTCAAGGATGCGGAGAAGGCCGGGTTGATCCTGCCCTACATCCGGCGGTTCGCCTCCATCAAGGCCCCGGCCCCGGACAAGCGCCGGCTGCGCTGGCTGCTGGAGGAGTTCAAGGTGCAGGTCTTTGCCCAGGAACTGGGGACAGAGGGCAAGGTCTCGGAAAAGGTCCTCCAGGCCGCCTTCGCGGAACTGGAGAATCAGGCCGTCCGCAAGGCGTAGAGGGTGATTGAGGCGGCCACCGAGGCGTTCAGGGAGTTGATCCGGCCGCTCTGGGGAATGGCCAGGGTGACCGTGGCATGGTTGAGGATGAACTGCCCGACGCCCTTGTCCTCGCCTCCGATGACCACCAGCAGGGGCTCCTGCGCCTTTCCGGCGAATTCCTCGAGGCTGACCTTGCCCTTGGCATCCAGCGCCGCCACCGTGTAACCGGCGTCGAGTGCCTTCTGGGCGTAGGTGACGGCATTGCAGTCCCGGGCGATGTTGAGGAATTCAACGGCTCCGGCCGAGACTTTCGAGACCGACGGGTAAACTTCCGGCACCCCCTTGGTCGGGAGCAGCACGTGGTGGAAGCCGAAGACCTCCGCCGAGCGGAGGATGGCCCCCACGTTGTGCGGGTCCTCCACATTGTCCAGGAGCAGCACCCGCTTGGCCTGCAGGCATTCCTGATGGTCGACATAGGGATAGCGCGAAACCTTCAGCACCACGTTCTGGTGCTCGGTGGAACTGCTCAGCTGGTGCAGCCGGCCCTTGTCGACCTTGCTGATCCGGACCTGGTTCTGCTCCAGAAGGCGCTGCAGGGTCTTGAGCCGGGAGCTCTCGGCGGTTTTCTCGTTCAGGAAGGCTTCGAGCACCGTCCGGCGGCCTGCGCGCAGGCATTCAAAGGCCGGATTCAGGCCGTAGAGGAATTCGACTGAGGCGGATTTTTGCACCCCTCCTTATTGTTCCCTTTCCCTTTCACAAGCAAGGAGAACCGCCGGCCTCCGGCGGCACGGATTCCGATTCTGGGATAGGGGTTTGCCATCCCGGGCTTTCAGCATACAGTTTTATCGGACTCATGAGTAAAACCAAGAACGAAGACGCCAAACCAAAACGTCGTTCGCGCGTGCGCGTGCAGGAGCGCATCGCAATGATTTCAACCCACGGCTACGTTGCCTCGGACCCGCCTCTCGGCATGCCGGACACCGGCGGCCAGGTGGTCTATGTCCTGGAATTGTCCCGCAAGCTGGCCCAGCTGGGCTACCAGGTCGATATCTGGACCCGCCGCTTCGAGGACCAGCCGGAAATCGAGGATGCCGGGGAGGGCGTGCGGATCATCCGCATGCCTTGCGGGGGCAAGGATTTCATTCCCAAGGAGTACCTCTACAAGAAACTCAAGGAATGGACCGAACACGCCCTCCGCTTCATCAGGAACGAGAAGCTGGAATACGAGTTTATCAACAGCCATTACTGGGATGCCGGGCTGGCCGGGCAGCACCTGGCAGAGGTGCTGGACCTGCCGCATATCCACACCCCGCACAGCATCGGGGTCTGGAAGAAGAAGCAGATGCAGACCGACTTCGAGGATGATCCCGAGAAGCTGGAAAAGACCTACAATTTCAAGCGCCGGATTCACCACGAGACGATTCTCTACCGCGAGTGTGACATGGTCATCGCGACTTCGCCGATGCAGCTGGACATGTTCTACAACGACTATTCGCTGCCCAAGGCCAAGGTCCGGATGATTCCGCCCGGTTATGACGACAACCGGTTCTTCCCGGTCAGCGAAGCCACCCAGATGGCCATCCGGGAGGACTTCGGCCTGCCGCAGGACCAGAAGGTCATTTCCTCGATCGGCCGCCTGAGCCGGAACAAGGGTTTCGACCTGCTGGTCGACGCCTTCTCGGTGGTGGCGGAACGGGCCGATGATGTCGTCCTGCGCCTGGCCGTGGGATCGGAGTCGGAAGGCACCACGGAGGATCCCATGCGCCGCGACCTGGAGGAACAGATCGAGTCCCTCGGGCTGAAGGACCGGGTCATCCTGACCGGTTCCCTGCCGGACGAGGAAATGGCCGACTTCTACCGCGCGGCCAATGTCTTTTGCCTGCCCAGCCGGTATGAACCCTTCGGCATGACGGCCATCGAGGCCATGGCCTGCGGGACGCCCACGGTGGTCACCACCCATGGCGGCCTCTACCGGACCCTGACCTACGGCACCGATGCGCTCTTTGCCGATACCTTCGACAAGGTGGATTTCGGGATCACCATCCTCAAGGCGATCCGTTACAAGAAGATCCGCGACCGGATGGCCCTGGAGGGAGCGCATACCGTGCGCAGCCTCTTCACCTGGACGGGAATTGCCCAGCAGTTGCTGAAACTGGTCGAGGGCCGTATCTCGCCGTTCATCGATGTCAGTGATCCCTGATCGACGCCTTCAGGATCTTCCGCTACAACCCGTGACTTGATTTGACCAGACTCCATGGCCAACAGGAAAAGAAACAAGAAACCGATTCGCATATTCGCATCCGACCTCGACGGAACCCTTCTGGGCAAACTCGATGCCACCCACGCCTTCCGGGATACGTGGGTAAGCCTTCCTGAAAAATCCAGACCGCTGCTTTGCTACTGCACGGGACGGATGCTCAGCGAGACCCTCGAGCTGATCGGTGAAAAGATCCTTCCGGAACCGGACTACCTGATCTGCGGGGTCGGGACCCTCATCTACGACTACCGCAAGAAGCGGGAGCTGAAGTCCTTCAGCGGGGTGCTGGAAGAGGGCTGGGATGTGGCCAAGGTTGAGGAGGTGATGCGGGGCACCTTTCCCGAGGCGGTCCGGCAGCCGGCGTATTACCAGAGCAAATACAAATCGAGCTGGTTCCTGGTCGGTGCCGGTGAGCAGGACATTCACCGGCTGGACGACGCCCTGAGCGATGCCGGACTCAACGTGACGCTGGTCTATTCCAGCCAGCGGGACCTGGATGTGCTGCCCAAGTACGCCAACAAGGGCAACGCCCTGAGCTGGTTCCTCAAGCACCTCGACATTCCGCGCGAACAGGCCCTGGTGGCCGGCGACACCGGAAACGACGCGGCGATGATCCTCAAGAAGGGGATCCATTCCATCGTGGTCGGCAACGCCCAGCCGGAGCTGCTGGAGGCCGTCATCGGCCATGATGTCTACATGGCCCGGGAATGCTACGCCGATGGTGTCCTGGAGGGCCTGCAGGAATACGGGGTGATCCGGAAGATTGTCTATCCCGAGCACACCCCGGACGCCCGCATGCTGGAAGCCGGGGAGCATGAAAGCCTGCAGCGTTTCATGCAGGAGGAGACCTACAGCGGGATCAGCAAGGAGGACCGCGAGTATGTGCACACCGCCTGCGAGAAAGCGGTCGAGGGTTTGCGCAAGAACATTACCCCGATGGGATTCTCAGCCTGTTCCCTGCAGGACAACGAGATCCGGGGGACCGATGCCAATTACCGCAGCGTCTGGGCCCGTGACGGCAGCATTTCCGTCCTGGGGGCCTTGCTGCTTGACGACCCGGAGATGCGCAAGTGCTGCCGGCAGACCCTGGTCACCCTGCTGGATCATGTTTCTCCCCCGGGCCAGATTCCGGCCAACGTCAGCATCGATTCCGGCGAGCCGGACTACTCGGGTGTGGGCGGCATTTGTTCCATCGACAGTGGCATGTGGGTCATCATCGCCTTCTACGAGTATATCCGGGCCACCGGCGACCTCGACTTGCTCCGCCATTACCGGGAAATCCTGCAGCGGGCCATGGACTGGCTCAGCGCCCATGACAGCAACAACGACGCCCTGATCGAGGTGCCGGAGGCGGGCGACTGGACGGACCTCTTCGGCCGCAGCTACAACGTCCTTTACGACGAGGTTCTCTGGTTCCAGGCCAACCTTAGTTTTGGCCG
>CAJXMX010000322.1 GCA_913056355.1 uncultured Opitutales bacterium
GAATGCGTCGGGTTGACGGTTTCCAAGGAACAGGCGGCATATGCCCGCCGGCATCTGGAGGAACTGCCGGTGGAGATCCTTCTCCAGGACTACCGGGAACACCAGGGACAGTTCGACCGCATCGTTTCCATCGGCATGTTTGAGCACGTTGGCCCGCGTAACTACCGGACCTTCATGAAAGTGGCCCGGCGGAACCTCAAACCGGAGGGGCTTTTCCTCCTCCATACGATCGGATGCAACAAGCCGTACCTGGCGGCCCGGAGCTGGATAAACCGGAACATCTTCCCCAACGGCCACATCCCGGCCCCGCGTCAGGTCGGCAAGGCCATGGAGGGCCTTTTCGTGGCGGAGGACCTGCACAACTTCGGGCCCGACTACGACCGCACCCTGATGGCCTGGTACCACAACTTCCGGTTTGCATGGCCCGTCTTGAGGAACACGCGGCCCCAGTACACGGACCGTTTCTACCGGATGTGGACTTATTACCTGCTCAGTTGCGCAGCCGCGTTCAGGGCCCGCGACCTGCAGCTCTGGCAGTGGGTCCTGTCCATCCCGGGGCGCCGGGGCACTTACAACCGCCCGGCCCTTACTCCTTGATGGTGAAACTGGCCTTGATCGTGACCTGCCATTCGGTACAGGCCCCTTCCTTCACCTGCCCGCGGACTTCCTTAACCGTGAACCAGCGCATGTTATCTATGGAGTTACTGGCCCTGGCCAGGGCCCGGTTGACGGCTTCCTCGATGGAATTGGCGGAAGTGCCGGTCAGCTCGATTGTCTTGTATATGTGGTTGTCCATGTTCACAGTGTAACTCCAGACACCGTCTTCGCAACCCGTATCACCAGAGTAGAATGAAGAGCCCGCATATTGTCGTCCTCAGTGGTGCCGGAATCAGCGCCGAGAGCGGACTGGACACTTTCCGGGGAGCCGGAGGGCTCTGGGAAGGTTACAACGTCTACGACGTGGCCACGCCGGAGGCCTGGGACGAGAACCCGGAGCTGGTGCTCCGTTTCTACAACATGCGGCGCCGGGATGTCCGGGCCGCCCGTCCCAACGCCGCCCATGCCGCGCTGGTCGACCTGGAGCGGCATTTTGAGGTGACCATCATCACCCAGAATATCGACGACCTGCACGAGCGGGCCGGGTCCAGCAAGGTGATCCACCTGCACGGGGAAATCCTCAAGGCCCGAAGCACCATCAGGACGGACCTGCTGGTCGATCTCGGCGACCGGGATATTGAAATGGGCGACCTCTGTCCGCGGGGCGGCCAGCTGCGGCCGCACGTGGTCTGGTTCGGGGAGCTGGTGCCGGAAGTATACCGGGCGGCCAAGGTTGCGGAAACGGCGGACATCCTGATCGTGGTCGGCACTTCCCTTGCCGTCTACCCGGCGGCCGGGCTGGTCCCGGCGGCCTCAAAGGCCAGCGCGGTATATGTGGTGAATCCGGAAATACCGGAATCCGTCAACCGCCCGGGCTACCACCTGATCCGCAAGACCGCCTGTTCCGGGTTGCCGGAACTGGTCCGGGAACTCATCGACGGCTCTCCGTCCGCGTAGGAACCCTTCCTCAATAGGAGGAGGTCTGTAGTTGGAAAAACATGACCGGGGAAGGGTCCTCGAACACGGCCTCGACCAGCTGCTCGCCGTTCCCGTTGCGCCAGAGCACATTGACCTCCACCGGGACAACCACCGTCCAGTTGATCAGGTCGTGGGAGCCCAGGATGGAGGTGGTCACGCCGATGGCGGCGAGATTGCGGAAGTAGGTAAAGGTGTAGCGGTTGGTATCGCCCTGGCGGCCGGCCACGGGAAGGTCGCCGGCTGACGGTGAAATCGGGTCGAGCCCCATGGCGAAGGCCAGCTCGTTGCTCAATCCCAGTGAATTGTTGATGTCCTCCGGGTCATCCAGCTGGGGGTGCAGGCCATGGTTGCCGGCCCAGTCCTGGAAGTTCATCATGCCGGACTTCTGCGGATCATAGTCGACGGTGGCTGAAAGGCTCAGGGTGTCGATGACCGCCCGGTCGTCGGATCCGGGATTGATGTCGAGGTAATTGAGCCGCAGGTCGACATTGAAGAGGATGGGCAGGCTCAACAGCGGAGAAATATCCGTCAGCTCATTGTCGTTGAGGTCCAGCAGGACAACGCTCTGGAGACCGGACAAGGCGGAAATATCGCTGATCTGGTTCTGCGGCAGGAAGAGATAGAAGAGGTTGATCGCGTACTCCAGCCCGGTGAGATTGGAGATGTTTTGCTCCGGAGCATCGAAGGTGGTCAGGATGGCCAGTTCTATGTCGGCCAGGGGCTCCCCGGGAAGGCGGCCCAGATGGAGCTCGAGGGCCCGCCGCAGGTTGGGATCGGGCACATCGATGACCAGGGACTGGCTGATCACTTCAATGGGGATCTCCGCCAATGGCAGGCCCGGATGGTCGGTGGTAATGTCCAGGCTGGTGTAGATCGCGTCGGCGAACGGGGGCAGGGGACCCGCAACCAGGGAGACCAGGAGGCCGCTTCCGGGAGCCAGGATGCCGGAGTCAGGGGCGGCCTGGATCCACGCATCATCTGAGGTGATGCTGAAGCTGACCGGTTGGGAATCGGCGTTTACCAGTTCCAGTGAACTGTTGATGCTTTCACCGGCAAGGCCGGCCAGGCGCATTCTTCCGGGAGTAATGGAAACCGGCCAGGGCATCGGGTAATTGAGGGCCGCCAGGCCCTGCTCCCCGTCGAATCCGTCGACCTGCAGCAGATAGGATTCCCCGGCCTCGGCCACGAAGCTGACCCCGCTGTAAGCCGAGACAAAATTGTCGTTGGCGCCGACGAGGGTCAGCGAGGCCAGGTCGCTTCCGGTGTAGACGGCCAGGGTCGTGTCGAAGGTGCTGTCGATGGTGTGGATCGTCACCTCGCCCGATTCCGGGGCGATCCATTCCCACCAGACCGTGCTGCCTCCCGCCTCGGCAGGATTGAGCGGCTCACCCGGCTCGGCGGTGGCATACTCGGTGTTGCCGAAGGTCTGGATCGTTCCCGGTGCCAGGAGCAGACGGTTGGCGAAGGCGTCATTGGACGGACGCTTGTATCCTGCAGGCGGGCAATTGAGGACCACGGTGCCGGCGGCGGGACCGTTTCCGTTGACCTGGACAAGGTAGGAGACTCCCGCAACCGGGACAAAGGTGACCGAGCTTTGCTGGCCTCCGGTGTCGTTGTTCTCCGCTACGAGGACCAGGTTATCAAGATCGTTCCCCGTATAGACAGCCAGGGTGGTGTCAAAGTCGCTCCCGAAAGTGTCCAGGGTGGCCTCCGCCGAGCTGGGGGCGTTCCATTCCCACCAGATGCTGCGGCTGCCCGATCCGGACGGGTGCAGCGGCTCGCCCGGCTCAAGGGGGGCCCCGGTGTTGCTTCCCCCGGCCAGGATCGAGCCCGGCTCCAGGACGGACCGGTCGGCCAGGTCGTCATTGAGGGGCTTGGGAACCCCAGGCTGGGGGTAATTCAGCTTTATCTCGCCGGAGGCGGCTCCCGACCCGGTCACCTGGACCTTGTAGGAGCCGCCTTGTTCGGCGAGGAAACTGACTTCACTCTGCGGGCCGCCGCCGTCGTCATTGGCCGTTATCAGCTGCAACCCGGAAACGCTGTCACCGGTGTAGACGGCCAGCACGGTGTCGAAATTGCTGCCGTTGGTGTTGATGACGACGGTTCCGGTGGCAGGCGCGTTCCATTCCCACCACACCGAGGCGGTCCCGGCCGGCGGGGGCAGCGGTTCGCCATCCTCGGCAGTGGCCCCGACATTGGATCCCGCCGCCTGGGTGGTTCCGGGCTGCAGGATAATGCGGTTGTGAAAGTAGTCGTTTTCCACCCCGGCCTGCCCGGGATCCGGATAGTTCAGCACGATGGTGCCGGTCTCATCCAGGTAACCATAGACCTGGATCTTGTAGGACTGGCCGGCCGCGGGATTGAAGGTGACCGAGCTCTGCTCCCCGGCGGAGTCATCATCACCGGCCACCGGCGTAAGACTGCCCACCTCGTCGCCCTCCCAGACGCCGAGGATGGTGTCGAAGTCACTGCCGATGGTATCAATGGTCGCGGGATCCGAGGATGGGGCGATCCACTCCCACCAGACGGATTCAAAGCCGACGGTCAGGTATACCCAGGGCTCGCCCTCGACATCCTGCCAGGTGGCCCCGGAATTGGTGCCGATGGTCCGGGTGGTCCCCTGTTCAAGGAGGATTCGGTCGGCGAAATCGTCGTTGGGGACCCCGAACGTGAATTGACCGTAATTCAGGCGCACCTGACCGGTGGCGTTGTCGTAGCCGTTGACCTGGATCTTGTAGGACTGGCCGGCCACGGCATCGAACTTGACGGCGCTTTGCAGGCCCAGCTTGTCGTCATTGTCCGCGACCAGGATGAGGCTGCCCAGGTCCGCGCCAAGGTAAACCGCCAGGGTGGTGTCGAAATTGCTGCCCGCCGTGGTGACCGAGACCTGGCCGGAGATTTCCGGAATCCATTCCCACCACGAGGTGTGCAGTCCGGCATTCTCCGGGTGGACCGGTTCGCCCGGCTCCAAAGTGGCCTGGTCGTTGGTTCCGGTTATGAAATCCTCCCCGTTGTCGAGGAGGATCCGGTCGGCAAAATCATCATTGTCGGGCGGATACAGGAGCTGGAACCAG
>CAJXMX010000323.1 GCA_913056355.1 uncultured Opitutales bacterium
GGGTGGACGTGGGGAAGACCCTGGACTATATCGGCCTGGCGGGCTTCTTTCCGGTGGTGGTCACGGCGGATGACGTGACGCGGGCCAAGCCGGCCCCGGACCTGTTCCTCCTGGCCGCGGAACGAATGGGCATTGCTCCGAAGGATTGCCTGGTCATCGAGGACAGCCTGCTGGGCGTGGAGGCGGCGGATATCGCGGGCATGGACTCGGTCCTGGTCCCGCACAACCTGTAGGCCTCAGCTGCGCGTCACCTGCAGGCCCTCGCGGGAAATTTCCATGTCGACAAACCGGGCCCGTCCGTTGGGCGGATTATCCTTCAGCTCCTGCTTGATCCGCTGGGCCGCATCCCCATCCCGGGCCAGCATCAGGAGGTAGCCTCCCCCACCCGCGCCGAGCAGTTTGCAACCGGCCAGGTACGGCTGGATTGGCTGCAGCAGGGCCTCGATTTCCGGCGGGTTGGTGCCCGGGTCGAGGGACTTGTTCAGCTCCCAGCTTTTGGCCACGGAGCGGGCCAGGCCGGCATAATCCCCCTCCTGCAGGACTTCCTGCAGCCGTTCCGCGTTGCGGCCGATGCGCTGCAGGACATCCAGCCGGTGTTGGCTGTTGAGGAACATTCCCCGCACGATCTCGCCGAGGACGCTCTTGGCCACGCGGGTGATTCCGGTATAGTAAAGGAGAATATTGGGCCGGATCGAGGGATCGGTGAAGAGGTGGTCGTCGATCCAGCGGATCCGGGGAGCCTGCTCCAGGCCGGCGCCCGTCTCGAGGTACTTCAGCCCGCGGCAAATCCCGCCGTACTGGTCCTGCCAGCCGCCCCCGCTGGTCAGCATCTGTTCCAGGACCAGGACCCGGTTGCCGATGGCAAAGGAATCCCAGCCCAGCTGGCAAAGGTCGTTCAGCACTCCCAGAAGGGTCGCCGCAAGGATGCTGCTGGTGCCCAGCCCGGACCCCTTCGGAACCGCACAAAGGAGGGAAATCTCCAGCCCGCCGCCGAAGCGGTCCAGCAGGGTCAGGAGGTCGTCGGGACACTTGCCTTGGTGGAACTCCGGGAGGAAGCCGCACAGGGCCAGCGCGGCCTTGGGAATGGCGAAACCGGAACCGATCTGGGCGTAGGAGCGCAGATCGTCATAGCTGAGCAGCTCCTCCGAATTCCCCAGGTCGATTGAGCGCAGCTTGATCCCCGGTTCCCGGCGGGGCCGGGCAAAGGCCTGGATGGGAGGCTGGCCATTCAACTCCACCGCGATGTTGACCACCTTGCCGCCGCTGAGGAAGCAATAAGGCGGCGTATCCGTCCAGCCACCGGCCAGGTCCAGCCGCACGGGACTGCGGCCCCAGACGATCTGGTCCTCCTGGCAATCCAGGACCGGCTCCACGGGATCCGCCCGGGCCGTCTCGATGAGCGCGGTCCGCAAGGCAGCAAAGGCCTCCGCCTCATCCGCCTCGTGGGGTTGACCGCACAGCATCTGCACTCGCGAGCGGAACATGGCATCGCGGACATGACGGAAGAGGTCCTCCTCCGCCCCCGGCCGCCGGTCCGGTAGCTCGATACGGTGCCGGACATATTTTTCCGCCAGGTCCTCCAGGTCGACCTGGTAAAAGACGCTGCGGCGCCCATGCCCGGCCAGGACCGGCAGGCTTCGCGCCAGGAAGGCCTCGCGCTGCTTGCGGATGGCCTGAAGGTCGGCCATGGAGCCGAGATACTCCGCGGAAACGCGCTCCATGGCGGCGTATTCCCGGGCAAACCGATCGTCACGGCCGCTGAGCAACCATTGTACCAGGGCCTCTTCCGGCAGCGATGCCGAAACGGGAAAAAGCGGGGCCTCCTGCAGGTCACAGGCCGGATCAATATCCAACTGCTCCAGGCTTAGTCCCCGGTCCGCCAGCCAGAGGGAGAAACTCTGCCCGCAGAACCGGGTCGTCTCCTTTCCAGCCGCGCCGCGGAAGGCATCGGCAATCCCGTAGAAGCGCAGGGCCCGCTTGCCGTCCGCCATGGGAACCACATCGAGACAAAGCCCTTCCGGCAGCTCCAGCGACCAGTCGTTTTCAGGAATGCCCGTAATGAGGTGACGCCGGTGCAGCCGCCAGGTTTCCGGGACATGGCTGTTCTCGATCCAGATCTCGTCCTGGGTGGCCCGAAGCAACCCTTTTCCCAACTCGCTGTTTTGCACAAAGAGGGAGGGATGCGGCTTGATGTTGAGGCTGCTCAGGCGCCGCTGGTCGATGACCCTATTCTGCAGTCGCAGGCAGGAACGGATCAGGTCCGGGCCGCTGCCGAAATGGTAGAACTCCCCACCCTCCAGCGGCACCACCGCCGTGCTCAATTCATTGATCTCCGGATCCTCCACCACCGGCTCCTTCCCCATGGCCGGCCCGAACTCCCCGTACAAGTCGTATTCCCCAATCGCAAACCCGTCCTTAGTCCTTAGTCTTTCGTCCTTAGTCCCGACCTTCGACCTTAAAACCTCCATCGCCCGTTCACTGAGCAGCCAGACGCCGATATCGAGCAGGAAGTAGTGGTCACGGCTGCAGCGGCGGATCTCGTCCAGGTCCGGCTTCTGCAGCATGAAGGAAAGCTCCCGGGTGTTGTTGCGCGGGGTGAAGAACACACCGTGCCGGGTGGCCTGCTCCGGCTCGCCCCACAGGCCCAGGCAGACCACGTCCGCCTCCGGCAGACGCTCCGGCAGGCGCTCCGCCCGCAAAAGAACATCCCCGCTCCCGATCAGCCAGCGACTCGATTCCGCGGCGGCGGCCAGAACATCCTCCAGAAAGGGGCGCTGCAGGTCCAGCAGGGCCTGGTCGATCCGCTGCCCCAGCGACCACCGGTAGACCGGAACCGGGATCAGGGCCTTGCCCTCCGCGGCATAAGCCGGCAAGCGCCGACTCTGCCCGCCGGCGTGCAAAATGATCCCCCGCTCCTTCCTGATCCAGTCCTCGAAGCTTCCTTCCGCCCCGGCCCCCCGCCAGGCCTCGCGCATCAAATGCAGCGTCCCCCCGCCGCTCCCCAGGCGCCGATCCACCGGATCATGGGCACAAAACCAGTCCTCCCAGCGCCGGCCGGTCAGTTCATGAAACACCTTGGCCACCGCCGGGGTCAGGCTGATCAACTTCTGCATGCGCCCAGTTCAAAAGCCACGTTAGCAAAACCGCAACCCTCAACCCTCATGCAAACCAAGGTAAGTTCCGCAACCAATAACCAGTAACCAGCAACCCGTAACCCGTTTCAAAATTAAGGGTATTGACAAGCCCCGCCGCACGGCTGCCTTTCCCTTACTTCAACTTTGTGGTGGCTGTAGCTCAGTTGGTTAGAGCATTCTGCTGGACAGCAGAATGGTTCCAGGGGAAGCCGTTAAAAACCTCTCCAACTCCACTAATAATAGGTACGGATGGAGGTAGCTTCACAAGGAGCAGTTGAAGTAAATGACCGTCGTGAAGACCTTCGTTTACATCCTTGGCTGCCTGGAAACCAAACGCGTTTACGTGGGCCAGACCAATCACCTTATCCATCGGGTTACGGCCCACCGAGCAGGTAAAACAAGAACGACTCGTGAAAAACTGAAGCGTCCGGTGGTATTATATTGGGAGACTTGTCCCGATCGGGCACAAGCCATGCGCCGGGAACGCCAATTAAAACAGGGATCTGGAGCTAGATGGCGCAAGGACATGGAGCCGGAATGGTTTGCCGTTTTCCGCCAGTTTCACAATTAAGGGTATTGACAAGCCCCGCCGCACGGCTTCTTTTCCCATACTTCAACTTTGTGGTGGCTGTAGCTCAGTTGGTTAGAGCACTGGATTGTGGTTCCAGGGGTCGCCGGTTCAAGTCCGGTTAGCCACCCCAGTTTTTCCCAAGCCCGAAACCACAGCGCCCATAGGCAACATTTGAGCCCGGCAATCCACCCCGCCGGGCTTTTTCGTAAGTGGCTGTCAGCAAGAACTTACGCAATCCACGGCCAGAAGCGCTTTTTCTCAGTTTCAGAATCCGTCCAGACCGATTTTTGCAGTCAGCACGCTTATTCTAAATTTTTGCCCTCATTCTCTCAGAATCGTCTGAGAATCCACCGAGCTGGTGACGTGCCCCATATTCTAGACAGGGGCCAGTGCTAATTTCCGGTGGTTGGGTCGGGTCGGTTTTCTGTTGGGCATTCGCAGAACGGTTGTCGCCATACAATACTTCCTCAGGGGATGATAATTCGACCTTCTGGATTAAAGAAATTGTCGTATTCGTCGAGGTTCCAGCAATAGAAGCGTCCTGTGACATCTGCATCCGAAATGGTTAAGAATCCCAGAGTTGGATGGTAAAAATGTATGGATCGACCTGACTCGTCTCGTGTCAGGAAATATAACCATCCCCACTCAAGGTCATAAATCCATGGGAACTCAAGATGATAAATGAAACCCAACTGTGATGAAAACGAATACTCCGTGCTAAATCCGCTTAAACCATAAATCCATCCGATTGAATCGGGATTTTCAATCCATTGGCCCTCAATGATGTTCAATCTCTCACTATTCGAGAAATGGATGAAGTCATTAATCTTTTTCCTCCAATAGGCCTCCACCTTCCTGTCCAAATCAAGCTCGCAGTGAGCAACGCCCTCCATGAAGTCCACCAAAACTGAATATCCCATGAAAGAGTATGTCGATGCGCTG
>CAJXMX010000324.1 GCA_913056355.1 uncultured Opitutales bacterium
GCGAGGCTGTCCTGCATGACGTCCGGGAGACCATTGCCGGCCTGGTCAACGAAAACTTCTTCGGCACCCTGAAGCGCCTGTCCCGGGAAGCCGGCGTGGTCTTCAGCGCGGAATCCACGGCTCCCGTCTTTGTCGCCGACGGTCTGCGCCATCACGGGGTGGTGGACCTGCCGATGGGCGAGTTCTGGCTCCGCAGCCCCACCCACGACAAGCCCAACGACATGCTGGATGCGATCTCCGGTGCCCATATCTACGGGAAAAACATTGTCCAGGCGGAAGCCTTTACCGAGGTGCGGATGGCCTGGGATGAACATCCCGGCAACATCAAGGCGCTCGGCGACCGCAACCTGGCCATGGGCATCAACCGCTTTGTCTTCCATGTCTTCACCCATAATCCCTGGACCGACCGAGCGCCCGGCATGACCCTCGACGGGGTCGGGCTCTACTTCCAGCGCGACCAGACCTGGTGGGAACCGGGCCGGGCCTGGGTGGATTATGTCAGCCGCTGTTCGGCCCTCCTGCAGCGGGGGACTCCCAAGGCCGATATCGCCGTCTTCACCGGGGAGGAACTGCCCAGCCGGGCCCTCCTGCCGGACCGGCTGGTCACTGTCCTGCCGGGACTCATTGGCGGGGAACGGGTCCGGGATCACGCCGCCCGGCAGCGCAACGAGGGCCAGCCCATGCATGAAATGCCCCGGGGCGTCTACAGCTCGGCCAACATGGAGGATCCGGCCGACTGGGTTGATCCGCTCAGCGGCTATGCCTACGATTCCCTCAATCCGGATGCCCTGCTGCGCCTGGCCACGGTGGAGCATGGCAAGGTTACCCTGCCGGGAGGGGCCGCCTACGGCCTGCTGGTGGTGCCGGGTCCCCGCAGGATGTCGCCGGAGGGGAATGCCTTCTCGGCGCCGGTTATTCATAAACTGTATGAGTTGATTGATGCCGGGGCCACGGTCCTTTTTGAGGAGACACCGCAGTTCCGCGGTCCTGGACGCCCGGATGAAAAAACCGCGGCCAGGCTGGAGCAGCTGCGGGGAACCCGGCCGGTGGGGGAAATCGGGTCCGGCCGCATCCTCCGCGGCCCGTGGAAGCAGGACACGCTGGAATCCGTCGGATTGGCGCCAGCCGTGCGCTTCCGCGACGCCGCCGGCGATCCGGCCGGCGACCTGGCCTGGGCGCAGCGGTCCCTGGAGCATGGATCCCTCTTCTTTCTGTCCAACCAGTCGGACCAGGCGCGGGACCTGGTAATCTCCTTCGATACGCCAGGCCTCTCCCCGCAGGTATGTGATCCGGTTTCCGGCGCGCGGGGCCATGTTCCCCCGTGGAGGGAGATCGATGGACGCACCGAGGTGCAGCTCCGGATGGCGCCCACCCAGTCGCTGTTCCTGGTCTTCCATCCGGCCGCCTATCCGGCCGCCGAGGGAACACCCCTTCCCGATCCGGACATGCTCCTGCCCTTGCGGGATGCCTGGATGGTCTCTTTCGATCCGCAGTGGGGCGGACCCGCCGTTCCGGTCGCCTTCGAGGAATTGTCCGATTGGTCGCTGCACGAAAATCCGGGTATCCGCCACTACTCGGGCACGGCCGGCTATGAGACCGCCTTTGAGTTCAACCGGGCCCTGGTCACGCGCGGGGCGCGCTATTTCCTTGATCTGGGCGAGGTCCATTCCATTGCCGAGGTAACCCTCAACGGCCAGCCCTGCGGGGTGGCCTGGACCTCTCCCCGCCGGGTCGAGATCACCGGCGCCCTGCGAATTGGCACCAACAGCCTCAAGATCCGGGTCACCAACACCTGGGCCAACCGCCTGATCGGCGACCATGAATTGCCGGAGGCGGAACGCCTGACCTGGACCACCGCGCCTTTTCGTCTGCTCGAAGGCAGTGATTTGTTGCCCTCCGGTTTGCTGGGTCCTGTAATGCTCATGGAATTACCACCCACACCCTGACATGAAGATGAAACGCTATTCCCGCCTTTGCCTCAGCCTGGTCACGTCCGCCCTTGCTTCGGTTCCCGTCCAGGCCGCCGATGAGGCCCGTGCCGTTATCCCTTTTCCGGAGGAAATCATGAATAATGCCCGCCCCGTCCCCCAAGAGCAGATGGAACGCATCTACGAGGAGGTGCAAACGCCCTACAAGTACGGGATCATCATCAAGGGCGGGGAAGGGGAACTGGTCGACTGCCCCAATGTCTTTCGCCACGACGGCCGCTGGTACATGATGTTCGTGGCCAACAAGGACAAGATCGGCTACGAGACCCATCTTGCCGTCAGCGACGACCTGCTCCACTGGGAACGGCTCGGCCGGATCCTCTCCTTCCCCGAGGAGGATGGCTGGGACAAGTGGCAGCTCGACGCCGGCCTGGCCCTCTTTGATTATGAATGGGGAGGCTCCGCGGAAATTGAGAAGTACGACGGCAGGTACTGGGCGACCTACATCGGCGGCGCCCTGCAGGGCTACGAGCCGGATCCGCTGTCCATCGGCCTGGCCTGGACCGATAATCCAGGTGTAGCGAAGGAATGGGTACGCTATGAGGGCAACCCCGTCCTCCACCGCGAGCAGGCCGACGTCCGCCCCTTCGAGGCCAAGACCCTCTACAAGAGCCATGTTATCCATGATCCCGAGGAGCGCCTGGGCTATCCCTTCGTCATGTACTACAACGGCAAGAACGCCGGTCCCGGCGGGCACGAGGCCATTGGCATGGCCGTCTCCAACGACATGGTCCACTGGCAGCGCTACGGGGAGAATTACGTCGTCTACAACGGCCCGGACTCCCGCTGGAGCATCAGCGGCGATCCCCAGATCACCCGGATCGGCGACCTTTGGGTCATGTTCTACTTCGGCGCCTTCTGGAAGCCGGACGCCTTCGACACGTTTGCCTGCTCCTACGACATGGTCAACTGGACCAAATGGCAGGGCCCCCACCTGATCCAGCCCAGCGAGCCCTGGGACCGGCAGTTCGCCCACAAGCAGTGGATCATCAAGCACGAGGGGGTCGTCTACCATTATTATTGCGCGGTTGGGGACGAGGGCCGGGTCATCGCCCTGGCCACGTCCTCGCCTGATTTGAAAAAGGACCAGAAATGAATGGGACCTCTCTAAGGAGTACCGCCGGCCTCCTGGCCGCCGCCATGGCCACCGTTGCCGGAAGCCTTCAGCTCCAGGCCCGTGAAATCCTCTTTGACCAGCCAGGCACCCACATCACGGAGTCCCTGCCCCTGGGCAACGGCCGACTGGGCACGATGCTTTTCGGGGGCGTTTCCGGGGAGCGGATTGTCCTCAACGAGCACGGCATGTGGTCCGGTTCCCCGCAGAACGCCGACCGTACCGGCGCCGCCGCGGCCCTGCCGGAAATCCGCCAGCTTCTGCTCGAGGGAAAGAACGTCGAGGCGGAAGCCCTGGTCAACCAGTACTTTACCTGCGCCGGGGTCGGCTCCGGCTTCGGCACCGGGGCCGATGATCCCTACGGCAGCTACCAGTTGCTCGGCAACCTGTACCTGGATTTTGATCCGTCGGAGGGGGAGGTGACCGGCTACCAGCGTACGCTCGACCTCGAAACCGCCACGGCCAGGCTCGTTTACCGCCAGGACGGGGTCACTTTCGAGCGGACCGGTTTTGTCTCCGCACCGGACAACGTCTTTGTCTACGTCCTCAGTGCCGATCAGGCGGAGGTGATCAACGTGACCCTCCGCATGGAGCGCCCCGAGCGGGCCACGGTAGCCCTTGCGGACAACGGCGACCTGGAGATGTTCGGTGAGCTGGACAACGGCTGGCGCTACGGCCGGGGCGTGCGTTACGCGGCGCGTCTGCGGGTGGCCGAAACCGACGGAAAGGTGGTCACCGATGAGGCGGGGAATCTACGCGTGGAGAAGGCCTCCAAGGTCGTCCTCATGCTCAGCGGGGCCACCGACATCAAGTCCTTCGCCGGGCGTCCGGTGGAGAATGCCCGGGCCCAGGCCCTGGCGGACCTCGACCGGGCCGTCGGGAAGCCGGTGTCCGGTCTGATGGCCGACCATGTCAAGGACTACCAAAGCTACTACAACCGCGTGGAACTGCAACTGGGCGGTGAGTCGGCCGCGGAAGCCGTCCGCGAGATTCCCACCGGGGAACGCCTCCAGCGTTTCCAGCGCGGGGAACCCGATCCCGACCTGGCGGCCCTCTATTTCGACTTTGGCCGCTACCTGCTCATTTCCTCCTCCCGCCCGGGCGGTCTCCCGGCCAACCTGCAGGGCATCTGGGCGGACACCGTCCAGACCCCCTGGAACGGGGACTGGCACGCCAACATCAATGTCCAGATGAATTACTGGCCGGCCACGGTGTGCAACATGCTGGAGCTCAATGAACCGCTTTTTGCCCTCATCGAGTCCCTGGTGGAGCCGGGTTCCGAGACCGCCGAGGCCTACTACGGGGCCCGGGGCTGGGTCAGCTTCCTGCTGGCCAACCCCTGGGGCTTCTCCTCGCCCGGTGAATCCGCCAGTTGGGGCTCGACCGTTTCCTGCTCGGCCTGGCTTTGCCAGCACCTCTGGGATTATTACCGTTTTACAGGCGACCGGGCCTTCCTGGAGCGGGCCTATCCCGTCCTCAAGGGTTCCGCGCTCTTCTACCTCGACATGCTGATCGAGGAGCCGGAGCACGGATGGCTGGGG
>CAJXMX010000325.1 GCA_913056355.1 uncultured Opitutales bacterium
TTCCTAATTCGCGTAGTCGGGTTCTTCGCGGTCGAGGATGCGTTTCAACGCCTCGAAATGCAGCGGCGCGCTCTGGCGGTCGCCTTCGAACTGTTCCTCGGTTGCGCGCAGCACATCGTCGGGCAGGCGGCGCAGCGGCAAGCCGGCGGAGTCGGATTACCTGCTCATGGGAAGGCAACTGACCCTGCCGGGGTTTTTGCTTTCCCTGGTCTCCAGCTGGTACGGCGGGATCCTCGGATCGAGCGAGTACTCCTACAGCTATGGTTTCAGCAACTGGATCGTGCTGGGAGTGCCCTACTATGTGTTCGCCATCCTCTTTGCCATCTTCCTGGCCCGCCGGGCCCGGGAGAAGTATGTCATCTCCATTCCCCACCTGATCGGGGACAGCTACCAGGGGCAGGGGAGGATCCTGTCCGGCCTGCTGGTCCTGATCCTGGCCACGCCGGCGCCCTATGTCCTGACCATCGGGGTCCTGCTGAACTGGCTTTTCGGAATCCCGGTCATCTGGGGCATTATCGCCGGGGCCGCCTTTTCCTACCTCTATGTGTACCGGGACGGGCTGGCGGTCATCATCCGCACCGACCTGTTCCAGTGCGTCCTCATGTATGCCGGCTATTTCCTGCTTGTTTCCTTCGCCTGGCTGAGCTGGGAAAGCCCGGTGGCGCTCTGGCAGGGACTTCAGCTCAGCGCCCCGGAGCACGTCTCCGCGACCGGCGGGGAACCCGTTTCCTATATCCTGGTCTGGTTTTTCATGGCCAGCTGGACCCTTGTCTCTCCGATGTTCCACCAGCGGGTCTACGCCCTGCGCAAGGCCGGGCAGGCCCGGATCGGCATCGTCCTGGCGGTCCTGATGTGGTTTGTCTTCGACAGCCTGACCACCCTGGCCGGATTGTATGCCTTCGCCCATATACCGGAACTGGCCGATCCCCGGGTGGCCCACCTGGCCCTTGGCGAGGCGGTCCTGCCGGCGGGGCTGCTGGGGATCTTCATCGTGGCCATTTTCAGCGTGGTCATGTCCACCCTCGATACGGAGTTGTTTGTCTCCGGGGTCTCCCTCGGGCCGGACATCCTCGGTCGCGTCAAGGGATTTCAAACCCTCAGCGAACCGGTGATGACGCGGATCGGGATGGCTTTGGTGACGGTCATCTCCGTGGGGCTGGCGATCCTGGTCCCGAGTGTAGTGGATATCTACTACCTGATCGGGACCCTGGCCGTTCCCGGTCTGCTCCTGCCGGTGCTGGGCGGGGTGGGGCTGGCGCCCCGGATCCGGCCCGGCCTGGTCCGCCTTCACCTCTGGCTGGTCCCGGCGGCGGCGGCGGGCTGGTACCTGCTGGGGCTCTGGCTGCCGGGCCGGCTGCCGGCCATCGAGCCCTTCTACCCGGGTTGCCTGGTCAGCGGCCTGATCTGGTCCGCGGGCTGGATCTCCGGGCGCCGCGGCGGCGCCTAGAATTTCCAGTCCAGGGTGGCCCCGATCAGCCGGGGCGGCCCCTGGGTGACCCACTTCTTCTGCTGGTCGTAGAGCGGCGGCTCGTTGGCGAAGTAGAAGCCGTGGGTATCGTGGGTTTCATCGAGGAGGTTGTTGACCCAGAGGGTCAGCATCCATGAATCCGCCCGGTATCCGAGGCGCAGGTTGAGGACCTGGTAGCCGTCGAGGGACTGGTCGTTGGGCAGCTCGAAGGTGTAGCCGTCGCGGCCGTCGAGGCTGGCCCCGAGAAAGTATCCATTATCCGCTACATAATCGAAGCCCAAGGAATAGGTATAGGAAGGGGCGTAGGCCTGGTCGCGCCCGTCCAGGACGACCTCGGTGACCCCGTCCACGGGATCGATGTAGCGGTACTCGTCGAAACGCGCCTTGAGGAGTCCCAGGGAGCCGCGCAGGGAAAGGTTTCCGGTCAGTTTCCAGGTGGACTCCAGTTCCAGCCCGTAGTTGTGCCCGGAAGCGGCATTGTCCTTGTAGAGCGCGAAGGTGTTCCCGTCGCCGACCTGGATGCTGGAATCCACCTGGATGTCCCTGCGCTCCATGTAGAAGGCGGCCACCTGCAGGTTCAGGGCCTCGTCGAGAAAGAGGGCCTTCCAACCCAGCTCGTAGTTGACCAGGGTCTCGGTCTCGTAGACGCGATAGTCGGCGGGGATCTCGTTGTCCATGTTGATGCCCCCGGCCTTGAAGCCCCGGTCGAGGGAGGCATAGACGAGGTTGCGGCCATCGAGGGCGTATTCCAGGGCCAGCTTGCCGCCCCAGGGCGTCTCCTCGTTGCCGAGGCGGGTGCCGCTGTCGTCGTTGTAGTCGATGGAAAGGTTTTCCAGTCGGCCGGCGACGGTCAGCCCGAGGGCCTGGGTGAGAGCAATCCGGGCCTGGCCGTAGAGGGCGGCGGTCTCGGTGCCATAAGTGCTCCGGGTGCCGAAGTAGAGTTGCTCCTCCTCGAAGTCACGGAAGTAGACGCCGGTCACCCAGGCGGTCCGGTCCACCTCGCCGGAGGCCAGGCGCAGGTCATGGCTCTGGACTTCCCGGTGGCGGTCGGTGACATCGGTGCCCCAGTAGACTTCCGGGCCATAGAGCTCCATCAGCTCGGCGACGTTGCTCCAGTCCCAGTCGAAGCTGTAGAGGAGGTCCGAGTCGGAGGCCGAACCGAGGTACTGGAGGAAAGTGCTGTCGCCCAGGTGCCAGGTGGCCTTCAGGCTCGCGGCAACGGACTCCTGGTCGTCCTGGCCCGGCTCGTCGGTGGTGGTGACGAAGCTGTTGTTGGTCAGGGACCAGGCGTCGTAGCCGTTTTCCATGTCGAAGTATGCCAGGGTCAGGTCCAGGTCAAAGCGGTCCGAGGGCCGCCAGGCCAGCTTGAGGCGGGCGTTACGCTCGTCGCGGGCGTTGGTGTCGTCGCGGTCGAGGAAGGTATTCTCCCGGAAGCCGTTGTCCCGGTACTGGCTGACCGAGATCCGGTAACCGAGGGTGGAGGAACCTTCCCTCCCGATCGGTCCACCGACGGCCGCGCCGAAGGAGACCAGGTCATAATCGCCCAGCGAGACCCGCAGGTGACCGGTGGTCTCCCGGGTGGGGTCCGCGGTATCAATGACAATCATCCCGGCCAGGGCGTTGGCCCCGAAAGCGGCGGCCTGGGGACCGCGGAGGACTTCCACCTGCTCCACATCGAAGAGCCCCGCCACGGAACCGATGCCGGTGAAGTCGATGCCGTCGATGATGAAGCCCACCGAGGAGGCGGGAACCTCGTTGCCGAACTGGGTGCTGTCGCCGATCCCGCGGATCTGGAAGAAGCGCGGCCGCGAGGTGCTGCCGGCCCAGTTCAGGTTGGGCATGCGGGAGGCCAGATCGCCGAAGTGAAGGTTCCCCGGGATGCCTTTCCAGTCGGCTCCCACCAGCGACACGCTGGCCGGAAGGCGGTCCAGGCTGCCGCTAAGCAAATCCCCGGTCACGGTGACGGGCTGAAGTTCGAATACTTCCTGTGACTGGGCGGAGATTTCCGGCAGGGCAAGGATGGCACAGGCCAGCAAGGCCAGGGTCCGTTTCTTGAGTTGGGTCTTTTTCACGATACTGTCTTTTCGGGCTTTTCGGTTTCGGGAAGAAACCGCCCCTCGTGAAGCAGACCTCCTTCCCTACGCCGGTATTAACCGGATCAGGTTCAAAGGGTTCGCTTCTGGTCCACTCAGTGGAAGGAAACGTCTCAGACTCAACCAAGTCACCCCCAGGATCCGGCGGGAAGGTCTCGCCGATGGCCGGTCGAGTCAAGGGAGAAATCGGGAGTTCCGGCATTTCCGTTTGCCCCGGATGGAATGGGCTGTTTGCTCTGTCAAAATGGAACCGGCACTTGTAATCAAGGGATTGCTGATCGACATGGACGGCCTGCTCCTGGACACCGAGCGGGTGGCCGAGAAGTGCTGGGAGCTGGCCGAGGAGGAGAGCGGTTTCCGGATGCCGGAAGGCTTCTACCACACGCTGATTGGACAATCCATGGCGGCCTGTCGTCAGCGGCTGGAGGAGGTGATGGATCCGGATTGCGACAACGACCAGTTCATGGCCATCGCCAGCCGGGTTTATTACGAGACCTTGCTGCAGGGGGAAGTGCCGGTAAAGCGAGGCGCGGAGGAATTTCTCAGGTACCTGCAGGAAGAGGGCGTTCCCCGATGCCTGGCGACCTCCACCGGACGCGATCTCTGCCGTCGCAAACTCGAGGCCACCGGCCTCCTGGAGCTTCTGCCGGAGCGTGTCTGCGGGGACGAGGTGCTGCACAGCAAGCCGGCCCCGGACATCTACCTTGAGGCGGCCGGTCGGATCGGACTGCCTCCGGAAGACCTGCTGGTCCTCGAGGACAGCGAGAACGGGTTGCGGGCCGGCCTGGCGGCGGGGTGCCGGGTGCTGCACATTCCCGACCTGGGACCGGTGCGACTGGAGATCCAGCGCCGGGCCTCACGGATTTTCCGGGACCTGGTGCAGCTGCGCGAGGCCTTCCAGCGCGGCGAGATCCGTATCGCCTAGAGGGCCGTCACCAGCGCGGGCTTTCCGCCCGGCGGGCCATCCAGAATCCGGCGATGCCGCCCAGGATGCCTCCGGCCAGGTGGGCAAACTGGGCGATCTGGTCGGTCTGGCTGAGGGCCCGGATGACTTCCCCCCCCAGGAAAATCAGGCA
>CAJXMX010000326.1 GCA_913056355.1 uncultured Opitutales bacterium
TCCGCGTAGACCTTGTCAGCCAGTTGCAGCACCTCGGCGGCCCGGCGGCTGATGTCCCCCAGGTTGCCGATCGGGGTGGCGATCAGGTACAGGCCGGGATCCGGTTTCCCTTCCGGAGCCATGGTGCCGCCCCGGGCTTAGTAACCTCCCGTCTGGGAAGGCATTCCGGGAACGGTCCCTTCCCAGTTGGCGGGGGTGGCCCAGGGAATCTGTGCCTCGTTGGGATCCTCCTCGAAGATGTTGGCGCAACCGGTCAGGGCCAGCAGACCGACGATGGAAAGTATGCCGAGAATAAGCTGTTTTCTAATCCGCTTCATGATCTTTGAGGGGTAAGATGAAGACTTTTTCCCCTTTGACAAGAGTTGATGCGGGGCTTTCCCAGCGTCTCACATGCCCGATCAAGGCGGACTCCTCGCGGCGGTGAATCCAGCCCTCGAGAAGCACCTGGCTGGCCCGGCAAACCAGCACCCGGGCGGGGAGGGGACTGTTTCCGGTCCACTGTCCCGAGAGGGCGAACACGGATCCGTCGGCCGAGCATCCTTGCAGTTCCAACGGGCTCGGAAAGGCGGCCAGGCGGGCCGAGAGCGTGTCGATACGGTTCTCCAGTTCGGCAATCCGCGAACGGGCGTTTTCCAGTTTCAATTGCAGCTCTCCCGGGAGCCGCTCCGCCTCCAGCTGGGCCAGGCGGGCCGCCTCCAGCTGCCCCCGCAGGGCGGCCCGTTCTTCGTTCGCGGAGCTGAGTTCCTCCATCCGCCGGTCCATTTCCGCCCGCAGGTGGTCCCGCTGCGCCTCAAGGTTGCCGGCCCGGTCGGCCAGGCTCTGCCGCTCGACCTCCAGTTCATCGAGTCGGATCTTGCCGGCGGAAAGCTCGGCCTCGAGTTCCGCGGCCCGGCTGCCCGCGTCCTCCAGCCGGCCCTGCAGGAGGGCTGTTTCCCCGGTCCATGCCGCGCGTCTGCCGGCATGCAGGTACTCCCGCCAGCCGAGCAGGGCCAGGGCCACCAGGAGCAGGACCGGAAAGACCGGCTGCCAGGGGAATTGGGACTGCGTTTTATCCGCCCGTCGCATGGGCGGAAGCGTCAGGCCATCCCGTAGGTGGCGTCAAATCCCTTGTCCGCCTGTTTTTTGGTAATTCCCTTGGACGGATTGGCGATGGCGTGCTCCAGCAGCTTGTAGAGGGTCACCGCCTGGTCCTCGGCCTTCAGCGCGGAGGCGATTTCAGCGACGGTGGAGAACGTCCCCTTGTTGGAAGAAAGGTGCTCCATCAGCTGGCCCTGCAACTTGAGGAAGCCGGCCGCGGCCTTCTTTCCGGCCTCGACGCCCGGCTGGTGGTAGGCATTGATGTTGACCAGGGAGGCGTAGAAGCCGACTGCCCGTTCGTAGAGCGCAATCAGCATGCCGACAGTGCGGGCATTGACCTCGTCGATGGAAATGGTCAGGGAAGGGCGGTCCATTTCGGCCAGCGCGGCCCGGGTCCCGAGCAGGAAGGCGTGCAGGTAATCGCCCGAGGTGATGCCGTCCTCGACCTCAATGGAGGCGCCTTCGCGGTCCTTCTTGACCTCGATGAAGGTGGCGAAGAAATTGTTCACCCCCTCGCGCAGCTGCTGGACATAGGCATGCTGGTCGGTGGAGCCCTTGTTGCCGTAGACCGCGATGCCCTGGTGGACCACCTTGCCGTCGAGGTCCTTCTCCTTCCCCAGGGATTCCATGATCAGCTGCTGGAGATACTTGGAAAAGAGCATCAGCCGGTCCTTGTAGGGAAGGATGACCATGTCCCGTTCGCCCTTGCCGTTGGTGGCGTGGTACCAGAGGAGGGCCAGGATGGCAGCCGGGTTGTCCCGGGTCTCCGGGGTCAGGGTCAGGGTGTCCATGGCGGCGGCGCCTTCCAGCATGCCGCGGATTTCCAGTCCCTGCAAGGCGGCCGGGAAGAGGCCGACCCCGGCCAGCTCGGAGGTCCGTCCGCCGACCCAGTCCCACATCGGGAAGCGGGCCAGCCAGCCCTCGGATTCGGCTACCTGGTCCAGCTTGCTGCCTTCCCCGGTAATGGCCACCGCCTGCCTGGCAAACTCGATGCCCTCGGTCATGTAGGCCTGGATGGCTTCCAGCATGCCGTTGCGGGTCTCCGGGGTGCCGCCGGACTTGGAGATCACCACCGCGAGGGTCTTATCCAGCTCGCCGCGGAGATGGGCCAGGGTCAGGTCGATCCCGTCCGGGTCGGTATTGTCGAAGAAGTGCACCTCCATCCGGTCCTCTCCGGGCTGTCCCAGGGTCGGGGCGACAAACTGCGGGCCCAGGGCCGATCCGCCAATCCCGATGACCAGCAGGTGCTCGAATTTGCCCCCGGCGCCGGCGATTTCGCCGCGGTGAACCTTGCCGGCGAATTCCTCAATGTCGGCCAGGTTCTTCTGGATGGCCTTTTCAAGGTCCGGGCTGGGGGCCTTGTGCGGGGCCCGCAGCCAGTAGTGGCCGACCATCCGGTCCTCGTCCGGATTGGCAATGGCGCCGCCTTCCAGCTCAATCATGGCCTTCAGGGCCTCCTGCAGGCGTGGCTCCATTTCCGAGAAAAACGGCTCGGAGGCGCCCATCAGACTGTAGTCGAGGGTGAAATCCAGCTCTTTGTTTACGTAGGTGTTCCGGGTGAATGAATTCCAGTTCATGGATAGGGTGTTGGTTTGTTTAAAGGTTCTTGTCGGTCACGGCACCTTCCGAGGCGGAGGCCACGGTGTTGGCGCGCTGGCTGGTTTCGTCGGCCGTGCCGGTCAGCGAGTTGGCGCTGCTCTGCATCTCGGTCGAGGCCGCGGAGACCGCCGTGACCACCGCCGAGACGTTCTCGGCCATGCGCACGTTCTGGGTGATGACCGACCAGGTCACCATGGGCGCCACGTAGTTGCCCTCGGCATCCGTCAGCGCGGCGACCTGCAGGTCCAGCTTCTCCTCGCCCAGGGCGATGGTCGCCCGGTGCGGCAGGTTGCCCGCGTCCGACAGCATGGCGCGCTGGCGCTCCGGATGCTTGTGGAAGATGTCGATGCACTGGCCCTTCAGATCTTCCGGATCGACCGGCAGCAGGTGCTTGATCGGCTTCAGCGTCTCGATGCTGGTCCGGTTGATGTAGGTGATCTCCAGCGTGTCCTTGTCGGCCAGCATGACGTTGACCGGCATCTTGTCCAGCATGTCGAGAAGCTGCTGCGTCTCTCGCTCCTTCTTCACCTGGGCGGTGACCACGCTCCAGGTGAGCATGGGACCGGCATAGTTGCCCTTAGGGTCGTAAAGGGCCGTGACCAGCAGGTCGAGCCACTCGCCGCCGACCGAGATCTGGGCCTTGTACGGCAGGTTCGACGGATCGGCCAGGAGAGCCCGCTGATGCGCCGGATTCTTGTGGAACATATCGATACAGCTGCCGACGATGTCTTCCGCGGGCACACTCAGGGCATGCTGAATACCTTTCAAGGCGTCCACGGAGGCCTTGTTGGCGTAAGTAATCGTCAAGTCCGTCAGGTCACACAACATCACGCAGACGGGCATGTCGTCGACCATCTGCTTGTAAGTTTCGCCGTCGAAGGACCCCTTGCCCGACTTCCGGCGTGCCCAATCCAACGCCATTTTGCTCACTCCAGCTCCAGCCAACCTCGCTAATTGAATTAGGAGGCCATTTATGATCGCGACATTTAGTCGGGAAGATCATTAATTTTGTGTGAAATGTAAGGAGTATTTCACAATAAAAAATGCTCCCTTTAGTTGCTGAATTAAAATACAGAGGCCCAAAACTCGAAACCAAAACAATATACATAAGCAAAATGATTGCTTGAACACATGTAAATATTGCAGAGAGCCTCAAATCAACCCCGGTGAGTTGTATCCACCCCCCCCCGGAGTGGGGAGCGGCCGGCGTCCCCCGCCGGCAACAAGGGGCAATCGCAGAGCGGAAATCCAGGGCGTGAAGGCGCGGACAGCGGACGGGGACGGCCTCAGAACGAGTGCCTACAAATGATTGGGGCAGGCACAGCGTCACGCTGCACCTGCCCCTTGGGTATCCCGCCAGACAGCCCCCCGGCGGAGGCTGTCCGGCGTCTTGGTCCCGCCTGTCGCGGGCTTAGCCTGCCCGCATGCCGGCAAGGAAGTCGCCGACCTCGCCGCGCAGCGTCTCGGACTGCCGGGAAAGCTCGCCGGCGGCTTCCAGCACCTCGTTGGCCGAGGCCCCGGTCTGCCCGGCCGCCTCGCGCACCTTGGTGATGCTGCTGGCCACCTCCTGGGTGCCGGCCGCCGCTTCCTGCACGTTGCGGGAGATTTCCGAGGTCGAGGCGTTCTGCTCCTCGACCGCGGCGGCGATGCCGTTGGCGTTCTCGCTGATGCGCTTGATGACGCTGACGATGCTCTCGATCGCATCGACGGTGCCACCGGTTGCCGACTGCATGCCCTCGACCTGCTGGGAGATTTCCTCCGTCGCCTTGGCGGTCTGGTTGGCCAGGGACTTCACCTCGTTGGCCACCACGGCGAAGCCCTTGCCCATCTCGCCGGCGCGCGCTGCCTCGATGGTCGCGTTCAGCGCCAGCAGGTTGGTCTGCTCGGCGATGTCCTGGATCAGGTTCACCACGTCGCCGATCTTCTGCGCCGCCTCAGCCAGGCCGGTGAC
>CAJXMX010000327.1 GCA_913056355.1 uncultured Opitutales bacterium
CCCCGCAACATTGCGCCTACCCCTTCGAAAACCGGGACGCCTGGATGGAATGGATCGATCCGCTCCGGCTGATGAGCCTGATGCGGTCCCGCGAGGGGCATGCCGGACTGACCGGAGCGGACCGCGAGCGGATCCGCTCCACCCTGGCCTCTGCCCCGGAGGTCGGGGACGCCCTCGATACCCTCTTTCCCGGCGCCTTCGACCACCGGCAGGCCACCGGGACGACCCACATCTCGGTTATCGACGAGGAGGGTAATGAAGTTTCCATGACCACCAGCAACGGGGCCGGGTCCGCCGTCATTCCCCGGGGAACCGGTTTCATGCTCAACAACATGCTGGGCGAGGAGGACCTCCAGCCCGGCGGACTCGGCACCTGGGAACCGGACCGCCGCCTGGCCTCCATGATGGCTCCCACCCTGGCCGTACTCGGCGACGGGCGAAGGGTGGCCACCGGATCGGGCGGCTCCAACCGGATCCGCTCCACCATCCTGCAGATCCTGCGCCACCTCATCGACCGCGAGGCCGGCATCGGGGAGGCCGTCCGGGCTCCCCGCCTGCACTGGGAATCCGACCAGGTCCACGCAGAAAGCGGGGCCGCGGAGGTCCTTCCCGGATCCCTTCCCTGGCCGGTAATATTACACGATGTTCCGAACCTGTTCTTCGGCGGGGCCAATTCGGTCGCCTGCGACCGCTCGGGCCGCTTCACCGGCGTCGCGGATCCACGCCGGGGCGGGGTCGTGCTGTCGGGCTGAGGCCGCGTGGAACGGAATGGATTTGGAAATCGACAAGTCGATGGTTGTCGCAAAAACTCGATACCATGGCAGCCCGACCACAAATCCTCACCTGGGTCACTTGCGATTCGGTCCACATTGATCCCGCCACCGGGAAGCACTATCTCATGGGCTGCTTTTCCAACCTGCGGGCCCGCAAGTTTCCGGCCACCCATCCCCGCATGGTCTGGTTTCTGACCCTGACCGATCTCAAGCCCGGCAAGCACCAGCTTCGCCTCTCCTACGGCCGGGACATGGAGACCATGACCAAGCTCATCGAGCGCGAGTTCGAGGCCCGCCACCCGCTGGACAAGGTCAACCTCATCAACGAGCTGCGAAACCTCCGATTCGAGGAACCCGGCGCCTACCAGATCCTGATCGAGGTCGACGACGAACCGTTGCTGGTCAATTCCCTGGCCGTGTCCGAATAGATGAATTGCCAGAAAGCGATTGCGGTACATCATCCGGAGGCATCCAACTTCAACTGACATACCCCCATGCTGAATACCACATATGACCTGGTCGGTGTCGGCTCCCCGATCATCGATGTCCTCGCCCACGTCCCGGAATCCTTCCTTGAACAAGTCGGGGGGAAAAAGGGAGGAATGGTCCTGACGGACGCCGAAACCATCGGCAAATGGATGGCCGGTCTTCCCGGCGCCTACACCGAGGCCCCGGGAGGTTCCGCCGGCAACACCATCTTCGCCGCCACCCGCCTGGGCCTGCGCACGACCTTCATCGGCAAGACCGGCAACGACATGGGCGGCACCTTCTACCGCGAGCGGCTGAAGGCCCTCGGCGGGAACATCACCCATTTCAAGGATGGCGATATCCCCAACGGGCGTTGCCTCTCGCTGATCACCCCGGACGGTGAACGGACCCTGCGGACCGATCTCGGGGCCGCCGCCACGCTGACCCCGGAGGATATCACCCCGGTCGACTTTATCGGCTGCTCCCATGCCCACATCGAGGGCTACCTGCTCTTCAACCCGGACCTGATGATGGCCGTGCTGCGCAGCGCCAAGGAGGCCAACTGCACGATCAGCCTGGACCTGGCCTCCTTCGAGGTGGTCGAGGCCGCCCGCGATTCCCTTCCCCTCCTCCTCAGCGAGTATGTCAGCCTGGTCTTTGCCAACGAGGAGGAGGCCGCCGCCTTTGTCGGTGAGGAGGCCCCCGCCGGGGATATGGCCCTGCGGCTGGCCGGGTACTGCAACCTGGCCGTGGTCAAGGCCGGCCCCAAGGGCGCCTGGCTGGCCCGCGGACAGGATGTCATCCATGCGCCCGCCGTGTCCGGCATCAAGGCCGTCGACACCACCGGGGCCGGGGATTACTGGGCGGCCGGGTTCCTGACCGGTTGGATCCATGGAAAGCCGCTCGAGACCTGTGCCGACTGGGGAGCCCGTCTCGGCGCCGAGGTGGTCCAGGTCATCGGGGCCGCCCTCCCGGAGGAGACCTGGCAACGCGTGCTGCCGGATTTACAGTGAACCTCCCGCTTGCACTTGGATCAGCTTTGAGCCAGAACCGCAGTCATGATGAATGAAAGCGATGTTGAAAAGACGGTCCGGGACATTGCCCGGCGCGCCCTGGTCGCTTCACGCAAACTGGCCGCCATCCCCACGGAACGCAAAAACGCGGCCCTGATCCGCATCGCCGAGCTGCTGGAAGCCCCGCAGTCGCAACCGCTTCTGATGGAGGCCAACGAGCGCGACCTGCAAACCGCCGCCTCGCTCGGCATCAGCGAAGCCATGCAGGACCGCCTCCGGCTGACCCCGAAGCGGATCGCATCCATGGCCGAGGGAGCGCGGCAGGTCGCCGCCCTGCCCGATCCGGTCGGCCAGGTACTGGAGAGCCGGACCCACAAGAAAGGCTTCCTCATCGAGAAGGTGCGCGTACCCATCGGGGTTATCGGGATTGTCTACGAATCCCGCCCCAACGTGACCATCGACTGTGCCGTCCTCTGCCTCAAGAGCGGCAACGCGACAATTCTCCGCGGGGGCCGCGAGGCTTACCACAGCAACATGGCGCTGGCCAAAATTATTCACAAGGGCCTCGGGGAAACCGGCCTCCCATCCGATGTCGTGCAGTTGATCCCGACCGTCGACCGCTTCGCCCTGAATGTCCTGCTCAAGCTGGACGACTGCGTCCACTGCCTGATTCCCCGCGGCGGCGAGGGCCTGATCCGCTTTGTCTCGGAGAATGCCCGCATGCCGGTCATCAAGCATTACAAGGGCGTCTGCAATGTCTACCTGGATGCCGCGGCCGAGCGCAAAATGGCGGTCCAGGTGACCGTCAACGCCAAGTGCCAGCGCCCCAGCGTCTGCAACGCGGCGGAAAACCTGGTCGTTCACCGGGAGGTCCTGAACACCATCTTTCCCGACGTGGCCAAGGCCCTCAAGGACGAGGGGATCGAGTTGCGCGTCGACCCGGCCTCGGCCGAGGTACTGGACGCTTTCGGGGCCATCCCGCACGTCGCCGCCACGGAAGAGGATTACCATACCGAGTACGTGGACAAGATCATCTCCATAAAGGTGGTCGAGGACCTCGAGGAAGCCATTCGCTTCGTCAACACCTATGGTTCCGGCCACAGCGATGCCATCATCACGGCCGACCCGGAGGCGGCCGCCCGCTTCCAGACCGAGGTCGACTCGGCCACGGTCTACTGGAACGTCTCCACCCGCTTCACCGACGGTTTCGAGTTCGGCCTCGGGGCCGAAATCGGGATTTCCACCGACAAGCTGCACGCCCGCGGGCCCATGGGGCTCAATGAGTTGACTTCCTACAAGTACCTCATCCGCGGTCACGGAGAGGTCAAATGAGCGCACCCCGGATCGCCGACCGCATCGCCCGCCAGCTGGGCTGGGAAGACCTGGATCCGGAAGCTCTCCGGCAACTGGTCGAGCTGGCCCGCGACGAGGACCTTTGCGGTCGGGGCCTGGCCTTGAAGCCGCTGGTCAACGGGGATGTCACCAGCAAAGTCCTGCAGGCCGGCAATGAACCGGCTTCCGCCCGCCTGACGGCCCGGGTGGAGCTCGTCGTCTGCGGCCTGCCGCTGGTCCAGATGGTCCTCGACAGCTACGGCACGGAGGCACGCTTTCAAGCCGCCTGCCCCGACGGCACCCATTGCCTGGAAGGATCCACCCTCGGGGAAATCCACGGCCCGGCCCGGCACCTCCTGGAGGCGGAACGCGTCCTGCTCAACTTCCTGCAGAAGCTCTCCGGGGTGGCCAGCCTGACCCGGGCCTATGTCGAGGCCCTCGACGGCTCCCACACCCGCCTGCTCGACACCCGCAAGACCACTCCCGGATTCCGGGTCCTTGAGAAATATGCAGTGGCCGCCGGGGGCGGATTCAACCACCGGATCGGCCTCTTTGACCGGGTCATGCTCAAGGACAACCACCTGGCCGCCGATGCCTCCTCAGCCGGAGAAGCCCTGACCCGGCTCGTCCGCCGGGCCCGGGAACAATCACCGGGGATGATCGTCGAGCTGGAAGTCGACCACCTGGACCAGATTCCGCCCGCGCTGGAAGCCGGCGTGGACGTGCTCCTGCTGGACAATTTCAGCCGCCACGACCTGGTCGCCGCCGTCGGTCTGGTCGGCCACCAGGCCGCCACTGAGGCCAGCGGCGGGATTACCCTCGAGACCCTGCCCGAACTGGCCTCCATCGGCCTCGATTTTATTTCCACCGGTGCCACCATTCATCAGTCCACCTGGAAAGACATCGGGCTGGACTGGAACTGATACTGCCATGGACCTCGACTCCCAAGTACTGCTTGCCTTTCTTCGCGCCAAGGGCCAGTTCATCTCCGGCTCGGCCATCGGCCGGGAACTCGACCTCTCCCGGGTC
>CAJXMX010000328.1 GCA_913056355.1 uncultured Opitutales bacterium
GCAAAGTGGTTGTCCGGTCGCTCATGCAGGGTGTAGAGGCCCCAGTAAAGGCCGTTCAGGAAGAGGTGCACATGCTGGCTGTGGACGCTCTTCACGCCCAACTCCTGCTCCAGGTCGGTCAGGACGGCGTCCCGCGCATAATCGCCGAACTGGCGCTGCTCGAAGTTCTGGGACTGGTTCCAGACATTGTTCAGGCGGGCGTCGAGGACGAGGCGATCGTAGGTCCCGACCGCTTCGTCGCCTAACACCACGCTGTCGAGGTCCTGCCAGAAATTGAAGCGGAAGGAGAGCTTGTCGGTCTTCCAGCGCTTCTCGGTACTGGATCCGCCAAAGACCAGAGCCACCCCGCGTCCGTGCTCGGCCGGGGACAGGGCCGGATCGGTCTTGTCGGCACCGGGGTTGATCAGCTCAAAGGAGGCCTCCTTGGGAATCCCTTCCCCCGCGATATAGATTCCGGGACCACTGACACCGAAGAGGTCCGCCCATTCCATGACCAGGGAGACGGTGGGAATGCGGTAGAAATCTTCCGGGACGGCCTTGTCCTCGGGATTGGCGTTGCCGGTCACACGCGGATCCATGGCCCAGTCCGGCCCACTGTGGCCCCAGGTGGCAAAAGGCTGGTCCACATAGGAGGCATCCTGCTCCAGGACATCGGCGGCAAACAGGTAGGTGTGGGTATCAATGTTGGTCGCTCCAAGGCCTTCCCTGATCGCCCGGGCCCGGACCACCGTGGTGGTCGTGACCGGGATCGTCGCCACCGGGGCCACCAGCTCGCTGGCCGCCGGGACCTGCGTGCCGTTGGTTCCGGTAGGCTCGCTCCCGTCGAGGGTGTAGAGGATCGTGGCCCCGGGGGTGGCGCTCGTGATATGCAGGGTGAAGGGGGCCGAATAATAGCCCCGGGTCACATCGAAGTCCGTGTCCTTGACGAAGTCCTGCACGACGAGCGGATCGTTGACCGCGCCCGGAGTCGGGTCCTGCAGAAATCCCGGGATTCCGGCCGGGTTGGAAGCGGCATACCCGTAGCTGATTCCCGGCCGTTGGCCCGGGTAGGCCTGAATGCTGTGGACCACTGTGAAGCCGCCGAATCCGTCGGGCTGGCTCAGAAGGACGTCCCCGCCGTCCGAATCCAGCTTGAAACTGGTGTGCAATTGCAGGCCGGGAATCTGCCAGTTCTTCCCGGAGGCGAAGACCAGCAAATTCTGGCCGGCGGCAATGCTGACGTTGGGGAAAACCCACTTGCCGGGATCGGCCGGATCATCGCTGAGGGCCCAGCCGTTCAGGTTGACGCTGGAGCCGCCGTTGTTGCGAAGCTCTATCCAGTCCGGCTGGTTTTCGTCGGCGTCCTCGATGATGCCGCTGTTGATGGCGTCAAATTCGGAAATGAAGACGGCTCCGGAGAGGGAGGCGGCAGCGGGCAGGAAGCACAGGGCAAAAAGGGCAAAAAGGGTCGAACGGAAAGGCATGCAGTCTGAAATTAGGGATGAAAAACAGGGATCAACTGCCTGGGCAGTGTTACTTTTCTGAAACTTTATGCAGGAATAAACTGGAAGCCTTACGAAACAAGGATATTCCCTTTCAGCTGAAATATTAATGAAGTTAGGACCTGCCCCAAATATTTTTCATGAAGCGGACCACCGAATTTCCCGGTACGAGATGAAGTACGTGGTGGATGTCCGCCTCAGGGAGGCGATCCGGAATTTCATTCTCAATTTCTGCACCCGGGATCCCCATCTGGACCCGGTGACCGGGGAATACACCGTCTCCACCCTCTTCTTCGACACCTGGCGCCGCGACTGTTACCTGATGAACGAGACCAAGGCGGTGAACCGCTTCAAGCTGCGCGCCCGATGCTATGGTCCGCCGGACGAATCCCCGCTTTTCCTTGAGGTCAAGCGGCGGATCGGGGAAGTCGTCGACAAAAGCCGGGCCGCCATCGCCCCCGGTTGGGGGAAAGTGGAGAACATTGTCCTTGGTTCCCGGCTGCCGGATGGGCTTGCGCCCTCCCAAAGAGTCGCCTTCTCCGAATTCGAACGCGCCTTCCGCTTGATCAATGCCCGTCCGGTCCTGCGCATCCGCTACGAGCGGGAAAGTTTCATGGGGGAAAACGACGCCTATGCGCGAGTCACCTTCGACCGCCGGATCCGTTACCAGGCCGCCCGCGACTGGACGCTGCCGGGATCCGGCCGCTGGCGAAGCATGGATGGCGCCATTGCCACGGGTCGCGACTACCCTTCCTTCATCCTCGAGTTGAAGTGCACCGCCGACCAGCCGGCCTGGATGGCCGAGTTGATGGAACGCTTCAACCTTGTCCGGACCGACTTCTGCAAGTTTGCCACCGCCACCCGCCTGGAACTCCTCCATCGCGGCTTCGCCTTTTCCGACGCCTCGGAGAACTGTACCTTCTAATCCCCCTCTTTCATGCAGCCTATATTCGACTCCTTTGGCCCGGCCCGCTCCCTGAACGGACTGCAGGTGCTTTTGTGCCTGATCTTCGCCTTCCTGTCCTCCAGCCTGCTGGCGGTCGTCTACCGGCGGACCCATACCGGCTTCTCCTACTCCCGGTCGTATCTGCAGACCATCGTCCTGGCCTCGGTCGTCTCCTGCATCATGATCATCGCCATCGGGAACAACCTGGCCCGCGGGCTGGGAATCCTCGGGGCCCTGGCCCTGATTCGATTCCGGACCCCGATCCGCGACCCGCGGGACATCATATTCCTCTTCGCCAGTCTGGCTGTAGGGATCGCCGCCGGTGCCCAGGTCTTCATGGTCTGCATTGTCGGCACCGCCTTTTTCTCCCTGACCGCCTACTACCTGCACTGGTCCCCGTTTTCCTCCCGCCGTTCCTTCGAGGGACTGCTGCGGTTCACCGCTCCCAGTGGCAACCGCATCGAGCATGACTTAAAGGATATCTTCCAGCAATTCACCCAGTCGGCGGAGCTGGTCTCCCTGCGCGAAGGTCCGCAGGGGGAATTCCTGGAATACGCCTACCAGGTCCGCCTGATTGATCCCACCTTCAAGACCGACCTGGTCAGTTCGGTTGAATCCATGGAGCTGCTTTCCGAGGTCAGCCTGATCATGCAACGCTCAACCGTGGAAATCTGATGTCGAGTGAGCAGAACATCACCCCTGTCCGCCGGATGCACCGAGTCTGGTGGCGCCGCATGGTCCGCCGCTGGCCGGTCCTGGTCTGGCTGATCCTGGCCGTTGTCGCGGTCTGGCTCTACAACCATGGCGGCGAATACATGCGCATCAACGGCATGGTCGAGGTGGTCACGGAATCCGTCGGTCCCCTGGAGGACGGCTACCTCAAGCAGGTCCTGGTCCGGCCCGGCGAAGAGGTCCAGGCCGGCCAGGTGGTCGCCGAGTTGGACACAGTCCTCATTGACCAGGAAATTGCGGCCCTGAAGGAATCCCTGATGAGCCGGCAGGCCGAGGATATCCGCCAGTTCCGCGGAGCTTCCCAGCGCCTTGAGGAAGAGCTCCGGCAACTGCGCCTGGATGAAGCGGAGGACCGGACGGAGCTGGAAGTCTACCAGGAGGAGCTCAGCCAAATGGAAGCGTTGGTCGCGGACGGCTTCGCCACCCGTGAGGACTTTGTCGAGATACGCGCCCGCGTGGCCGTCCTCCGGCAACGTCTGGACTACTATCCGCAGTTTGAGAGGGAGGTGAGACGCGACCTGGCGGAACTGGAACACCTTCGAGAAACGGTTTTGCCTCCCGAGGGACGGGATCTCAACCAGTCCGGCCGCCTGCAGGTAATGAACCAGCGCCGGGCCGCCCACTTCCTGAAAGCCGGCAATGCCGGTATCGTCTCGGAGATCCGCAGGCAACCGGGCGAGGTGGTGGAGACCGGGCAAACCGTGGTCCAGATCATCACCCGGCAACCCGCCCGCATCCTGGCCTTCATGAACGAATCCGACACCCGGCCCATCGCCGTCGGGGATGTCGTGGAAATGGAACCGGCGATCGGGGGCGAACGGATCGAGGCCCGGATTGTCTCCATCTCGCCCAATGTCCAGGCCCTGGCCGACCGGGCTAGCCCCATCCCCAACCGGGTGGTCCGGGGACGTCGCCTGGAGCTGGTCCCGGTTGAGGACTTCGACCTGCCCCCGGGTTCCAGTGTCGTGGTCTACCTGCCCCGCAAGGAAATGCTCTGGAATTCGCTTTTCGGAGGCTGGAAACCGTGAACTACCGCTGGCACATCCTGCTGGCCGTCATTTTCCTGCCCCTTTTCGGTCAGTCGGCTGAATCACGCCGCCTGACCCTCGAGGAATGGCTGGTCGAGGCCACGCCCCACCACCCCGCCCTGCTGCGTGCCGAGGCGGATGTCGAGGCCCGCAGGCTTCGGTCGGAGGAGCGTGTGGTCTGGGAAGACCCGGAACTGCGGATCGGTAATGATGAGCGGCCCGGCACCCGCGACCAGACCTTTGTCTCACTGCGCTTTCCCATCCCCAATTTGTTCGAGGAAGACGCCCGTTCCGACGAATCCGCGGCCCGTCTGGACCTGGCCCGGGCGGAGCACCGGGCGGCTCGGCGTATTGTCCGCGAAGACCTGGGACGCCTTTACCTGGAGGCGGTCTCCGGGCAGGCGCTGCTGCGTCAT
>CAJXMX010000329.1 GCA_913056355.1 uncultured Opitutales bacterium
CCGCCAAATCCGACGGCTGAGGGCCTGGCGGGTTAAAAAAGGATAAAACACACCTTCCCGACCCCGGAATACGGCGCCTGGGAGAGGCGGGATCACTTCGGCGCTTGCTTCGGCGAGTGGCTTTACCTATTGCAGAGATCAATCAAGGAGACTTCACACCAGTTGATCGAACCATGAGCAAAAACAAAGATGCGGCAGGTCCGCGGATGATTTCCGTTATTTTCGTGGGCATATTGTGTTTCATCCTCGGCAAGGCCCTGGCCTTGGGCAGCCTGATTTCCCAGCCGGCTGAAATCCTCAGCAAGGCGCCGGATCCTGAAAAGGTCGAGCCGGGCACCGTCTGGTACGTCAAGGGGGACCGGGCGGGCCGGACCGCCTGGGAAGCCAAGGAGGATGCCTGGAAGTCCGGCGCCGTGGACCGGCTTTCCCTCAGCGAGGAGGAATTGAATCAATGGAGCCAGGAGCGCCTCAAGGCGGAGAAGCCGGCTCCCGGCAGCGAGGCCGAATCCAGCTGGAAGGACAAGTTCCACCTGACCCTCGGGGAGACCAATTTCAAGCTCCTGGACGGCAAGCTGCAGATCGCCACGGAGGTCTTCATGGACGAGCTCGTGAAGGGGCGCAGTTTCATGTACGTGGTGGTGGGTGAATTTGAATCCAACGGAAAGGACGGAGTGGTGTTTGTTCCCGAAAAGGGCACCCTGGGAACGGCCCCGGTGGGATCGCTTCCCGGCTACCGGGACCTGGTTAATTCCTCCATCTGGAAGCAGTTCGAGGCCCTCCCGGACACGGCCTGGCTGAGGGAAGACCTGCAGAACCTTGAATCCGTTGACATCAGCAGCGGGGAGATGGTCATCCGCCGCAAGTCCGGGACCTGATCCGGATGAACGCGGCCGGCGAGTCCGCCTCTCGCCAGGCGGTTCTCCTTTTTACGACCTTTCCTGTCCTCTCGGAAACCTTCCTCCAGCGGGAGGTGCGCGGCCTCCAGCAGGAGCAGCGGCCCCTGCAGCTGGTTTCGCTTTGGCGGGGGGAAGCCCGATTTGAGGGTCAGGCGGTGGAGACCAACGGCCTCGCCGGCGCCCTGGCCGGACTGCTCTGGCTCCCGTACTGGCTTTTGCGCCGCCCCCGGGTGACCCTGGGACTGCTGGGCCAGCTCCTGCTCCCGCGCTCCTCCGGCTGGCTCAACTGGGCAGAGAACCTGTTGGGCGCTTCCTATGGATTGCGGCGGGCCCGGCGCTGGGAGCGTTCCGGGCCCCTGCATTTCCATGCGGTCTGGGCTTCCGCCCCGGCCATGGCCGGGATGGTCCTGCATGAGCTTACGGGAAACCCCTTCTCCTTCGCCGGGCATGCCTACGATCTATTTGAGAAAGGGGGCGACGGCTGGATCCGGGCCAAGGCCGGCCGGGCCGCCTTCGTCCGCACCTCCACCCGGGCCGGGCAGGCCCGCCTGGCCGAGCTGGGAGTGCCGGAGGAGAAAATCCTACTGGTCCGCCGTGGCCTGACCGAGCTGCCGCCTTTCCCGGAAGCCCGTCCCATCGGATCGCCGGTGCGCCTCCTCAGTGTCGGCCGCATGGTCGAGAAGATGGGCTTCGACCGGCAAATCGACCTCTTCCGCGGCCTCCGGGAGGCCGGGCTCCGTTTTGAAGTCGAATGGGTCGGGGACGGTCCGGAGCGCCCACGCCTGGAAGAGGCGGTCCGCCAGGCCGGCCTGGACGGGATGGTGCGGTTCCTCGGCCGCCGGCCCTACAGTGAGGTGGAGCAGGCCTACCGGAGGAATGACCTTTTTCTCTTTACCGGGCGGGTGGACCGGCGCGGCGACCGGGCCGGCCTGCCCAACGCCATTGCCGAGGCCATGGCCTGGGGCCTGCCGGTTTTTGCGACCCGGGTGGGCGGTGTGGAAGAGGCGGTCAGCCACGGCCGTACGGGTTACCTCTGGGAGGACCGTCCCCGCGCCGGCCTGGTCCTGGAAGCCCTTGCCGATACGGATTCCCTGCTCGCCTGCCGCGCCGGGGCCCGGGAGTGGATCGAGGCCAATTTTTACCTTGGAAAGAATCTTGGACCGCTTTGTGCTAGGTTGTTTTTGTAACTTTTACCGTCGCGCCCGTGTTGAACCTATGTTCGACGCAGCCTATCAACCAAACAACTCAATCCCTCAAGCGGAGCATTACCTTGGCGACCTCTTTTAATCTTCGAAACCCCTTGCGCCCGATGAACTCCATCCTGCAGCGCTGCACGCAGGATGAGGCTACCAAGGCCCGTCTCAAGTACAATCCCTGGTACTATCACTTCGACGGGCAGAAGGGATCCAAAATCTGGATCAACGGCCGGGAAATGCTCATGATGAGCAGCAACGATTACCTCGGCCTGACCTTTCACCCGAAGGTGATCGAGGCCGGCAAACAGGCCATGGACAAGTGGGGCAGCAGCACCACCGGATCGCGTCTGGCCAACGGATCCCGTGCCTATCACCGTGAGCTGGAGGAGGCCCTGGCGGCTTTTCTCGGCAAGGAGGATGCCCTGGTGACCAGTGCCGGCTACCTGGCCTGCATGGGCGCCGTGGCGACCTTCACCCAGAAGGGGGACCTGATCCTGGTCGACCGCAACGTGCACAGCTCACTCTGGTCGGGGATCATCGTTTCCGGAGTCAAAGTGGAGCGTTTCTCGCATAATAATCCCTCCGACCTGCAGGACATCCTGATTACCGAGAACCGCAAAATTCCCAAGATGGTAGTCGTGGAGGGAGTCTATTCCATGGAAGGCCACATCGCCCCCCTGCAGGAGATCATCGAGGTCTGCCGGCCCCATAATTGCTTCATCGTGGTGGATGACGCCCACGGACTGGGCGTCCTCGGGGACCGCGGCCAGGGCACGGTGGGGTATCTTGACCGGACCAATGATGTCGACGTCATCTGCGGCAGCCTGTCCAAGTCGATGGCCAGCACGGGAGGATTCCTGGCCGGCTCCAGGGCCGTGGTGGAGTATGCCCGCTCGCATTCCAAGCAGGCCATCTTCAGTGCCGCCATCAGCCCGGCCCAGGCCGCCTTTGCCAGGACCAGCCTGGAAATTCTCCAGACCAATCCGGAATACCGGGAGCGGCTCTGGGAGAACACCCGTTATTACAAGCGCCTCCTGAACCACATCGGGGTCAACACCTGGAACAGCGAGACCCCGGCGGTTCCCATCGTTATCGGCAGCAAGGAGCGTACCTACGGGATCTGGAAGAGCCTGATGGAAGCGGGGATCTTCACCGTCATGTCCATCCCGCCGGCAGTGCCCCCGGGCAAGGACCTGCTCCGCACGGCCGTCTCGGCCCTGCACAGCTTCGAGGACCTCGACCGCATGGCCGAAGCCCTGGAAAAATCATTCAAGAAGGTTTGATTGATCCGGTCGGATCGGAAAAGCTGAGGGCAAGGTGAAGAAGGCTTGGATCATGCCGCTGATTGCGGGTTCACTGGCTTGCTGGCCGCTGGAGGGCGACCTGAGCCTGGTGGAGCGCAGCCCGTTCATCTGGCCGGGCTTCAACGAGGGCGACGCCGAAGCGGGTCCCGCTTCCGCCTCGACCAGCTCCGGGGATTATGAATTTCATGCGGTGTACGAGTTTTCCGGATCCACCCATGTCCTGTTCAAGGACCGCCGCAGCAGCAAGTTCCTCTGGCTTCTGGTCGGCCAGGAAAAGGACGGCCTGGAGCCGGTTTCCTACAACAGCGACAGCGACCGGCTGCTCCTGTCCAGTGCCAGCGGGGAAACCTGGCTCGACCTGCAGGACCTGCCCGAGGTCAGCGGCACCCCGGTCGCGACCGCCCCCGCCTCACGGACCGCGGCGACCCAACGGAGCACGTCAACGCCTCGCCGGGCCATCGTGCGGCCCAGCAGCAGTTCCATCTCCCGCAGCCGGAGCTCCGGATCCCCGATCTCACGGGCGGTCCGCACCTCGCGTCCGGACGGGAATTCGCCGGTCTCCATTTCCACCCCGCGTTCCCGTTCCAGGCGCGACATCGGATTAACCCAGCCCACCGAGCTGCCCCCGGAACAGGACCTGTCCCCCCCCGATACCGAGGCGCCTTCCGGTGGTCCCCCGGCCCCGCCGTCCGGTGGCGCCCCGCCTCCCCCGTCCGGGAATTAGGCCTGCTCCCCGGATCCGCTGGAGTTGAATTTCCGGAGATGTTCCGGCCGGTTGGTTTCGGCCGTAAACTCCCTGCCGCTGGCTTCGTCACGGAAAGTGCGGGTGCCCTTGTCGCGCTGGAGAAACCTCCAGCTTTCCCCTTTTTCCAGGCTGCGGAGGGCCGGATAAGTCCGGGGGTCGATTTCGAGCCACCCCAGGTTGGCATCCAGCACATGGTACACCCCGCCTTCCTCCAGCCGGGGCTTGATGTAGAGCCACTCATGGTCCGCGTGGTAGATCCAGGGGAACTTGTCGTCCAGGAAGCAACCGAACCAAGGAAGGTACTGCCAGCCGTTGGACATGTCCCGGAGCCCGGAAAACAAGGCCCGGGATTCTGCCTTGGGCCCGGTATGGATGAATTCAACGGCCCGGGACCAGCC
>CAJXMX010000330.1 GCA_913056355.1 uncultured Opitutales bacterium
CCTCAACAGCAACATCTTCGAGTGGCGCGGGGTGACCCACCGGATTGCCGGTGTCATCATGTGCCTGGCCGGCATCTGGCATATCGTCTACCTGGCCGGCACCGCCCGAGGAAGGCAGCTGATCCGTGATCTCTGGCCGCGGGTCAAGGATGTCCGCGACATGATCGGCATCCTGCGCTTCAATCTCGGGCTGAGCAGGAAGCGCCCGCAGTTTGCCCGCTTCAGCTATATGGAGAAGGCGGAGTACTGGGCCCTCATCTGGGGCAGCCTGGTCATGTCCATCACCGGTTTCCTTCTCTGGTACGAGAACACCACCATCGGCCTGCTGACCAAGCTGGGCTTCGACATCAGCCGCACCATCCATTTCTACGAAGCCGTGCTGGCCACCCTGTCGATCATTGTCTGGCACTTCTACTTCGTCATCTTCAACCCGGACGTCTATCCGATGAACCTCTCCTGGCTGACCGGACGCATGTCCGAGGAGGAGATGGAGACCGAGCACCCGCTGGAACTGGAGCGGATCAAGAAGGAGTCCGGGGAGCCGAAGGAGGAGGGTCCGGGCGACCCTGCTATTTGAGCAGGGTCAGGACGGCCAGGAACTGGCTGGTGGCGCCTCCCATGACAAAGAGGTGCCAGACCGCGTGGTGGTATTTCAGCGAATGCCAGCGGTAGAAGACGACCCCGATCGAGTAGAGGATGCCACCGACCAGGAGCAGCACCAGTCCGGTGGTGGAGAGGACCCGGATCAGCGGAAATATGAATCCCAGGACCAGCCAGCCCATGGCCAGGTAGATGCCGGTGGAGAGCCAGGTTCCGCGCTGCGGGCGGAAAATCTCGCGCAGGATGCCGACCAGGGCCAGTCCCCAGATGATCCCGAAGAGGGACCAGCCGGCGGGTCCCCGCAGGGGTCCCAGGCAAAAGGGGGTGTAGGTCCCGGCAATCAGGAGGTAGATGGAACTGTGGTCGGCGACCAGGAATGCTTTCTTCCAGCGCAGATCCCGGGCGGCATGGTAGAGCGTGGAAGAGCTGTGCAGGATGAGCAGGGTCGCCCCGTAGATGGCCGAGGCGGTGATCAGGTAGGCATCCGAGTGCAGGGCGGCCAGGACCACGGCCACGCTTAGCCCGGCGATGCTGAGCAGGATGCCAATCCCGTGCGTGATGGCATTGGCCTGTTCCTCGGCGTTGGAGAATCCGGACGTGGGATGCAATTCGCTGGCAGACATACGCCCAACGTAGCGTTGCCCGCGTTCCTGTAAAGCCTGCCGGGCCGTAATGATGCGCTCAACTAGCTGCGGGCCTGCTCGATGCGCCGCCTGAAGGAACGCGCGATGCGCCGGTACAGCTCCGTTCCCAGGGCCCGGTCCTCAATGCCGTGGTCGATGTTCGGGTTGTCATTGACCTCGATGACCATGGCCTTGTCCCCGATCTGCTTGAGGTCCACCCCGTACAGCCCGTCCCCGATCAGGCGGGCCGCCTTGAGGGCGGTCTGGATAACCACCGGCGGGGCAAACTCGACGTGCATGGTTTCACTGTCCCCGGACTTGTCATCCTCGTTGGGGGCCGACCAGTTGTAGATCTGCCAGTGCCCGGCGGCCATGAAGTACTTGCAGGCGTAGAGCGGCTGGTGGTCGAGGATCCCGATCCGCCAGTCGTACTCGCTGGGGGCGAATTCCTGGGCCAGGACCAGTTCCGAGGATTTCAGCATGGCCTCCAGTTGGCCCTTCAGCTCCTCCCGAGACTCGACCTTGCGGACCCCGATGCTGAAGGCCCCGTCCGGCACCTTGAGGATGCAGGGCATGGGAAGTGTATCCAGCCTCTCATGACGCAGGTCGTCGCTGGTCAGGATCCAGGTCCTGGGGGAGGGGACCTTGGCCCGGGCCAGCGACTCGGCCAGGAAGATCTTGTTGGCGCAGCGGAGGATCGACCAGGGATCGTCGATGACAATCAGTCCTTCCGCATGGGCCAGCCGGGAAAGCCGGTAGGTGGGATGGTTGACCGAGGTGGTCTCCCGGATGAAGAGCGCGTCGAACTCGCTGATCCGGTCGGCGTCGTTGGTGGTGATGGTCTCGACGTAGAACCCCACTTCGCGGGCGGCGGCGGTGAACTTCTTCAGGGCCGCGGCATTGGAAGGCGGATTCTCCTCGTGCGGATTGACGAGGATGGCCATGTCGTACAGGAAACGTTGTTTGGGCGCCTTGTGGACGTGTTTCCGGCCAAAGTAATCCTGGGCGAAGGAGGCGATCTGCTCCCGTTCGGCATCCGGCAGCTGGGAAATGGAAATGGGGGCCACCGAGCTCAGGAGCCAGCGGTCCTGCTTGATGAACTGGGCCCGCAGGAGGGGGGAGGGGAAGAGCCGGTAAATCTGGGTGGCCAGCCTGGCGTAGCGGCGGTCGAGGGTCTGGCCGAAGTAGACCTCGAGGTCGAACTTGTGGCTGGTCTGGTCCTTGAGGCTGCTCTGGATGATTTCCTCGATATCCAGGCCCAGGGAGCGGGCGATGGGCAGGGACTTGAAATCCCGCAGGGTGGCCACGCTGGGCAGGGCCCGGTGGCCCCGGGCCTCCGCCAGGAGGGAGACGTAGTAGCCGACACTCTGGTAGGCATAGCTCCGGCAGAGGTTGAAAACCCGCGCTTCCGGCCAGCTCTGGGTGCTGGTCGGGGCCAGGTAGGCCTTGGCGGCGATGATCTCCACGTCCTTGACCTGGAAATTCCAGCGGGCGGGGTTGTCGACCACGATGATGTTGGTGATGGGCATGGGTTTGGACTAAGGGCTAAGGGCTAAGGACTAAGGTCGCAGGGATTACAGGCGTCCCGCCTGTAGATCGCGGGTCAGGCGGTAGCCGTTCCAGCGGGGGGCGTAGTAGTTTTTGAGGAGGCTGGTGCGCCTGTAGCCGAGGGATTCGTACCAGGAGAGGAGGGCGTTGTTGCGGGCGTCGGCCTCCAGGCTCATCCGGCGGCAGCCGTTTTTCCGGGCCCTCCGGTGGGCCAGTTCCATCAGCTTGAAGCCGAGGCCCCGGCCTCGGGCGGCCCGGTCGACGGCGATGGAGTGGACCCGGCAGGTGCGGGGATGGAAGCGCAGGAAGAGGGAGGCGAGGATCTGCCGGTTTTCGGTGAGGACCCAGACCTCCTGGTGCGGACTGGCCAGGCTGTGCCGGAAGACCTTTTCCGAGTCACGCCTTTCCTCCTCGAAGCTTTGCGCTTCAAGTTCCATCAAACGAGCCAGATCTGTAGGGCGCCCGCGGCGGATATGCATTTTCAGGAACGGAATTGAAAATCCCTGAAATCGGCAATGCAAATTCAAGGAAGTTTGGAAGTCACCCCGCTGTCGAAGACCCATTTCCATGAACCGTCGGCCTGGCGCTTCCAGATGGAAACATAGTAGCCCTGGTAGGGACCCTTGGGCGGGGAGCCATCCTCGCCGGCCGCGGTGTGGTAGGTGAAGCTGCCGCGCGTGTAGCCCAGGTCCCCGCTGGCTGCGATATCGGCGGCCAGGGGCTTCCAGACCAGGCGGGCACCGGCCTCCCCGGAGAGCAGGGCGGCGATGGCCTTCTTGCCGGTCACCGGTTCCATGCCGTTGCGGTACATGACCGCATCGTCCGCGGCGTATTCCAGGAAGGCGGTTGGGATATCGGATTCCGTGGCCCGGTCACTGAAGGCCTGGTCGACGGACAGGAGGATGGCGGCGGCTTTGTCGGAATTCATTTCGGGAATGGCTGTGGACGCCCCGGCCGGCAGGGTTCCAGGCAGGAATCCGGTCAGCAGCAGGATCAGGGTTAACCTTGCATGGATTGACATTCACCGACCTTAACCGCCGGCGATCCCCCGGACAATCCAATTATCGTGCCCGGCCCTTGCCGGAAGCGCGTTTTGCGGGACCGCCGAACTTGCCGCGCCGGCCATGGAAAGGCTTGCCGTTTCCTCCGAAGCTGTTGCCCCTCCGGGGGCCTCCGCGACGCTGGAACTTGCCCTGCTGCTTGTGCGGACGATGGGAATGATGGCTGGAGTGGTCGGCCGCCTCCGCATCGTGGAAGGGGTGCTGGGTGTCGACCTCGATCTTGCGCCCGATGTACTTTTCGATCTGGGCCAGCTGGCCCACCTCGCGGATGGTGCAGAAGCTGACCGCGTTGCCATGGCGCTCGGCCCGGGCGGTCCGCCCGATCCGGTGCACGTAGCTGTCCGCCTGTTCCGGCAGGTCGAAGTTGACGACCAGGGAAATGGAGCGCACGTCGATCCCGCGGGCCGCCACGTCGGTGGCCACGAGGACCGGAACCTTGCCTGAACGGAATCCCTCCAGGGCCCTCTGGCGGGCTCCCTGGGACTTGTCCCCGTGGATGGCGTCGGCCTGGAAGCCATGACGTCCGAGCTGCTTGGAAAGTTTTTCCGCCCCGTACTTGGTCCGGGTGAAGACGATCGTCGAGTGGTCTCCGGAGCGATCCCCCTGTCCGCGGAGATAGCCCATGAGCAGGGCCAGTTTGTTCTCCTGCTTGATGAAGCAGACCTCCTGCAGGATGTTTTCCACCACCGGCT